>WRJN01000001.1 GCA_009778605.1 Oscillospiraceae bacterium
CGGCGAACAGCCGAACCCTTGGGACCGAATACAGCCCCAGGATGTGACGAGCCGACATCGAGGTGCCAAACCTCCCCGTCGCTGTGGACGCTTGGGGGAGATCAGCCTGTTATCCCCAGGGTAACTTTTATCCGTTGAGCGACGGCATTTCCATTCACATACCGCCGGATCACTAACTCCAACTTTCGTTACTGCTCGACCCGTCGGTCTCGCAGTTAGGCTCGCTTACGCGTTTGCACTCTAAGGCACGGTTTCCGTCCGTGCTGAGCGAACCATTGAGCGCCTCCGTTACTTTTTTGGAGGCGACCGCCCCAGTCAAACTGCCCGTCTAACAATGTCCCCCCGCCGGATTCACGGCGGCAGGTTAGAATTCCAACACTCCAAGAGTGGTATCCCAAGGTTGACTCCACGCGAGCTGACGCCCTCGCTTCATAGTCTCCCACCTATCCTGTACATGAAATGCCGAAACCCAATATTAAACTACAGTAAAGCTCCATGGGGTCTTTCCGTCTAGTCGCGGGTAACCGGCATCTTCACCGGTACTACAATTTCGCCGGGCGGGCAGTTGAGACAGCTCCCAAATCATTACGCCATTCGTGCGGGTCAGAACTTACCTGACAAGGAATTTCGCTACCTTAGGACCGTTATAGTTACGGCCGCCGTTTACCGGGGCTTCAATTCAGTGCTCTCACACCTCCTCTTAACCTTCCGGCACCGGGCAGGCGTCAGCCCATATACGTCATCTTTCGATTTAGCATAGACCTGTGTTTTTGATAAACAGTTGCCTGGGACTATTCTCTGCGGCTCACATATGTGAGCTCCCCTTATCCCGAAGTTACGGGGACATTTTGCCGAGTTCCTTAACTACCCTTCTCCCGTTGGCCTTAGAATCCTCTTCCTGCCTACCTGTGTCGGTTTGCGGTACGGACGCATTAGATATTCACAAGGCTTTTCTCGCCACCTTCCAAGATTGCTTCACTACTCAATATTCGCTCCCTTACGACCGGGTCTACCAACGCCCGGCTCAATCCCTTTCGGTGTGTCCTCTTGTTTAAATCTTTCTGCGGTAACGGAATTTCAACCGTTTGTGCATCGACTACGCCTTTCGGCCTCGCCTTAGCTTCCGACTTACTTGGAGCGGACGAACCTTCCTCCAAAAACCTTGGGCTTTCGGCCATTATGATTCTCACATAATTCTCGCTACTCATTCCGGCATTCTCACTCGTATAAAGTCCACACGCGCTCACGCTCATGCTTCGCCCCTTATACGACGCTCCCCTACCAGTACGCACATAAATGTGCGACTCCTAAGCTTCGGTATATGATTTAGCCCCGTTAAATTTTCCGCGCAGAGTCACTCGACCGGTGATCTGTTACGAACTCTTTGAATGAATGGCTGCTTCTAAGCCAACATCCCGGTTGTCTGTGCAACTCCACATCGTTTTCCACTTAATCATATTTGGGGACCTTAGCTGTAGGTCTGGGTTGTTTCCCTTTCCACTATGAAACTTATCTCACATAGTGTGACTGCCGCGCATCGATTATCCGGCATTCGGAGTTTGATAGAGGTCGGTAAGCTTTCGCCCCCTTACTCATTCAGTGCTCTACCTCCGGTAATCTTACAATCGCGACGCTAGCCCTAAAGCTATTTCGGGGAGAACCAGCTATATCCGGGTTCGATTAGAATTTCTCCGCTATCCACACCTCATCGCCGACTATTTCAACAGGCGTGCGTTCGGTCCTCCATGAGGTTTTACCCTCACTTCAACCTGGACATGGATAGGTCACCCGGTTTCGGGTCTATTGCAAGTAACTTTGTCGTGCTTTTAACACTCGCTTTCGCTTCGGCTCCGAACCTTAAGTTCTTAACCTCGCTCCTCACAATAACTCGCCGGACCATTCTACAATAGGTACCTTATCACGCATTGACGCGCTCTAAGTGCTTGTAAGCACAGGGTTTCAGGTTCTTTTTCACTCCCCTCCCGGGGTGCTTTTCACCTTTCCTTCACAGTACTGTTCGCTATCGGTCATTGGGTAGTATTTAGGCTTGGAGGATGGTCCCCCCTTATTCCCACGGGATTTCACGTGCCCCGTGGTACTCAGGATACCGCTCGCCAACTCGTCTTTTCGCCTACGGGACTCTCACCCCCTTCGGTGTGCCTTCCCATGCACTTCGGCTAAAACTTGTTGATGCTAAATGCGGTCCATACCCCGGTCTTGTAAACAAGTCCGGTTTGGCCTCTTCCGCTTTCGCTCGCCACTACTCGCGGAATCTCGGTTGATTTCTTTTCCTCGCCCTACTAAGATGTTTCAATTCGGGCGGTTCCCCTCGTATACCTATTTATTCAGTATACGATGACAGGGCTTGACCCCTGCCGGATTTCTCCATTCGGACATCTGCGGATCGATTCGTGCTTGCCAATCCCCGCAGCTTTTCGCAGCTTACCACGTCCTTCTTCGGCTCCCAATGCCAAGGCATCCCCCCTGCGCTCTTAATAGCTTAACCAGTCGTAGAATTAAGTCAAATTATCGCAAATCAAAATGATTTCGCCCTTCAAGCAAGCATTGCTTGCTCTCGCGGGCTTTTGATTTTTTAAACGGCAATTTTCATTGCCGCCAACAGAAGAATAATTAATTGTTGCCCTCTTCAAGCAAGCGTTGCTTGCTCTCGTGGGCTTAAATGAAATTGTATTTACCCATTTTTTATTTGCCATTCAAGCAGGCAAAGCCTGCCCTCGTGGGCCTATTCGGATTAACCGTTGTAATTTTTAATAAAATTACTAAAAAATGAATATTTGATTTCCTCTTTGTTGCTTCTGCAAACTAAAATTTACATTTTAGTTTACTGCTATTCAATTTTCAAAGAACCTTTTGAATGGGGCTACGCCCCAAACCCCCAAATCGGCGCAGGGAAACCCTGCTTGATTTGCTAAAGTGAATGGGGCTACGCCCCAAACCCCCAAATCGGCGCAGGGAAACCCTGCTTGATTTGCTATAGTGAATGGGGCTACGCCCCAAACCCGCAGACCTCCGTCTGCAATGGAGATGAGGAGAGTCGAACTCCTGACCCCCTGCTTGCAAGGCAGGTGCTCTCCCAACTGAGCTACACCCCCGTGGTGGTGTCTGGGCACAAGTGGACTCGAACCACCGACCTCACGCTTATCAGGCGTGCGCTCTAACCGCCTGAGCTATGCGCCCAGATTGTTAAATTGAAGGTTTTGCACCCTCAAAATTGAACAATACTTTTTAATGGGGCTTTCGCCCCAAACCCCTCAAACCGGCGCAGGGAAACCCCGCTTGGTTTGCTAAAGTTTTTTTACCTTTTTTCGACAGCGTGAAAACTGCCGATTTTAAACAACTGTCAATTGTCAATTGTCAACTGTCAATTGTCATGTTCTCCATAGAAAGGAGGTGATCCAGCCGCACCTTCCGATACGGCTACCTTGTTACGACTTAACCCTAATCATCGACCCCACCTTCGGCCGCGCCCTCCTAAAAGGTTAGACTACGGACTTCGGGTGTTGCCAACTCTCATGGTTTGACGGGCGGTGTGTACAAGGCCCGGGAACGTATTCACCGTGACATGCTGATTCACGATTACTAGCAATTCCGACTTCATGCAGGCGAGTTGCAGCCTGCAATCTGAACTGAGGCACTTTTTGGGGATTGGCTCCACCTCGCGGCTTCGCTACCCATTGTTAAATGCCATTGTAGTACGTGTGTAGCCCGGGACATAAAGGGCATGATGATTTGACGTCATCCCCACCTTCCTCCGTTTTGCCAACGGCAGTCTCATTAGAGTGCTCAACTTAATGTAGCAACTAATGATAAGGGTTGCGCTCGTTGCGGGACTTAACCCAACATCTCACGACACGAGCTGACGACAACCATGCACCACCTGTGTGAGCCGCCCCGAAGGGAAGGTGTATCTCTACACCGGTCGTCTCCATGTCAAGCCCCGGTAAGGTTCTTCGCGTTGCTTCGAATTAAACCACATACTCCACTGCTTGTGCGGGCCCCCGTCAATTCCTTTGAGTTTCATGCTTGCGCACGTACTCCCCAGGTGGATTACTTAATGCGTTAGCTGCGGCACGGAAGGGTTCAATCCCCCCACACCTAGTAATCATCGTTTACGGCGTGGACTACCAGGGTATCTAATCCTGTTTGCTCCCCACGCTTTCGAGCCTCAGCGTCAGTAAAAGCCCAGCAAGCCGCCTTCGCCACCGGTGTTCCTCCTAATATCTACGCATTTCACCGCTACACTAGGAATTCCGCTTGCCTCTACTTCACTCAAGAATTTCAGTTTCAAATGCAGCTCACAGGTTGAGCCTGTACATTTCACATCTGACTTAAAATCCCGCCTACGCTCCCTTTACACCCAGTAATTCCGGACAACGCTCGCCACCTACGTATTACCGCGGCTGCTGGCACGTAGTTAGCCGTGGCTTTCTTTGCGGGTACCGTCATTATCTTCCCCGCTAACAGAGGTTTACAATCCGAAAACCTTCTTCCCTCACGCGGCGTCGCTGCATCAGGGTTTCCCCCATTGTGCAATATCCCCCACTGCTGCCTCCCGTAGGAGTCTGGGCCGTGTCTCAGTCCCAATGTGGCCGTTCAACCTCTCAGTCCGGCTACTGATCGTCGACTTGGTGAGCCGTTACCTCACCAACTATCTAATCAGACGCGAGCTCATCTTTAAGCGATAAATCTTTGACAGCTCCGTGATGCCACGGTGCTGTGTCATGCGGTATTAGCAGTCGTTTCCAACTGTTGTCCCCCTCTTAAAGGCAGATTGCTCACGTGTTACTCACCCGTCCGCCACTAACTTACGCAGTGCACGCACTGCTCTCAATGGGGCTGCCGCCCCAAACCCCCTCGCCTGCGGCGGGAAACCCGCCTTGACTCGCTAAAGGTTCTTGTCAATAAACTTGAGAACATTCCGTGCACTGCGCTCGTCCGTTCGACTTGCATGTGTTAGGCGCGCCGCCAGCGTTCGTCCTGAGCCAGGATCAAACTCTTTATTCATTTGTATAAAAACGCAGTATGCACCGCGCTCTTACCTTGCTCATGCGGATTTCTCCGCTAAGCCGTGTCAAGCGAAATAAATTCGCTCTTCTCGACTTACGAATCGCTAACTTTTAGTTCGCTAATCTTCAAGCGGACAAGTCCGCCGTCGCTTAGCTTAATAGAAATTAGTTCATCCGAAATAATTACTTGGAATTGTGTCGATTCTGTACAGAATCGACTTCAGGTAATTGTTATTCTTCAGGCAGACCGTATCCGCCTTTAGTTTAACATAGTTGTATTGTTCAATTTTCAAGGTACTGTTGCTGTGATTCCTCACAACTCTTGCTAACTCTCGCCTTTTCGCCATTGTATTCCAATTCAGCGACTTCCATACAGACCGCACTTAACATTCCGTTGTGCGTCTGCACCTCGGCGACTGAATACTATTCTATCACATCGTTTTTCAAATGTCAACCCCTTTTTTCAAACTTTTTGAAACTTTTTTGCTTTTCTTTGCATATTTCCCCGCAATTCCGCATAGAACCTTGTCTTGTCATCGCAGAAGTGATACGCGCGGCAGCGTGTTACAATATCACCTTATCATCGACTTCACGCCGCAGAGCCGCACAAAAGTCCGCAATGCTCATCGTGCCCGACAAGCCGTCGGGGTCACCACGGCGATTACGCACAGCGACAATGCCCGCCTCCACTTCTGCATCACCGATTACCGCCATATACGGCACTTTCATCAACTGTGCCTCGCGAATCTTGAACCCGATTTTCTCGCTGCGCGTGTCCATCTCGGCGCGAATGCCCGCTTTTCGCAATTCGCCCTGCACTCGTTCGCAGAACTCGTTATGGCGGTCGGCAATGGGCAGAATCCGCACCTGAACAGGCGCAAGCCATAATGGGAACGCACCGGCATACTTCTCAATCAGCAACGCCAAAGTCCGCTCATAACAGCCAAAAGCCGAACGGTGTATAATAAAAGGGTGTTTCTTTTCGCCGTCGGAATCGGTGTAAACCATACCGAACTTTTCCGCAAGCTGAAAATCAATCTGCACGGTAAACAGTGTGTCTTCCTTGCCGTAGACGTTCTTCGCCTGCATATCGAGTTTCGGACCGTAGAACGCCGCTTCTCCGTCCGCTTCGTAATAGTTCAAACCCGATTTGTCAAGAATTTCCCGCATAAGGTTTTGCGTTTTCTCCCATTGAGCAGGGTCACCGATATACTTTTCGCGGTTATTCTCGTCCCACTTGGAAAAACGATAATAAATGTCGTCATACAAACCCAACGCCTTCATAACATAAACAACAAGGTCGATTGCATCAAGAAACTCTTTTTCAACCTGTTCAGGTGTACAGATGATGTGACCATCCGCCAACGTAAACTGCCGCAGACGTATCAGCCCGTGCATTTCCCCGCTTGATTCGTTACGGAACAACGACGCCGTCTCATTATACCGAATGGGTAAATCCCGATAAGACCGCCCGCGATTCAAATATGCCTGAAACTGGAACGGGCAAGTCATGGGGCGCAATGCAAAAACTTCCTTGTCGCTCTCTTCGTCGCCCATAACAAACATTCCGTCTTTATAATGTTGCCAATGCCCCGAAATCTTGTACAAGTCTGACTTACCGAAAGACGGCGTTTTAGTAATCTGATACCCGCGCTCCTCCTCCAAATCTTCCACCCAGCGTTGCAACAACTGTACGATTTTTGCCCCTTTCGGCAACAAAATGGGCAGCCCCTGCCCGACAACGTCGGCAGTGGTGAACAATTCCAACTCCCGCCCGAGTTTGTTATGGTCACGAAGTTTTGCCTCCTCTAACCGCGCGAGGTGTTCCTCAAGCTGTGCCGATTTTGGGAACGCCGTGCCGTAAATGCGCGTGAGCATTTTATTCTTCTCGCTTCCGCGCCAATACGCGCCCGTCGCCGACAACAACTTAAACGCCTTCACGTCCGACACGCGCGCCAAGTGCGGGCCCGCACAAAGGTCAATGAACTCGCCCTGCTTATAGAACGCCAACGCTTCGCCTTTTTGCGCCAACTCTTCGATTAACTCCAACTTATACGGCTCATCGGCGAACTGCGTTTTTGCCTCATCAACGCTCAAAGCAAAACACTCCAACGAATGCCCTTCTTTGACTATTTTTTTCATCTCTTTTTCGATTTTGTCTAAATCCTCTGCCGTGAAGGGCGTTTCAACGTCAAAGTCGTAATAAAAACCGTTCTCGATTGACGGGCCAATTCCGAGTTTCGCTGCGGGGAACACTCGCTTGACCGCCTGCGCCAATATATGCGCGGCAGTATGACGAAACGCATCGCAACACTCGGATTCTTCAAACGGCACAAGCTTAGTCTCGCCGTCATGTAATAACATTTTTAACATCGTATTTTTCTCCTAATCATTAACTTATTAAACACATTCTAAACATTCTAACACTTTTTCGCGCAAATGTCAAGGGGGAGTGTGACACTCCCCCATAAAGTTTATGATGTTTGGCTTGTTTGGTTTACAAATGACGTGCAGTCGGTACTCGCTGATGTGTTCCCCGTACCTTGTTTTCCCACACAAATTTTGTCTAATCCGCAGTAACTGCTGCCGTCGGTACAGTGGTTCGCACAGCTTGTCACCGTACACTCAATGTGTTTATTTTGGCAATTTTTTGCATTCATAATCAATACCTCTATTCGTTAAGATATAGTCGGTTAATTTCAAAATGGGCTTGTTTTTGCGAGAATATTTTTTGTCAGACAAGGCGAAAAATTCGCAAATAACCGCCGTTATTTAAGAATTTTTCAACGCAGTATGACAGAAAATATTTCGCAAAGGCGATGCTATTTTGGAGTTAATCGACTATATTGCTATTATAACCCGAATCACCGCAGTTAATACATTGACTTGTTTTGCCGTGACTGCCACGCCCTGAACACGTCCATACAGCGTTCGTTATCGCGTGAAACGAGGGACAGCTTTTCGCCGTCGGGCATTCCTTCGCGAATGAACGAATAAATATAATCGTCGTCAAAACCGATTGCCGCCGCGTCAGCCGCAGTCGCGCCGTAGTATAACGTGGGGATTTTCGCCCACATAATCGCGCCGAGGCACATGGGGCAGGGCATACAAGTAGAGTAAATGGTGCAGTCGTGAAGTGAAAACCGCCCGAGTGCCGCTGTCGCCGCACGAATCGCCGCAACTTCCGCGTGCATGGTAGGGTCATTCGTCTGCAATACGCGGTTATGTTCCTGCGCGACTATCCCACCGTCCGACGCTCGCACGATTACCGCCCCGAAAGGGCCGCCGTGTCCCTGCTCAATGCCCGACATTGCCTCTTGAATGGCAATCGCCATATAATCATGATTGTTGTTTATCGCTGTCATTCTCCCGCTCCGCTTTCTCGTTGTTCACGTTGTCGTCAGTGTCGTTCGTTTCGTTTTTATCGGCGCGTTCATTCGCCGCCATTTCTTCTTTATGTTGTGCCTCTTTTTGAATAATCTCGTCATACCGCTTGAATCGCCTTTTCCGCGCGCGCCGCACAAGCACCACAATCAAAATCACAACAGGAATCCACAGAGGAGACGTTACCGCCATTGCAATGACTAACCATTGCAAAATAGTTATAATGCCGCTTGTTACCGTAACAAAACCGTTACGAATCAGCCAACCCATGTCTTCTAATGTAAGCGAGTTCCAGTCTACGACGTACTGCTCTTCCTCTTCTTCTTCTTCCTCCTCGTACTCAATAACTTGGCTCATGGTAATGGACACCCGCGACATTCCTGTGAGACTTCGCAGGACTTTCAGCCGCCCTTCGATTGCTTCTATTTCTTCGGTGATTTGGTCAATCATACGTTGAACTTTCAAAATTTCGTCCAAATCCTCTGCATTCTCAAGCATATTGTTATAAGCTATAAGCGTGCCGCGCTTGGTTTCTAACCGCGTTTGCAAATCGTAGAACTCGGCAGTAACGTCTTCCGAATCGGTCTTGGAAAACATCACTCGGGAGTTATCGCCCACAAACGTCATGAACTCGCCTAATTTTTCGGGAGGAACACGCAACTCCGCCGTTACGTCTGTCAACTCATATTCAACGCCGTATTTTTTCTCAATCCGACGCGACATATTCATGGAAAACTCATAACCGCCTAACGCGTCGGCTTTTTCCACGAACCGCGCGTACAAGTCCGTCGCGCTCTCGTCGCGCGTCTCCACGCGCATTGACGCATTACGAATGACCTTGCGCTCAACATCGCTGACTTCCGCCCCGGCTACTTCGTCGTCATACTCGTCGGCGTATTCGCTACGCTCATACTCATTGTCATACTCGTCACCGTAATCGTCATCGTCCCGCACGTCATTGTTACCCCAACCGGGATTCACGTGAGGAGCCATCTCGCCAACTGCCTTTTCGTCAGAATCCATCATGCTGCACCCGACAATCCCCGAAAGGCAAAACAACGCCGCCAAACCTATTGCAATCTTTTTCACTCTATTTTTTCTTTTCATAGCAATCTCCCTTTACTACTGCTTATCTATACTATATAAACAATTTTGTTGTGCGATTTGTCTCACTTTTGGAAAATTATTTTGTGCCACTGCTAAAATTATAATATGTTAATACCTGTGTTCGGTATACCACAGAACACAGGTAAAATCAATAGACCTCTTGCGAAATTAAATGTGAGGGGATTTGCGTAGGCAATTTTTCGTCAGACAAGGCGAAAACGCAGAAATGCTTTGTGCATTTCGAGTATTTTCAACGCAGTATGGCGGGAAGTTGACCGCAAAGACACTGCGTTTAATTTCGCAAGAGGTCTAATGACAATTTGATTACAAATTATTACAGTTTGGTTACATTATCCGCTAAACGTCCCCACTCTGAATCCGTCAACGGCGATTGCCCCCGACACGTTCTCTCCCTCGACGATTACCCTGACATGAACGCTGTGACCCTT
Organism: Oscillospiraceae bacterium; assembly: GCA_009778605.1. Taxonomy (GTDB): domain Bacteria; phylum Bacillota; class Clostridia; order Oscillospirales; family Ruminococcaceae; genus Ruminiclostridium_E. Next base: position 9,968 of record WRJN01000001.1, read on the forward strand.
TATCACGCTGTTCGCGTTGAACACTCCGCTGACTATATCTCCGTGTTCGTCAACCGCCGCACCTCGGTAATTGACTTTGACCTTAACTTCGTCACCCGCAACATCTGCCGTTATAACAGCCTCACCGTCACCGCTACTGTCGATTGCCTGTGCGAACGCCTCATACAACTCAAACATTTCCTCCGTGACAGGCACAGCCGTGCCGTTCACGGTGATTACGCGCTCACGTACGCTCACGCTTACGTCAACATCAGCCCCGACGCGAATCCCGCGCGCCACGCCGTCATACGCGTCATACAGCTCCTCATCAATGGTGAGAGCACCAAATACAGGCGTGTCCACTGCCTCGAACGCGTCCTGCGCCGCAGGAACGTAAAACTCCGCAGGGCTTTTGGGTAAAGACTGCCCACGTTCCTCAAGAGAGTTACCGCCAATAATAACGAACCCCACCGCCACGGCAATCACCGCCGCGAATATCCCCAAACATATCTTCATCACTTATACCTTCGCACCTTTATCCACAAACACAGGGTAATTCTCCGTGCCCTCGAGAGTACGGTAACTGCCGAGCGTCACGTCTTTGTCTGCAATGACGTAATTCATCTCACACTTTTCGCCGATTTCCGCGTCCTGCATGATAATGCTGTTACGCACGACTGCGTGTTTGCCCACTTTAACGCCTCGGAACAAAACGCAGTTCTCGACTGAACCCTCAATGATGCAACCGTCTGCAATCAGCGAGTTAGTCACACACGCCTCCAAACCATACTTGGCGGGGGCTTCGTCGCGAATCTTGGTGTAAATGGGGCGTTCCGAATTGAACACGTCCGCGCGTTTCGCGAAATCCATCAACGCCATATTCGCCTTATGATAACTCATGATGCTGTCAATCTGCGAGTACACGCCGTCGTATTGATACCCTATAATCTTCAGCTCTTTACAACGGTGCTGAATCACATCAATTTCAAAGTTGTACAGGTTACGGCTTGCCGACTCTTTCACCATATTAAGCAAAAACTCTTTACTCATGACAAACATATTCAAGCTGACGTTTGCCTCAACGCAAGAATGTTCGTCCCCACTCGCTTCACCGCCACCGAGTTTGTTTAGTTTTTCAAAACGCGGGCGAATCAAAACGTCGTATACCAATCCGTCTTGATTGACGTTGAGAACTGTTTTAGTCTTGAGCGTATCATGTGTGTAACTGCCCCTGCCGTAAACAGCAGTAATGTCTGCGCCTTTTTGTATGTGAGCTTTGAGAATCTTCTTGAAATCGACATTTGCAACCACGTCACAGTCACACATGACGACGTAATCGTCGCTCACGCGCTCAATAAAGCGAATCACATTGGCGAGAGCCTCCAACCGTCCACGATACAGACCGCCCGCCGCGTAAGAATCGGCGGCGCGTCCGTAGGGTGGTAACAGGAATAATCCGCCCGTCTTGCGCGACAAGTCCCATTCATCACCCGAACCCAAATGGTCAAGCAATGATTGATAGTTAGACTTTGTGATGACCCCTACCGACGAAATCCCCGAATTCACCATATTAGACAACGGAAAGTCAATCAAACGATACCGCCCGCCGAAAGGAACGCTCCCCGTCGTACGAATCTTAGTCAAATCGGTTATTGTTGAATCGTGCATATTTGCGAAAATAATCCCCGCCGCACTCACTCTTTTGCTTGCCATCTATTCTACCTCCGCTAAATGTTTTTTACTATGCCCGCCGACTTCACGCCCGTTGCTTATCAATCATAGCCTTCGGCGGGACGTTCGTGTCCGCTTTAATATCCACGCCATGCCCCACGACTGCCACGCCCCAGCTATCTTTGTCGGCGATTGTCGCAGGGTCGCCGCCCACTGTCGCATTCTCTTCAATGACGCTGTTCTCACCCACGATGGAATACTGCACCACCGCGCCCGCCTTAACCGTCGCTCCGGGCATAACAATGCTGTAATTTACCGCCGCGCCTTTCTCAATCGTGACGCCCGCAAACAAAATGGACGAATCCACCTGTCCGTCAATGTTGCAACCCTCCGAAATCATGGAGTTCTCAATCGTGCAGTTGTCACCGCAATAATGAGGCTGCATAACATCAGTACGCGAGTACACACGCCAGTTGGGGTCGTACAAGTCAAGCGGAATCTTAGGATTCAGCAAGTCCATATTCGCTTCCCACAAACTGTCAATCGTCCCGACATCTTTCCAGTACGCGTCAAAGTTATAAGCTACCATTTTGCAGCCGTCTTTGAGCATATCAGGAATGATATTACCGCCGAAATCTTTCTTAGCGGTCACGTCGTTCTCGTTGGCAATCAGATACTTTTTGAGCGTCTGCCAAGAATAAATATACACACCCATAGACGCCAAATTAGACTTAGGCTCTGCGGGTTTTTCCGCAAACTCGTTAATCACGCCGTTTTCATCGGTTGCCATAATCCCAAACCGCGACGCTTCTTCCCAAGGGACTTCTAACACGGCAATCGTCACGTCCGCTTCGGTTGCTTTGTGATGGTCGAGCATTTTGGCATAATTCATCTTATAAATGTGGTCACCTGCAAGAATGGCAACGTATTCAGGGTTGTAGCGGTCAACAAAGTTGATATTCTGGTATATGGCGTTCGCCGTCCCCGAATACCAAGACTTGCCGCCCGAGCTTTCATAAGGCGCGAGTACATGAACACCGCCGTGGACACGGTCTAACCCCCACGGATGTCCGTTGCCTATGTACTCGTTGAGTACAAGAGGCAGATACTGCGTAAGCACACCCACCGTGTCAATGCCCGAGTTGACACAGTTGCTTAACGGAAAATCAATCAAGCGATACTTTCCGCCGTACGGAACAGCGGGCTTCGCCATTTCTTGCGTAAGGGCATACAGGCGTGCACCCTGTCCGCCTGCCAAAATCATAGCTACACACTCTTTTTTTACGTGCCTCATCTTCGCACCTCCATTTGACTATCTGTAATTAGTTTTCGCTTATCGGTCGCGGTCTCAAGAACAATGCCGACGCCGCCGGGATTTTCACCGTGAGCGAGTAAGACTCATCGTGCATGGGTACCGGGTTAGCAGTCAGTACACCATTGAGGATTCCGTCACCGCCGAACTTCTTTTCGTCAGTGGAGAACACTTCCTCATACTGTCCGCTGAGCGGTACACCGAACGTATACTCCATGTGTTCACGCGGCAGGAAATTGCAAACAATAATCAACTCTTCACCTTTTGAGTTGATTCGACGGAACACAAGCACAGAGTTTTGATTATCGTCGGGAACAACCCACTTGAAACCGCTCCAGTCGCTCTCGTTCTCCCACAACTCGTCAGACTTGAGGTAGAACGCATTCATCTCTTTGACGAACTCCTGCAACTTCTTGTGTTCTTCAAACTCAACAATGTCCCAGTCAAGCCCCGTCTTGTAGTTCCACTCCTTATACTGCGCGAACTCCTGCCCCATGAACATCAGCGACTTGCCGGGGTGAGCCGCCATGTACGCCAAGAACGTCCGTAATGCCGCAAACCGTTTCTCACGCGGACCGCTCATCTTGTCCAACATGGAGCATTTTCCGTGAACCACTTCGTCATGCGAAATGGGCAGAATATAATTCTCCGAGAAAGCATAATGGAACGAAAAAGTCAACATTCCGTGATAATCGTGGCGATACTCCGGAGACATGGACATATACGCCAACATATCATTCATCCACCCCATGTTCCACTTGAAGTTGAACCCCAACCCTCCTATTTCGGGCGGCTTGGTCACCATAGGCCACGCAGTAGATTCTTCCGCAATCATGAGAATATTAGGGAACACATTGAACAAATTCGCGTTGAGCTTCTTGAGAAACGCAATCGCCTCAAGATTCTCGTTACCGCCCTCGTGATTACGACGCCATTCCTTGCGGTCATAATCAAGGTATAACATGGACGCAACCGCGTCAACGCGCAACCCGTCAATATGAAACTCCTTGAGCCAGTAATAAGCATTACTAATCAGGAAAGACTGTACTTCGCCCTTGCCCCAATCAAAAATGCGCGTTCCCCAACCGTAGTGTTCGCGTTTAAGCGGGTCTTCATACTCGTAGCAACACTCACCGTCGAACTCATACAACCCTGCCGCGTCTTTAGGGAAGTGCGCGGGTACCCAGTCAAGAATCACCCCTATGTCGTGCCCGTGACAGAAATCGACAAACTGCATGAAGTCATGCGGCGTCCCGAATCGTGACGTGGGTGCATAGTATCCGATACCCTGATACCCCCACGAACCGTCAAACGGAAACTCCGCAATGGGCATAAGCTCAATATGCGTGTACCCCATCTTCTTAACGTACGGAATCAAGCCGTTAGCAATCTCCATATAGCTGAAGAGCTGGTCTTCATCATTCTTTTTGAGCCACGAACCTAAATGAACTTCGTATATGTTAATGGGCGAACGGAACAGGTTGCTGTCTTGTACCTTCGCCTGCCACTTTGAATCTTTCCACTTATACCCGCTTATGTCATAAACTTTCGTGGCGGTATTGGGGCGCGTTTCCATGTGGAATCCGTAAGGGTCGGCTTTGTTGATAATGCGCCCGTGTGAGGACTCGATGGAATACTTATAAGTGTCATACTTTTTCAGCCCGGGTATGAACAGCTCCCACGTTCCCGTCGTTTCGATGAGGTTCATATCGTCACGCGTACGGTCCCAGTGGTTGAAATCGCCCACCACGCTGACGCTCCGTGCGCGAGGTGCCCATACGCGAAAACGTACCCCCTCAACCGAGCCTTGCTTGACAAAATGCGCGCCGAAAAACTTGTAGCCCTCTAACAACTCGCCCTCATGATAGAGATGCAACGGCATTTCGTGTTCCTTTTTTATTGCAATTGATTTACTCATTATAACATCATTCTCCTCTGCCTGTTTCCTGCTCTTGTTACAGATTATACCATATATTATATTAAAAAGCAAGCCCATTCGCAAGTTCTACAGCAAGTTCTACATATCTTCCAATTTATTCTGCGAATTTTTGTGCAAGTTGCACAAAATTCCAAATAATTCCCTGCTTGTGTTAAATATTAAAATGCCTGTCATTATTCTATCACCATAACATTGTACCATACAAAATAAAATTTAGCAACTATTTTTTTGAAAAGTTATTGCAAATTTTTTCAAGATAGTGTAATATATAGAAGTGACTAATAACGAAGAGATGAGGTAAATGTGCCATTATGACAGCCATCAACAACGATTCATATAAAAACGCAGGGGTGGACGTGACTGCGGGCTACAGGTCAGTGGAACTGATGAAGAGCCATGTTAAGAAGACGTTTGTACAAGCAGAGGGCGTTATGTCAGACATTGGCGGATTCGGCGGATTGTTCGCCCCCAACCTTTCGGGCATGACTGAACCTGTACTCGTTTCGGGAACAGACGGTGTGGGAACAAAGCTCAAGCTCGCGTTTATGACGGACAAGCATGACACGGTAGGCATTGACCTTGTGGCAATGTGCGTGAACGACATCATTTGCTGCGGCGCGAAACCGCTGTTTTTCTTAGACTACATCAACTGCGACAAAAACGTCCCCGAAAAGATTGCCTCGATTGTCAAAGGAATCGCCGACGGTTGCGTACAGTCGGGTTGCGCCTTAATCGGCGGCGAAACGGCAGAACACCCCGACATGACCGCCGAAAACGAGTATGACTTGGCAGGGTTCTGCGTAGGCATAGTAGACAAACTCCGAATCATCGGCAAAACGGCGCAAGCAGGAGACGCACTCATAGGATTGGCGTCAAGCGGCGTACACTCCAACGGATTTTCGCTGATTCGTAAAGTTTTCGCGAACGAACTCACCACAGACGCGGCACTCTGCCACGAACTTCTCACGCCTACGACAATCTACGTCAAGCCAATCGCGGCATTGATTAAGAACGTCGGCGTTAAAGGCATTTCAAACATCACGGGCGGCGGATTTTACGAGAACATTCCGCGTTGTCTGCCAACAGAGTTGACTGTGCGAATCAACAAAACCTCCTACACAGTCCCCGCTATATTCGAGCGTATTGCCCAAACAGGCGGCGTTCCGCAAAACGATATGTACTGCACATTCAACATGGGTATCGGAATGGTAGCCGTCGTTTCACAACAAGACGTTGCCAAAGCAATCACCGTTCTCGGTGACAACGGCGTGAACGCGTGGCACATTGGTGAGGTAGTCACAGGGAATGACTTAACTATAGTATGAAGAAAGTTGCTGTATTAGTATCAGGCGGCGGGACAAATTTGCAGGCGTTAATCGACAACGATGTTCCTATCACCCTTGTGATTTCCTCCTGTGACGACGCTTACGCCCTCACGCGCGCGCAGAAAAACGGCATAACCGCCGAGGTGGCGCAGTGGTCAGAATACAGAGCATTACCAAACGGCAGGGCGGCATTCACCAAGCATATTATCGGCATTTTATTACAGTATAACATAGATATTGTTGTTTTAGGCGGTTTCATGGTAATCCTTGACGAGAGCCTTTGCGCCGCTTACCCGCGCGCAGTCGTGAATGTTCATCCGTCGCTGATTCCTGCGTTCAGCGGCGAGGGGTACTACGGACTGAAAGTCCACAAAGCGGCATTGGCGCGCGGCGTAAAAGTATCAGGGGCTACTGTGCATTACGTCAACGAAATATGCGACGGCGGTGAAATTATCGCGCAAAAAGCTGTGCCCGTACTGGACGGTGACACGCCCGAAACACTTCAGGCGCGTGTCATGCAAGTCGAGCGTGAAATCCTGCCTGAAGCAGTGAAAAAAATAATAGAAATATAATGGTGTATCGTATGAAAACAATCAGCGAAGTATTAGGCAGTCGTAAATACCCCGGCAGGGGAATCATCATGGGGGTGAGCCCCGACGGCACGAAAATGACCGTCGCCTACTTTATCATGGGCAGGAGCGAGAATTCCCGCAACCGCGTTTTCGAGGAAACGCCGACCGGACTACGCACGAGGGCGTTTGACGAAAGCAAAGTCACCGACCCCGGCCTGATTATCTACAACCCCGTGGTGGTCATCGGCGACCGCCTCATCGTCACCAACGGTGAGCAGACCGACCAAATCGCCGCGCTCATGACCGGGCGACATCAGCTCACTTTCGCGCAAGCACTCCACTTCAACAAGTTCGAGCCGGACGCACCTATTTACACTCCGCGAATATCGGCGATTATGGGCTGTGATAACCCGCATTACTCGCTGTCAATCAGCAAAACCGCCGACGGCAACCCCGACTCCTGCCAACGCTTTGTCTACTCCTATGATGAACCTGTCGCAGGTCAGGGGCATTGTATTCACACCTATGGGGACGACGATGTAAACCTGCCGAGCTTTTGCGGTGAACCGCATACACTCACTACGCAGGACAATATAGACACGTTCACCGACGAAATCTGGAGCGCGCTGAACGCCGACAATAAAGTATCGTTGTACACGCGATTCGTGACAATCGAAACAAACGAATACGAAACGAGGTTAATCAACAAATATGAATGAAATTCAACTTAAATACGGTTGTAACCCCAATCAAAAACCGTCGCGAATTTTCATGGAAAACGGTGATTTACCCTTGCAAGTGCTGAACGGCAACCCCGGGTACATCAATTTTATGGACGCGCTGAACGGCTACCAGTTAGTGCGCGAGTTAAAGGCGGCTACGGGGTTATGCGCGGCAACTTCGTTTAAGCACGTTTCGCCTGCGGGCGCGGCAGTCTGCACGACCTTAGTCGTGGCGTATGAAAAAGCGCGCAATGCCGACCCATTATCGAGTTATGGGGACTTTATTGCCTTGTCCGACAAGTGTGACGTTGCGACGGCTAACGCTATCAAGCCGTTGGTGTCAGACGGTGTAATCGCGCCTAACTACGACAGTGACGCATTGGAAATCCTCATCACCAAGCGCAAAGGCAACTACAACGTCATCAAAATCGACCCTGACTACACGCCCGCACCCATTGAACGCCGCCAAATCTACGGCGTGACGTTTGAGCAGGGACGCAACGAGCTGTTGATTGAAAAATCAATGTTAGACAACGTGGTAACGAAACACACCAACATTCCCGACGCCGCCAAGACCGACTTGTTAGTCGCGTTAATCACGCTTAAATACACCCAGTCCAACTCAGTGGTATACGCCTACAACGGCGTGTCAATCGGCGTGGGCGCAGGGCAACAATCCCGCGTAGCTTGTACACGGTTGGCGGGCGACAAAGCCGACGACTATTTCAAGCGATTAGGCGTCCCCCAGAGAGGCGTTTCGCTTGCCTCAGACGCATTCTTCCCCTTTGCTGACAACATCGAACGTGCTAAGGAGAGCGGTGTGGCATACATCGCACAACCCGGCGGCTCTATCCGCGACGAAGAGGTAATCGAAGCCTGCGATAAGCACGGCATCGCTATGGCATTTACGGGCGCAAGATTATTTCATCATTAGGATAAACTACCCACCAAAAAATCGCCATGTCAGCCGTTTCAATACAAGCCAAAAAGTCACCCTGTCCACCGATTCTGCCGCCATAACGTACCCCTCATAAATCACTTCGCCACCCAACGTCGCGGTAATCGTACCAACGGGCTGATTCGCCGCAATGGGCGCGGTGATTTCGTCAGGCAAGTACACCTGCCACTCAATACGCGACGCCTGCCCTCTCGGAATGACGATGACAGGCGGATTTTGTTCTGCTACGGCGACTTGTTGAACAGTCCCGCGAAGGACGGGCAACGTCAAGCCGACAACGTGCCGCGTGTCTTCTGACTCGCTCACGTCAGGAACGTGCATTTCAAACCCGCCGAACCCCGTATCCAATAAATGCTCGGATAACGTCAGCCGCGCCGATTCGTCCGCACACCCCAACACAACGCTGATAAGCCGCATATCGCCGCGAACCGCCGCCGCCGCGAGGCAATGCCCTGCATTGTCAGTCGTCCCAGTTTTCAGCCCCTCAATGCCGTTATAATAGGTAATGAGCTTGTTCGTATTGAGCAGTTGCGTTTCGCGCTCCGTACCCGTGCGAACGGAACACAGCCGCGTCAACGCGTATTCGGCGAAATAGACGTAGTTCTCCTCACGCATGAGCGCGCGGGACATGATTGCAATGTCCTGCGCGGTGCTTACGTGGTCGGCATGGTCTAACCCCGTAGCATTGACGAAATTCGTATTGTTCATGCCCAATACGTGCGCTTTGCGATTCATAAGCGCGACGAATGACGGCTCACTTCCCGCAACACGCTCCGCAAGCGCGACTGCCGCATCATTGGCAGACGCAATCACCACCGACTTCACTAAATCCGCGACGGTCATGGCTTCACCCGCGTTCAGCCAAATGGTGGAACCCTCCATTGACGCCGCGTGAGCCGTCGCCGTGACTTCTTCGGAAAGGCTCAACCTCCCCGAATTCAACTCCTCCGCCGTCAGTAAAAGCAGCATAATCTTAGTCAATGACGCTATGGGCAACCGCTCCCGCGAATTGCTCTGCGCCAGTACCGTGCCCGTTGTCGCTTCAATCAGTACATACGCCGTCGATTGAGGCAGAGGTGTTTCGTCCGTTTCTGCGTGTACGAAACCGGATACGTAAGCCCCCCAAAACAATATCGCCAACAAAAATGCCAATTTTTTCATGTCGTCCTCCCACCAAAAGCAAAAAATACCTTGTACATTTTATGAGGACAAGTGTTTATAATATGACTATGACTACTACTATGAATAAAAATATTACAGCCGACAAAACGGCACTCATGAAATTTTTTACCCTGTTTTTGGGCGGCGGAATTATATATGGCGGGATTGAAGTTTTGATTAGGGAATACACGCACATCTCCATGATAATAACGGGCGGGCTGTGTTTCGTGTTGATTGGCGCGTTGCGATATTCGCGGCACAATATCCCCGTGACCGTGCGTATGCTCATAGGCGCGCTGATTATCACCGCGTTGGAATTAGCCAGCGGGTTGATTGTCAATGTATGGTTAGGCTTGAATGTGTGGGACTACAGTTACGAGCGCGGCAACTATTTAGGGCAAATCTGCCTACGCGCAACGTCGTTCTGGGTGTTTTTGTCCTTCATTGCGGTGTATTTAGACGTGTTTGCGCGGCGCGGTATGTTCAAAGAACGAACTTCACCTATGCGGATATTGCCGTAATAAACTTGACAACTGATAAATGCTGTGATACAATGTACACATCACAGTAACGGAGGTTGTTTGATGAAGTTTGAATGGGACTCATATAAAAACGACGAAAACATTGAAAAACACAAAGTTTCTTTCGATATAGCAAAGACTGTCTTTAAAGATAAATTCGCCAAATATCTTTATGACGATGAACATTCAAACTATGAGGATAGATTTATTATTATAGGAATAGCGGAAATAATCAACCAATAACTATACGTTTGTTACTGTATGCGTGGCAAAGATGAAAAAATAACGCGCCTTATATCCGCGAGAAGAGCTACTAAACAAGAAATTCAACTTTATATGGAGGGGAAATTATGAGAGAACTGACCGCTGAAGACTTCAAAAAAGCGTTACCTAATCCTTTTTATGATAAACTCGTAAAAGAGGTTATAGTGCCGGTAGACCGTGAAGATTACACCATCTTTGAAGAGATAGCCAAGTCAAATGATGAAAGCCCCGAATCGCTTATGAAACGCTGTTTGCACACTAGTGCGAAACGTCTGCAAGAAACACCCTGAAATCCTCACTCAAACCAAGCCACTACGCGCGCACTTCCGCGCTTCTCGCCTATGCGCGACAATGCCGCACGCACAACGCCTCTGAACGCAGGGGCGTTCTTGCATTTCACCACTAATCGCTCCCGAAACATTCCGCCGACATTCCCCGCGCCGCTACGTACAGGCCCGAGTACGCGCACGAACAGCGGCGTTTCGCGCACGGCGTTCACCGCCGTAAGCTCTTCATTAAACAACAACAGAAACGCTGCCGCCGTGTCCGCAGCCGACTGTTCCACTACGTCGCTTACCTCCACAATGCACAAATCACAAAACGGCGGGAACGACAACGCTTGGCGAATCGCCGCTTCCTCTTCATAGAAGCCGCGATAATCCTGATTCGCCGCCAACTGCATGACGTAATGCTCCGGGGTAAACGTCTGCAAAAACGCAGTACCGCCTTTATCGGCGCGCCCTGCCCGCCCGACGACCTGCGTAATCAGCGAAAACGTACGCTCATACCCGATGTAGTCACCCGCATACAAAGAATTGTCAATCAGCAAAATCCCCACCAACGTCACGTTAGGAAAGTCCAAGCCTTTGGCAATCATCTGCGTACCCACCATGATGTCATACTCCTGCTTGCCGAAACTGCCGAACCCCCGCTCATACGCACCGCGCGTTTGCGTAGTGTCGGCATCCATACGCAAAATACGCGCCGTAGGGAACAGCGTCTGCAACTCGTCCTGAACACGTTGCGTACCCGTACCCGTACTGCGAATCAATCCGCTCCCGCACTTGCCGCAACGATTGTTACACTGTACCGACAAGCCGCAATAATGACAAGACAGGCGGTTGTTGGCTTTATGATACGTCAGCGCGACGCTGCAATGCGGACACATGGCGACCTCTCCGCAAGTCATACAGCAGACGTGAGTGAAATACCCCCTGCGATTAAGCAAAACGAGAGACTGTTCCCCGCGCGACAAGTTACGCTTGAGTCCGTCCAATAACTCGTTACTGAATATCGCGCCTTGTCGTTCAAACTTCATATCAATAATTCGCACATCGGGCAGACGGTTACCCGAATATCGCTTGTCTAACCTAATTAACGTATATTTCTGCGTGACGGCGCGGCGATAACTGTCCATGCTCGGCGTTGCCGACGCAAGCACGAGTAACGCATTATGCCGAAAACAGCGTTGTTTCGCAACGTCCCGCGCGTGATAACGCGGACTGCGCTCCGATTTGTAGGTATGCTCACCCTCCTCGTCAATGACAATCAGTCCTATATTATCCAACGGCGCGAATACCGCACTGCGCGTCCCGAGTACAATTTTCGCCTCGCCCGACGCAATACGCCGATACTCGGCAGTGCGGCGGCTCATGCTCAACCCTGAATGAATAATCGCCGCCGTGTCACCGAAATAGCTGTTGAATATAGCGATTGTCTGCGGCGTCAGCGCGATTTCGGGGACTAATACCAATGCCGACTGCCCCCGCGCCAAACACACCCCCACTAACTTGATGAATACCGACGTTTTGCCGCTCCCCGTTACGCCGTGCAACAGCGCACACTTAGGCGCGGGCGTGTCCAACAGGTCAAGCAACGTCGCGAACGCGGTTGACTGCTCCTCGTTCAAACAGATGTCGTCCGCACTGCGCGAAGGAAGTATGACTTCCTCTTCTTGTAAAACCTCAATTTCCTCAAGCACGCCTTTTTTGACCAAAGTAGTCACCACGGAAGCCGTCACACCGCAGAGGTAACACAGCTCTTTGACGCTTGCGGAGTTATTCTCCAACGCCTCAATGACGCTGCGCTGTTTAGGCGTGAGTTGCGGCGGCAATTCTGCAAGCGACAATTGCAAAATCTTATGCGTTTTTAACTTCTCGTCAGGGAGTACCGCGCCACTCTTGAGCGCGGGCGGTAATATACACCGCACGGCAGTATAATATGTACAAAACGTATTTTCTTTGAGCCACTCGGCTAACCGCAACATCTCGTCGTTCATATGCGCGGTGTCGTCGATAACCTCGTTTATTCCTTTAACTCTGAGAGGCTCGTACTCCCGCTCCTCAACGGCGAAAACCATGCCGATAATTTTGCGCGTCCCGCGCCCGAACGGCACGAGTACACGCTTGCCCGGCGTGACCACCCCGACAAGCTCATAGGGCACTGCATAAGAATAAAGGCGGTCAAAGCTGTACAACGCTTTTTCTACCGCCACTAACGCGACTGTTCCGGTGATTGGTTCATTCATGACCATCACGCCTGTCAATCTCGCTCAATATTATATCGGCGACTTCGTTGATTGCCGTTTGCAAATCGTCATTAGTAACGTGATACTTATAATCACCTGCGTTGGCAAGCTCAATTCGCGCGCGCTGAATCCGCAACTCGATTGTATTATCGTCCTCCGTGCCGCGGCTGACTAACCGTCTGCGTAATTCCGTCAATGACGGCGGCAGAATAAAAATAAGTACCGCGTCGGGGAACATTCTCACAATGTTCGCCGCGCCCTCCGCCTCAATTTTAAGTATAATGTTGCCGCCTTCCTCAATGGTATTCATAATCGTCTTACGGCGCGTTCCGTAATAATTGCCGCAATACTCGGTGTATTCCAAAAACTCGCCTTCGCCAATCAGCCGCTCAAACTTTTCTCGCGTAATAAAATAATAGTGGACGCCCTCTTCTTCACCGGTACGCATGGCGCGAGTTGTCGCCGAAACGCTGTAATGCAGTTTCAGCTTGTTTTTATAAACCTCAAATTCGCTATACTTGCTAAACTCACCGAATTCTCGGAACAATCCATGCACAATCGTATCTTTTCCACACCCCGCAGGCGCAGATATAACGATTAACATACCTTTTTTATCCATTTGTATCTCCTATGGCGTCATCTGACTTATTATATACTCGTACTCGCGCCGACAGTATCACGTGTCCCGAGTCCATAACATATACGCTCTGTGTTTTCTTTCCGCATGATGCGTCCACCAACAAGTTCTTGTCTTTCGCGGCGGCAATCAGCCGCTTGACAGGTGCGGCGTCCGCCATAACAATCGCGACTATTCGTGCGGCGTTCAACACGTTGCCGTACCCTATATCAATCATGTTCATTTTCAGACCGTACCTTTCATGCCTTTCACACCTTTCATGCACTCCTTAATCAACGTCTCCGCAATCGCGAAATCCTCCGCCGTCGTGATTTTTATATTACGTGTATCACCCTCCACTGCCTTGACCGACACACCCAACCGTTCAACCAGCATACTGTCATCAGTAACGCCGCAATCATTAAGAGTCTTTCGATACAACTGTAAATCGAACACTTGCGGCGTCTGTGCCTTATACAATGTCTGTCTGTCAGGCGTACTCACCACAACGCCGTCACGCACTACTTTTACTGTGTCCGTGACTGCCACAACAGGAATAGCCGCCCTGTGCGGCTCATGAATCAACGCCGCCGCTACGACTTTATCAATCAACACAGGCGTCACCAAAGGTCGCGCGCCGTCATGAATGGCAACAATGCCCGACTCTGCGGCAATCGCGCTCACGCCGTTCGCCACTGACGCGGCTCGGTCTGCTCCACCCTCCACCACAGTAGCGATAATTCCCGCATTACGGCACCACTCCCGCACTGTCGCAACGCGCTCGGGGCGCACAACCACGATAATATCGTCAACGCTGTCCGCCGCCGCGAACGCCTCAAGCGAATAAAGCAGCACAGGCTTGCCCACAACGTGCGCGAAAATCTTATCAGTACCGCCTGTCCGCACAGAAACGCCTGCCGCTACAATAACGGCAGTCGTGCTTGCGCGCTTGTCGGCGTCAACCAACCGTGTCCGGTTCATCAGGTTCCTCTGTATCTTCGGGCGGCGGTTCGGTGGGTTTCGGAGGATTCTTCGCAGGATAAATGGTGATTACATCTGCTTTCTTGTTCTCGTCACCGGCAGTGAGCGGATAAGGCGCGGCAATTCGGATAGTAGACTTCTCCGGTGCAACCCGCGCAATCGTGCCGTCTGCCCCCTCGACATACTCGTCTAACTCCTCGGGCTCGGGGTTTATAATAATATTCTCGACAGCGACGCCCAACTCCTGTAACCGCTTTTGATACTCTTGCGGTTTCTCGTCTTTATTGGGTTTAGGCAAAGTAATGAACTCTTTACCAAGGCTAAACTTAATGGTTATTTCTGAACCCACTTCAACGATTTCGCCCGGCTTAACGCTCTGCTCAAGAATCGTCCCGTACGGAACGGTGACGCTCGTACTCGTGCAGAACTCACCCTCATACTTAAACACAAACGCGCCGTCATACATATTGTTCAGCTCTGCCATGAACTCACGCGGATTTGCAAAATTAAGAATCATGAAATTCGGAGCGGCACGCATTTCGCCCACTTCGGGAGGATTACACTCAACGCATTCACACCCCGTCGTATGTTCTTCTTGCGTACACTCACAATCCGCAATGAGATTGCCGCAGCCATCACACTGTACACATACACACGTTTCGTCATATTTACCGCAACCGTCACACGTCACAGCAGTATCTTCGGGGGGGGAACTAACGCAGGAATCCAATTTACCCACCAACGCAAGTGTCAGCAGAATCGCAAAAAGCAAGACTACGCCGCCGATAATCGAAAAAACAATAATCATCTTGCGCTTTTTCTTATCCTCGCGGGCTTTTTTACGCATTTGCGCCTCGGTCAACTCGGAATCGCTTTCATGCTCCTGTTCATCGTCATCATTGTCAAAATCTATGTTAATTTCAAAAGGAACGTCTTTGTGCTTAGATACGTGCGGCGTGACACCTGCTTCAGGCGCGGTTTGGTCAACCCCCAACAGTTTTGCGAACTCACCCACCGTCTTAATCCGCTTAGACACGTCCAACGCAAGCGCGTTCATGACTGTCGCCGCAACAGATTCGGGAATGCGGTCATTCAGCGTGTTCGGCGAAACCAACTTATCGTTCTCTGACCGCGAGGGCGCGTCTTGCGGAACCACTCCTGTCATGACATTATAAAGGAGTGCGGCAAGACCGTACACGTCCGTCCACTCACCGTGGCGGTCGGTGGAGTTATACTGTTCAGGCGCGGCAAACCCCGCATACACCTCCGAATTGAGCTTGGAGTCATACGTGCGCGCCGCAGTAATGGCGAAATCCGCCACATAAGGCATGAGCTTGTTGCTCCCGAACACGCCCGTGTTCCCGAGATGCACGAAATTCTGAACAAAAACCGTCTTAGGCGATATACCCCTGTGTACGATTCCCGCAGAGTTGACACGCCCGAGGGCGGAAAACACCGTGCGGAACAGCTCCAATGCGCGTTCAGGCGAGAGCGTACCGTCAACACTCGTTAAGTACGTCTTGACAGGAACGCCCGAAACGTCCTCATACACAGCGTACGCCGTGCCGTTTTCCGAGAATACGTCAGCCACGCGCTGAATCCCCGGCAGTGAGCCTAAGCTCTGTAACGAACGATTCAGCTCCACGAATTCCGATAAGTAGGCTTTATATAGAGGCAACTCCCCTGTGTTGACCGTCAACGGCAACACGTCTTTCGCCCGTGTACAGAGCGCGTCGGGCATATACTCTCTTATAGAAATCTTGCTCTCGGTGAGCGTGTCATACCCTGCGTACAATGCCGCTTCTCCGTTATAGGAAATCAGCTTGCCGACGATGTATCGCCCTGCAAGAAACGTCTTAGGATACAGGTATGACGCTAAATGAACGCCCTTATCGACCCAGCCGCAGTGCGCGCATTCTTTTGACGGTTCGGCTTTAGCTACCCCCGCAGGCGGCGGACGCATACAGCTCATACAAAGGTTAGTTTCTTTTTTCATCTCAACTCTTAACTCCGGGCTTATTCTCGCTACGCTCGCGCCCTCCGCGGGTCGGGCAAAGCCCGACTCCTTGGCAAAACTCCGGGCTTATTCTCGCTACGCTCGCGCCCTCCGCGGGTCGGGCAAAGCCCGACTCCTTGGCAAAACTCCGGGCTTATTCTCGCTACGCTCTTGCTCTCTGCGGGATTCGGCAGAGCCGAACCCCTTGACATACGTCAAGCAATCAGAACATCAATTCTATTTTAATTATATCATTACTACTATTTTACATCATGAACGCCCTTTTGTCAATATGTATAATTACAGGTATTAAAAAAAGTTTTTTTTATACGGCTTTACTCTTGACATTTTTGCTTTTTTAGAGTAAAATTAGTTATAGATATGCTTGTATGCCCTGACTCAACCCTCAAAAAATGGGAGTTTCAGGTGATATATATAGCTTATTTAGCTTGTCCGACGGGTCTTGAATCATTCACGGCGCGGCGGTTCACATATTAACAGGAAAGAGGAATAGAGTAAATGCCAACACCGATTGTTGTTGTGCTTTGCCTTGTTTCGTTGTTGCTCGGAGGGGGCGTGGCAGGGTTCGTCGCGTTCAAACAGGGCGTGAAATCCCGCATGAAGTTCGCGGAATCTCATATCGAATCCGCCGAAAAAGAAGCACTCAGGATTGTCAACGAAGCCGAAGAAAAAGCACGTTCGGAAAAGAAAACCGCTTTAGTAGAAGCGAAAGACGAGATTTTCAAACTCAAAGAAAACGCCGAAAAAGAGCGCAACAGGCTCAAAGCAGAAGCCGACAGAGACGCCAAGGAACGTCGGGCAGAATTCACAAGGTCAGAGAAACGACTTCAGCAAAAAGAAGAAAACTTAGACAAAAAGACAGACAAATTCGAGAAA
Source organism: Oscillospiraceae bacterium (assembly GCA_009778605.1). Classification (GTDB taxonomy): domain Bacteria; phylum Bacillota; class Clostridia; order Oscillospirales; family Ruminococcaceae; genus Ruminiclostridium_E. The sequence continues at coordinate 27,409 of WRJN01000001.1, forward strand.
ATGGAAGAATCGCTCTTAGCCAAACACAAAAAAGCAGACGAGAGCTTGCAGGAAGCCGAGAAACAAAAACAACTCCAGATGGACGTTTTACAGCGAATCTCGGGGTTCTCCAACGAAGAGGCGAAAGCACACATTCTGCAACTGTTAGATGATAAGTTAGACCGCGAAAAAGCGGTCAAAATCAAGGCGCAGGAACAGCGCATTAAAGACGAATGTGACGCCAAAGCGCGCAGTTACATTTCTCTTGCCGTGTCGCGGCTGGCATCCGAAACCGTGTCGGAACTTACTGTTTCGGTTGTGCCGTTGCCCACAGACGAAATGAAAGGGCGCATTATCGGTCGCGAAGGGCGTAATATCCGTACGCTCGAACAGCTCACGGGGGTTGATTTAATTATCGACGACACTCCCGAAGCGATTACTTTGTCCAGCCACGATAAAGTCCGCCGCGAAATCGCACGCATATCGCTTGAACGCTTAATTCAAGATGGGCGTATTCACCCGGCGCGCATTGAAGAAACAGTTGAGCGGGCGCGTCGCGACATCGAAGTAAGAATCAAGCAGGAGGGCGAACGCGCCGTAATGGACGCAAACGTCAACGGCTTGAATCATGAATTGGTACGGTTAATCGGGCGGCTGTACTACAGAACGTCGTACAGCCAGAACGTGTTGGCGCACTCGCTTGAAGTCGCGCATTTGGCGGGTATTCTCGCGGCAGAATTAGGCATTGACACGACTGCGGCACGTCGCGCGGGATTACTGCATGACATCGGCAAGGCGTTGACGCACGAAATCGAAGGTAGCCACGTCAACATCGGTATGGACGTTTTACGTCGATACAAAGAAAAGCCTGAAATCATTCACGCAGTTGAAGCTCACCACGGTGACGTTGAGCCGCGTACTGTCCTTGCGGCGATTGTGCAGGCGGCTGACGCGATTAGTGCGGCACGACCGGGCGCGCGTAGTGAAAGCTACGAGAACTACATCAAGCGTCTGCAAAAGCTCGAGGAAATCTGCTCGGGATACAACGGCGTCGAACGCGCATTCGCGATTCAGGCAGGGCGCGAGATTCGCGTCATGATTAAACCCGAGGCAGTCAATGACGACGGCATGGTGGTATTGGCGCGCAACATCGCCGAACAAATCGAAAAAGAGATGGAGTATCCGGGTCAAATTCGGATTCACCTCATTCGCGAGAGTCGCGCTGTGGATTTTGCTAAGTAACAATAGGCAACCTCCGAACGAATGAGTTTTAAGTTGACAGCCTTCGCCTCACGGTGAGGGCTGTTGTTCAAAAGGCAAACGGAAATGTTTTTACGGCGTTAGGAAAGATGGTTTCATTGCCATTTTGCGCCTTTCGCAGAAAGAAATGGTCATAAACATGAACGAAAACACACAAACTCCCCCCGAAATCAACCGTGACGAACCCGAGGGTGTAATATCTGCCAAACGGCATGAATACGACGTTCCTCCACCGAAAAAAGCAAAGGCTTTCAAGGATTTATTCCCCGAGCGCAGCATTCACGGCGAGATTATCCACAACTTTTTGTTCTCGCCCGACGATATATATGAACGAATCATGGGCGTATGTATGCTCCTGACGTTGCTTGCGGCGTTCAACCCTGTGCTAATCGGCATTAACGCAGTCGCCTACGGCATCGAAAACGTAGATTTCCTGCGTATTGCGTTTCTGTTGGCATTGGCGGGCGGATTCTTGTTCTGTACGATGTGGATAAAAAGGTCATACCCTGTGTATTTTTTATTACCGATTACTATTTTGAAAATGTTTTTTAGAGAGGGTGTCGGCGACATATTTTTAGCATTGGCATTCATGGCGACTGTTTACCTCATGTTCCGCGTGAAAGAACGTAAAGACGCAATACTCGCAGAGCAGGTGTTGGCGGCGGCTAAGGAGATGTACGGCGAAGAGTTCACGGGAGCAACAAATGAAAAAGAATGAATGCCAAAGGGCGGGCTCTGCTCGCCCTGCGGAGGGCTCAAGCGGAGCGAAGGCGCCCGGAGTTAAAAAGAATGACGTTTTCACCGCCCAAATACAATCATTGAGCAACGACGGTGCGGGTGTCGCTAAAATAGACGGCGTGACCGTGTTCGTACCCTTTACGGCAGTGGGAGACACAGCGGAAATCAAGGCAGTTAAAATCACTAAGTCGGTTATTTTCGGCAAACTTCTGCGCGTCATCTCACCATCGCCCGACCGTACAGACGTTGACTGTGAGGCGTTCCCCCTTTGCGGCGGGTGTGACTTTCGTCATATCAGCTACTCTGCAGAATTGCGCGCAAAAGAAAGCTTTGTCCGAGACGCGTTCACGCGTATAGGTAAGCTCACGCCGGAGTTTCTGCCCATAATTGCCGACAACGGCTGTACCGCGCGATACCGAAACAAAGCACAGTATCCGCTCACCAAAATCGCCGACGCACGCCGAGGAGAGGGTCACGCCGCACGTGTAGTCGCAGGATTCTACGCGCCGCGCAGTCACCGTATAATCCCGCACCGTGACTGCTTGCTGCACCCCGATGAGTTCAACGAACTGCGACACTTCATCGTTGATTACATCAGCGCGAACCGCTTGTCGGTGTATGACGAGGCGACACATTCAGGCGTGATTCGGCACATTTGCATACGTAAAGGGCATTACAGCGGCGAAATTAACATATGCTTAGTTGTACGGCGTAAAATCCCCGAGTTACGCAAACTCGCGAATATCATCGCCGCAGAATTCCCTGCAGTAACGGGTGTTGTCATGAACGTCAACCCCGACAAGACCAATGTCATCTACGGCGAAAGCGACCACGTTTTACACGGCAATGCTGACATTACGGATACTATGTGCGGTATTGACGTAAGAATCTCACCGCGTTCGTTTTATCAGGTCAACACGTCTATGGCGGAGCGTCTGTACGCTATCGCCGCTGACTTCGCACAATCCGACAACGCCGTGGTGTTAGACCTGTACTGCGGAATCGGCACAATAGGATTGTCCATGGCTCACCGCGCTAAAACAATCATCGGCGTGGAACGCGTCGCGCCCTCTGTCACTAACGCGAACGCCAACGCACAACGCAACGGCATAACTAACGCGCGGTTCATACTCGGTGACGCGGCGGATATACCCGACGACTTATCTCCTGATGCGGTAATCCTCGACCCTGCGCGCAAAGGCTGCGAACGCGCGGTACTCGAACGCGTGGCGCGGCTCAACCCTGCGCGAATCGTCATGGTATCCTGTGACCCCGCAACTGCCGCGCGAGACTGTGCGCGGCTCGGCGAATTGGGGTACGCCACCGACTGTGTGGCGGCGGTTGACTTGTTCCCGCGGACGCGTCACGTTGAGTGTGTGGCTAAATTGCACAAAAGGCAACCGATTCAGTGTGAAAATTTTGTATAAATTTCACAAAATTGAAAATGTTTGTAACCTCGGTGCAACTTTTGAGGGTTCTCAAACGTATATGAAGTAGAGGGCTAAATTCACCGCACTGATTTTTTGTTAAAAAGGAGGAAGGTTGAATGTTCCGACAAACGCGTGTAATACCGACAGCAGAATTGGCTTCAACAGGGTATAAGCCAAACAACACCAACGCTAATATTACATATGCAGAGCCGCAGAGCCGCGCTTATGACTCGGTGTGGCTTGAAGCGTTTGTGCGTAAGCACGAGAACAAAATCTTCCGTACCGCCTTGGCTATCATGGGCAATAAAACCGACGCAGAGGACGTTATGCAGGAAGTTTTCCTCAAAGTCCTTGTGGAGAACCAAAAGGCGACGTTCTCTTTTGAGTCTGACGCGCACGAAGAGGCGTGGCTGACTCGTGTGACGGTTAATCAATGCAAAGACGCGTTGAGGTTAAGCAAGTGGAAACGCACCGTTCCCATTGAAGATATACAAGATACGTACGTGGGTTATGACCAAAGCTCCGAAAACAATCGCCTCATGGAGAGCGTGAACGCACTGCCGCCCAAGCAACGTATCGCGACGTTTTTGTACTATTATGAGGGGTACTCAATCAAGGAAATCTGCGACATAACCGGGCAAAACGAATCCACTGTGAAAAGCCACTTATCCCGCGCCCGCAAACGGCTGAAAGATTTATTATTAGAAGACTACGATTAGCATACATGAGCGTTAGCTCAATCATATCTCACGGAAGGAGGTGTTAAGCATGAAAAAGTATAACAAATTTTTGGACAACGTACAAGTCAACGAAGATATGCACGCAAAAACAATCGAACGCATAAATCGTGGGCTGTCTGCGCTGTCCGAACCACACCTCCAACGTCGGCGATTACGGCGAATGTCGGTGTACGCACCTGTGGTGTGCGCTTGTGCAATTATTGGCGTAGCGGCGTTCCTGACCACGCAAGGTTTTTTCATGGACGATAACCCTGTCACTGCCCCGGTTGATACGACGGACGCACTGAACGTGTCGTCACCTCCTTATAACACGAACACAACGAGGTCACATGACGCGCCTGCTAACAGCGTAACGCAACCCCAAACACCCGATGACTTGTTGCCGATTGACAAAACTGCCCCGATAGGCTCTGACGCGCCTCGCCCTCCCGATACAATCACTGATACGGAAACGCCTACGACGACAGCGACACCAACACCGACAAGTACCGCTACGACTACTGCGCCGAGCGTTACCGCTCCGCCTACGTCGCCGCCCACAAAGCCACCTGTCACACCCGCACCGACTACCGAAACAAGCACGACTGACGTGCCCCCCGACGTGCTCCCCCCTGAACCAATCGTAATTGTATTGGCTAATATGGGCATGGACGATGAGCGGTTATCCGACATGATTGAGGGAGGGTTTATCTCGTCTGATGTTACCGAGTTAGACTTACGCGGGAATCAACTCACCGACGTTTCGATATTGGAGCAGTTTACGAATCTGCAAACTCTTGTGTTGGATAATAACCAAATCGCCAACGCTGATGCACTCGCAGGGCTGACACAACTTCGCGAGTTGAGCTTGCGTAACAACAACATTGAGGCATTCGCACACCTCGTTGACGGATTCGCCGAATCGGGGTTGGAACACTTGGTATTGGTGGATAATCCCGTACAGAGCAGTCACGAATACGCGGTTATCACGGAAGTATTCGCGTGGGCATTCATTCGCGGCAGTTAATATATGTTCTAAAAATACCCCCGTTTTGGGGGTATTTTTGCGTTGTGTCTGCTAACACTAACTCAATGAAAGAATTAAACAAATTGCAAAAATTAGCGATTGGCGGAGCAGCAGGAGTGCTTAACGGATTATTCGGAGCGGGAGGCGGCGTAGTCACCGTGCCCATGCTTGAGCGTTCAGGGCTTGAACAGCGCAAGTGCCACGCGACTTCGGTCGCGCTTGTGTTCATGCTGTCATTAGTGTCCACGACTATGTACGCGTTGCAGGGCAAGTTAGACTACGGCAAAACACTCGAGTTCGTTCCGTCGGGGATTGTAGGCGCATTAGTGGGAGCAATCGTCCTCAAAAAAGTCAACAACACTGTGCTAAAGCGAATCTTCGGTGTAATCATCATCGTTTCCGCCATACGAATGTTGATAGCATAAAACTAAGGAGGGCATCGTATGAACCATTTAGCGGGATTTTTAGCGGGAGCGACAGCCTCCATGGGGCTTGGAGGCGGATTTATCCTCATCATTTACCTCAGCTTTTTTGAGAACATCAGCCAGTCACAGGCGGGCGGAATCAACCTGCTTTTCTTTTTGCCCATTGCGTTAGTCGCGGCACTCATGCACTTCAAGAACGGGTTAATTGAGAAGAAACTCCTCCCCATAATCGCGGCGGCAGGGGTTGCGGGTGCAATCGGCGGCTCATTGTTGATGTACGTGTTGGACGAGGGACTGCTTCGCAAACTATTCGCAGGGCTGTTGCTGATTGTCGGCGCGAAAGAGCTATTCGGGAAATCGGCACATAAAAAATCTGCCGACAACAATCAGGGAAACAAACCCTTGACAGATTCGACATAATATGGTATGATATTGCAATGGGCGGTTATTACTATAAAACGAAAATAACCACCGTCCGTAAAATTGTAAAGAAGATTATTATAAGAGCTTGTATTCATAGCCGTTCACGGCGGCATTTTTGCGAATTTTTTGCCATACTTCGTTGAAATTTCTTGAAAGGCATAAAGCCTACTGCGAAATTTCGCCTTGTCTGACAAAAAAATTCGCTACAAAATTCCACTCGCTCAGGCTATGAATACAAGCTCTAAAACTTTATACAAAAGGAAGTGCTGAACCATGCAACACACACAACCTCCGACCAAACAAGAACTGCTCGCGCGAATCGAGAAGCTGTACAACGCCGTCAACAGCCGCTACTCAGACTGGGGGGCGGCGTTCATCGTGGACAAAGTAAACCAGTATTACTTCATGGGGACAATGCAGGACGGTGTGTTCATTCTCACATCAAGCGGTGATTACGCCTACTGCGTCCGCAACAGCCACGAACGCGCAACCATCGAATCGCCGCTTGACAACGTATATCCCATGAGCGGCTATAAAGACGCCGCCGACATCGTAGGCGCGGACGTGGGTGTCGCGCTCATTGAGAGCGAGGTCATGCCCTGCGCCATGCTCGAACGGTTAAGCAAATATTTCAACATCAGCGATACCGCGCCCATTGACGCGATTGTACGCACTGTCCGCGCAGTCAAGAGCGCGTATGAGTTGGCAATCATGGAGGAATCGGGGCGACATCACCAAACGCTCATGCAAACGGTCATTCCGCGGCTGTTACGGGAGGGAATGAGCGAGACGGATTTGACGGCGGAACTGTTTCGCGAAACAATCAAGATGGGGTATCATGGCGTGTCGCGATTCTCAATGTTTCAGACACCCTGCGCGCTCGGGCAGTTCGGGTTTGGCGAAAACTCACTGTATCCCACCAACTTCGACGGTGCGGGCGGTATGAAAGGAATGTCCGCCGCAGTCCCGCTAATCGGCGACAGAGCGCGGACGCTCAAAAAAGGCGACTTGGTGTTTGTGGACATTGCCTACGGTATAAACGGCTATCATACCGACTGTACACAGATGTATATGTTCGGCGCGGAACCGAATGAGCAGACGTTGAGATTACACAGGCAGTGCTTGCAGATTGAGTTGAACATGGCGGCGAAGCTCAAACCCGGTGCAATTCCGTCGGTGTTGTATAATGAAGCAATGGACGCATTAGACGACGAGTTCAAAGCCAACTTCATGGGATTCGGCGAACGGCGCGTGCGCTACATCGGGCACGGTATAGGCTTGTACATTGACGAATACCCCATCATCACAAACGGATTCGACGAGCCGTTAGAAGAGAACATGGTTGTCGCCCTTGAACCCAAACACGGTTTGGCAGGCGTAGGGTTGCTCGGTGTGGAGGACACCTACGTAGTAACGCCGCAAGGCGGGCGGTGCTTGACTGGGGGCGAACGAGATATTGTAGTAGTGTAAGAAGTTTTAACAATTAAAGGAGCGTCTATTATGAGTAAAAAACGCATAACATCGCTGTTTATAGCAGTCGTGTTCCTCGTCACGGCGATTGGGCAAGTGAATGCCGCCGAAGAGAATCCGATGCCCTGCGAATTCTGCGGCGCAATCGGCTGTACAGTGGTTGCGTGGGGTAAAGATAATAAGCCTGAATTTATTGAAGCGTTGCAGATTTTTCGCGTAATCAGTGGACTGCCGCTGGCTGATGAAATACGTGATAAGGTGCGGTGTGCCTCTTTACGGCTTACTGCCGATTCCCCTGCAGATGAGAACGCGCGCTTAATGGAAGCGGCTCATATGATTTTGCTGTTTAGTATTAAACTACCCAACACTCTTAACGGCACAATGCAACCCAGTACCTACTGCGGCGACTGTAAAAAGTGGAACAATCCTACTTATAGCGGTTCACTGGCAAGCCAAGATAGGACGCTTCCGCTTAGCGAGTGGGTTTGTCTGTGCAACCGCTGTTACACGTTCGTGGACGGCAAACCCTGCCTCACGGAATATGGCGGCTGTAACTGCCCTGCAGTGGGAGACGTGAACAACGACGGCAGAATCAATACGGCGGACGCATTACAGGTTCTGCGGCATTTAGTGGGGGCGTCAAGCAAAGTCGGTTATGACAAAAGCGGTGAAATTAACCAATCGTGGAATGCGGCGTTAGTCGTGGGATACGGTGACGAAACGACACGGTATGAACGCCGAAGAAACGGCAACAAAGTCACCATGAGCGACGCATTACAGATTCTGCGCTACTGCGTCAACCTCAGCAGCGAAATTCCCTCTCGTAAATAGGCTTTTTCAGTAGAAGTATACAAAGAAAGTCTACAGAGGTTTTGCATAAATCGACAGTATTCTACAGCGAGTAATGACAAAAGCCGCACAAACTCACAGAATCGGTCATTGAGTCAAATGTTCATATTTGGCGAAAAAATACCCTATTTGTACAAATTGTACAAAAATGCCCGTCAAACAGAGGTTGACATTTACAAACTCATCGGGTACAATGGTAAGTATGAGTAATACTGCTAAAATATTCAATATATGGATTTTCATGTTTCGGTTCAGATATGAACAATTCCTGCGTGTCATGCGCCGCCACAAGATGTGGCGCAAGAACGTAGCTGTGGGGGCTGTTACGGTGCTGTTGTCGCTGATGACATTCGTGTCAATGACGGGGGTTCTGCTTTTTGATGACTGCACGATTATTACCGCCGACGGCGTGACGCGCAAGTTCTTCAGCAAGGGCGAATTAAGCAACCCCGAAGCGATTCTGAGTGAGCATGGCTACTGCGTTGACGAGTTTGACGTGGTGGTGGTCAAGGGCAACACGATTACGGTGATTCGCGGTGATGACGTTTTTATTCCGTCAGAGGGCAGCACGTTTATCGTGAACGGCGTGGAATTCCGCGAACGCGTTTACACGGAAGCGATTGCGTATGACACGGTGTATGAACAGTCCAAGTTAGTCGCGCTGAACGACACGGTTGTAACCACGAAAGGCGTAAACGGAGAGATGAAGTTCGTGTTCCGCGAGAAGTTGGTGGACGGCGAAGTCGTTGCGTCAGAGGTGTTGTACAGCGGCGTGACTGCCGAACCTGTCACCGAGGTTGTTTCAAGCGGATTAGCACTGCATACGCCTATGAGCAAGCGGGATTTCCCCGAAATTCGCTTAGAAAACGGCTTACCTGTGGATTATGTCAAAAAGATTTCGGGCAGAGCAACCGCCTACACTGCACCCGCCAACGCGCGGACGGCTACGGGGCGTCCGTTGCTGATTGGGACAGTCGCGGTTGACCCGCGCAAGATTCCCTACGGCTCGTTGTTGTACATTGTGTCCTCCTGCGGCAATTACGTCTACGGTGCGGCAATCGCCGCGGACACAGGCGGGTTCATCAGCCACGGCAACGGCGTAATCGCAGACTTGTACATGGGTACGACGTCACCCTCCACGCTCAAAGACGCATTCGGCTGGGGCGTACGCGGGATTGATATTTACGTGATTAACACAGGGATATACTGAAGCATTCGTAAGAAAACACAAGACCGTTGACAATTCAACGGTTTTGTGCTATGATAGATGTTATTGTAAAAGTACGGACAACAACAAAAGCAAATAGCCGTACCCTCGCCTAAAAGTGTACGGCTACTTTTTTTAGCTTAACATCTTGAGGGACAACCGCACCATGACATAATGGTGTGCCTTGCCGCTACATATTATTAGACCTGTCCGAAAATCCGTTCGCGGCGATTTTACACACGGATTTTCCGATATACTGCGTTGAGTTTTCTTGTAATGCACAAAGCGTTACTGCGAAAACTCGCCTTGTCTACCGAAAAATCCGCGTGCAAACTCGCTCGCTCAGAATTCTCGGACAGGTCTATTATATCACACATTTTTTTATGTCAAGTGTTTTTTGAAAGGTTTTTATGGCGAATAAGAAAATTATTATCAGAGGGGCGCGGGAACACAACCTCAAAAACGTAGACCTTGAGCTACCGCGGGACAAGCTCATCGTCATGACAGGGCTGTCTGGTTCAGGCAAGTCATCGTTGGCGTTCGATACGATTTACGCAGACGGTCAACGGCGATATATCGAGAGCCTGTCGTCCTATGCGCGGCAGTTCTTAGGTCAAATGGAAAAGCCCAATGTAGACAGCATTGAGGGGCTTTCCCCCGCTATATCCATCGACCAGAAGACGACTTCGCGCAACCCCCGCTCAACGGTGGGGACTGTTACCGAAATCTACGATTATCTGCGTCTGATGTATGCGCGAATCGGCATTCCCCACTGCCCGGTTTGCAACGTGGAAATCAAACAGCAGACGATTGACCAGATTGTTGATAAAGTCATGGAACTGCCCGCACAAACGCGAATCCAAGTCATGGCACCCATTGTGCGCGGGCGCAAGGGGGAGTACACCAAAGAGTTACAGGCTCTCCGCAAACAGGGTTATGTGCGCGTACGCATTGACGGTATTATCTATGAGTTAGAAGAAAAAGTCAAAATCGACAAGAATAAAAAGCACGACATTGAAGTGATTATCGACCGCCTTGTAGTAAAGCCCGACATTCGTTCGCGGCTGACCGACTCTATCGAAATTGCAGGGAGCCTTGCAGGCGGCACGGTGTTCATTGACGCGGGAGGCGACGAGGTGATGACATTTAGTCAAAACTACGCCTGCCCTGTCCACGGAACGAGCATTGACGAGCTGACCCCGCGAATGTTCTCTTTCAACAACCCTTTCGGCGCGTGTCCGAAATGCACGGGGTTGGGCGTATTCATGCGCGTTGACCCTAACTTGCTTATCCCGAATAAAGACTTGACGATTCGTGAGGGGGCAATAAAAGCAATCGGTTGGAACTACGCCGACGGCACAATCTGCCAAATGTATCTTGACGGATTAGCAAAGCATTACGGTTTTGATGTGGATACTCCTGTCTGCGATTTGTCCGACGAGGTTATGGACATTCTTCTGTACGGCACGGGCAAAGTTAAAGTCAAAGTCAAGCGCGTTATGGAACGCGGGGCAACTTATTATGACACCACTTTTGAGGGATTCGTAACCAACCTTGAGCGGAGATACCGCGACACCTCCAGCAACTATTCGCGGGACGAAATCCGCCAGTATATGAGCGAAGTCCCCTGCCCTGATTGCAACGGAGAACGGCTGAATTCGTCGGCATTGTCGGTAACTGTCGGCGGCATAAATATCCACAAATTCTGCATGATGAGCATTTCCGACGCCCTTGATTTTACGCGCAAACTCACCTTTTCGGAGCGAGATATGGTCATCGCCGAGCCGATTCTCAAGGAAATCAAAGAACGCCTCGGGTTCCTCAAAAGCGTGGGGCTTGAATACCTCTGTTTGTCGCGCGCGGCAGGTACGCTGTCGGGCGGCGAGAGTCAGCGAATCCGATTAGCAACACAGATTGGCAGCTCGCTCATGGGCGTGCTGTACATTCTTGATGAGCCCAGCATCGGGTTGCATCAGCGGGACAACGACAAGCTGATTGCGACGCTTAAACGACTACGCGACTTGGGCAACACTCTCATTGTCGTCGAACATGACGAGGAGACCATGAACGCCGCCGATTATATCGTTGACATCGGACCGGGGGCAGGGATTCACGGAGGGCACATCGTTTGCGCGGGCAAAATGTCGGCGATTAAGACTTGCAGGGAGTCTGTTACAGGGCAGTATCTATCAGGGAAAAAGCAGATTCCCATTCCTGAAACACGCCGACCGTTGGATAAGTCACGAACTTTAACGATTATGGGGGCGCGCGAAAATAACCTGAAGAATATTGACGTACGGTTGCCTCTCGGCGTGTTCAACTGTGTCACGGGCGTGTCGGGGAGCGGCAAAAGCTCACTCATCAATGAGATTCTGCACAAACATTTAGCCAACCGCCTCAATCGTGCGCGGACACGCCCGGGCGCGTTCGGCAAGATTTTGGGGACGGAACACCTTGATAAAGTTATCGACATTGACCAGTCTCCCATCGGGCGTACGCCGCGCTCCAACCCTGCGACGTATACGGGCGTATTCACCGATATTCGGGATTTATTCGCCTCTACTACCGAAGCAAAGATGAAAGGTTACTCGTCGGGGCGATTTTCGTTCAACGTCAAAGGCGGGCGGTGTGAAGCGTGCGAGGGGGACGGCATGAACAAAATCGAGATGCACTTCCTGCCTGATGTATACGTTCCTTGTGAAGTCTGCAAAGGTAAACGCTACAGCCGCGAAACTCTCGAAATCCGCTACAAAGGCAAGAACATTTATGACGTTTTACAAATGACCGTGGAGGAGGGCGTAGAGTTTTTCGCACCGATTCCGCGCATTGCAAAGAAACTTGAGACCCTCCGTGACGTGGGGTTGGGTTATATCCGTATAGGACAGTCGGCGACTACGCTGTCAGGTGGGGAAGCACAGCGCGTGAAATTAGCCACTGAGTTGGCAAAACGCAGTACGGGGCGAACGATTTATATTCTTGATGAGCCTACGACAGGTCTGCACACTGCCGACGTTCACAAGTTGGTGGAAGTTTTGCAAAAACTAATCGAAAGCGGAAACACCGTAGTGGTGATTGAGCATAATCTTGACATGATTAAAACCGCCGATTATATCATTGACTTAGGGCCGCACGGCGGAGATAAAGGCGGGTTAATCGTCGCGCAGGGAACGCCCGAGGAAGTAGCCGCTTGTAAAGGCTCGTTCACAGGGGAATACTTGGCGAAAACGCTTGCAAAGTAGGCGCGCTCATATATAGTGGATTGAAATACCCGACAAACTGCATCGCCCCGTAATAGTGAGCGTGGGCGAATCGTCAGTAGGCGAATGCCGCCCACTTGCATCAACACCGCCGAGCACGGCAGATATGTTGTTCTGCACTTCCCACGTACGCGGAATGTACAGCTCAATACCCGAGAAACTTGCGTCAACGTACAGCGTCGCGCCGTTTGGGCTGAGTGTCGCGCCGTCAAAGTATGCCACAATCGCGCCGAATTCGGCTTTGAGGTAGGCTTTTTCGAGACTGTCCGACACGAAATACTTCGTACTGCGCCCGAACTTAACCGTACAAGTCGTGCCGTCGTCGCTCTCATAGACGTTGCCGAAATTCTCGCCGTTATCATCTATATCGCCAAAATCAAACTTGCCGATTTTCACGATACCGCGATTACGCGGAAACAGGACGTAAAAGCCGATTGTCAGCAGAACAGCCGCCGCAATAATAGGGAACGGTACGAGCTTATCGGGAACGCCGAGCGACTTTGCGAACACGACTAACAGCACCGCCGCAGGAATGAACACGCCGCCGAAACTAAGGTGCAGCAAACTCTCGAACATAATCGGCGTAACAATAACCAGGCATAACATGGGAACGAAACTTAACCACCCATATACCGAGTTGGCAAGAATTAACCCCGCTGCTCCAAGCAGATACAACCCCCACGCGACTTTTCTTATCATATTTTTTTTCATAATAATAGACCTCCTTTTGGCTACACTCTTAAACTCCGAGCGACAGCGACTTTCAGCCGCTTTTTCGCCGCTCTCCGCAGGTTTGGCAAAGCCAAACCTTTGGCTACACTCTTTGGTTACTCAAGACGTATTTCAATTCCTTGAAATACATTCTTGAAACGTAGATTTGCTTGTGGCTATCGTGAAACTTCACGAGACCGGGCGAGGTGATGTTGCGATTGACGGACAGAATGTGCCGCACGTTGACAATGGTTGACTTGGACACACGTACGAACGGCGGAGGCAGAATCGCCTGCAACTCATACAGCTTGCGCGACGTGCTGTAGACATCGTTGCGAGTGTGCGCGTAAACCGTATCGTCGGACGTTTCAAAGAACATCACATCGTCGAGCGGTAAGTAAAACTCGGACTTGTCTTTGTAAAACGCAATGTCGGGCGGTTGCACGGTTTTTGCCTCAATCGTCTTGTGCAGATTGACGATTGTAGGCGTCAACTCGCGACAACGTATGACAATCTCGTCTTCCGTCATATTTGAGTCCACTTCGATTCGCAGTTTCAAACTATTTACACCTCCTGACTATCATCAGTATAGCACATAACTTTTCAAAATAAAACCCCTTTTGGGTGAGTGGTAACTTTTCGGGTGTAAGCGGTAAAAATCAAACGGCGGCTTGTTTAGCCGCCGTTGTTATGTTTAGAACGTGTTCTCACTTACACAGTGCCGCTCCGATAATTCCTGCATCGTTGCCTAACTCACAGATTGCAATTCGCGTATTCTTATCGGACGTTTCGCGCGAATACACCTGTTCGCCCACTAACTTTTGCAACGGCAACAACAGCTTATCGCGCTCACCGCAGATTCCGCCGCCTATACAAACAATATCAGGCTGGAAAATGTTGATGACGTTGGCGATTCCGCACGCTAAGTAGGCAATGTACCGTTTCACGACTTCCGCGCCTGCCGCGTCGCCTGCCGCGGCGGCTTCCCACGCCGTCCGCGCACTGTCTTTTCCGTATTTCTCCCTGATAGCGTGCATGAGGCTGTCGGGGTTCGCCGCCATAGCCGATTTAGTCATACGCACCAACCCTGTCGCCGAGGAGTAAGACTCGAAACAACCGACTCTCCCGCAACCGCAGACGTGTCCGTCGTTATCGCGCGCGTCTGCCGAAATCACCATATGCCCTAACTCCCCCCCCGCGAAATTTTCTCCGCGCAGGATTTTTCCGTCAATGATGATGCCCGAACCCACGCCTGTCCCGAGTGTAATCGCTACTGCCGAATTCGCGCCCTTTGCCGCGCCTGCGACGAATTCGCCGTAAGCGGCGGCGTTGGCGTCATTCTCGATGACTACGGGGGAAATACCCGTGAGCGTCTGTAAGTCTTGCACTAACGGGACGTTGCGCCAGCCTAAATTCACGCACAGCTCAACTTTGCCCGTGTCTTTATTGCAACAGCCGGGTACGCCTACACCGATTTGCACGATTTCTGCGGCGTTCGTGCCTGTATGCGCTAACGTGCTTTGAATTAGCGCGGCGGTATTCGCCGTCACAGTTTCGTAGCCTGAATCGCTGTTGGTTTTGATGGACTTTTTGTGCAAAATCGCCCCAGATTCGTCCACTATTCCGCAAGCAATATTTGTTCCGCCTATATCCACGCCTATGTATTTTTTCATGTTTTAACCCTCCTATGCTCAATACTGCTTATTGTACCATAAAAAGGCGATACTGTCAACAGTACCGCCTTATATTATTTTTTGTTGCTTTATTGTATGCAATGTTCGTAATTACGTTCGGCGAACGTGCCGTTGAATACCGCGAACCAGTCGTCAATATACGATGCACGGTCGTTATAATGCTTGAGGTAGTATGCGTGTTCCCACAAGTCAATACAGAACAGCGGGCAGAAACCCTTAACAATCGGCGTGTCCTGATTATACGTCGGCAGGATTTTGAGTTGACCGCGCCTGCTCGTCACCAACCACAAATACCCTGAGCCGAACAAGTCTAACGCGCTTGCCTTGAACTGTTTCTTGAACGCCTCCCAACTTCCGAATGAGCGGTCGATTTTGATTCCTAATGCACAGTCAGGCATGGGCGGCGTTTCGGTCGCATGAGGCGTCATGGAGCAAAAGTAGTATATGTGGTTATACACACCGCCGCCATTGTTACGGACTGCTGTACGAATCGCGGGCGGCAACACGTCAGGGTTGCACAACAACCACTCTAACGTACGGTTATGCAGCTCGGGAAAAGGCGCGAGAGCGGCGTTGAGCTTGTCTGTATACGTTTTCAAGTGGCGGTCATGGTGTAGGTGCATGGTCAACGTGTCGATATGCGGCTCAAGCGCGTCATACTCATACGGCAACGCGAACAGCGCGAATTCATAGGTCATACACTTGCCTTGTTTTTGCATAATCATTCCCCCTAAAAGTTTTATACTATCTTAATCATAGTATGAAACTTTCAGGGGGAATAGAACTATTAAAATTTGCGTTGCGCCGATTACTTATTTTTTATCAGTCGCTTCTGAGGGCTTCAACCGCGTCGCGTTGCGCCGCCATTCGCGCGGGGAGGTGCCCGCCTAACACAGTCAGACCCGTGCTGAGAATAAGCAACATAATCGCGTGTAAAACATTAAGCTGTGCGACATTGGCTAAGTCGGTCATGTCCTCGATGATTATGTTGGCAGGGATGGTCAGTAAATAGGCGATGATTACGCCGATTAACCCCGAACAGCCGCCGATAATAAACGTCTCCGCGTCGAATACGCGCGTGATGTCTTTCTTGCGTGCGCCGAGTGCCCGCAAAATCCCGATTTCCTTCGTACGCTCCAACACAGACACGTAGGTGATTATAGCAATCATAATCAAGCTCACCACAAGCGAAATAGACGCGAACGCAATCAGCACCACCGTAATCGCGCTGATAATGTTGGACATGAAACTCATAATCATGCCTGCCAAATCGGTGTACAAAATGTGGTCTTCCTCATTCTCGTGCATTTCGTTCCACTCGTCTAAATATTCTAACAACAGGTCTTTCTTCTCGAACGAGGTGGGATAAATGGTAATTGCGCCAATCGCTTCCGTACCGCCAAGCATGGAGTGCAGTAACTCCGCTGTGGTGAATCGTTCCGTACCGGGTAAGACGTTGCCCTCCTGCGCCTTTTGTGCCAACACTATGTCCGAGTCAGACGCGCGTTCGATAACCAACTCCAACAACTCGTCTGAATAAACAATCCCGTCCAACATAAGGTTGATGTTTGAAGGGTCTTTCACGCGGACAATGCCCACGATTTGCAATGAAAGGCTTTTATCGGCGTCCCACAGCTTGTTCCAAAACGCCTCGGAGGTTTTTTCGTCTTTAGATTTCGCGTCTTTGTATTCCGTTGCAGGAATGAACAGCTTTTGCTCTGCTTTGTCATCGTCGCTGTCGCCGCCCATGTTGGGAAATACCGCCAAGGGGTCGCCCTCGGGGTTCATAGGGTCAATGACTACGACAATGTTACCCATGTCTTTCATTTGCATGAGCATGGCAATGGGCATTCCTTCCGCGCCGATAATCAGCGTGCCGCGCTCGTCTTGCAGGACTGTTCCCGCCAAATATTCGGGAGGAATGTGCGATAAGTCTATTTCGATTTCTTCTTCGGTGTCGTCTTCGGCGTCGTCGTTTTCGTCGTCTTTCTTCTCGTTAGCCCTCATCATGCGAACCACGTCCTTGAAATCGTCCTCAAACTGCGTGACTAACCGCTCCAACGCGACGCCCGCATTCGTACCGTCTGCGATGTTGCCTAACCCAAGATTAGGCAGAAGTTTCATGTTGCCCATTAACTCGGATAAATCGTCAATCTCAAAGTAATAGTCGTCATTGTCAATGAGCTTGAACTCGGTGTTCATTATTTCGTCGAACGACAACGTAACCACACACTTGCAAACGTATCCGCAGGAGTGTTTTTTGCGATTTTTGCAGTTACACTCATGCGTACAACGGTCGGTGTCATAGCCTAATGCCTCGAGTGTGCTGAGTTCGATTCGTCCGCTGGAACCGACTACCATAAGCAAATCGGTAGGCGACGAAGGCCAACGCATGGTGGATTCGTCCAACAATTCAAAGTTAGACTGCATATAGTCATCTTCGCCCAACGATTTGGGGAAAGACGACAAACCCATGCTGCCCCCCATCATATCACCGCCGAGTTGTACGCCGCCCGTCATCATTGTCACGATTGTCGGAAAAGTCATGGAAGCGACTTTGCCGTCGTCCCGCCTAAGCGCGTTGACGCTCAACATACGTTGATACCCGATGTATGACGCAATGTCGGTATCTATGTCGTTAATATAGTCAATGTATTCGTCGGTGAACTTGTTGGTGTGGCTTTTGAGCATACGCGTAGGGTCGAACACCGTGATTTCTGTAGGTAACGGCCCTGCATCCACGCCCTCTAACTCGTCATGAAACGCCTTGAACTCCTCCTCGTCAATGTTAGGCTTTTCGCGCGAGATGAGTATAGGGAACTCGGCGAGTGCATCCTCCTGAAACTTGTCAATCTGCATTTGGAAACCGTTGGACAAACTGAGAATAACCGCAATCCCGATAATACCGATACTGGACGCAAACGCGGTCAGGAACGTCCTGCCTTTTTTAGTGAGTATATTATTCCCCGAAAGATTCAACGCCGTGATAAACGACATTGCCGTTTTCTTGAGGCTGAACTCATCATCTTTGAGGCTTTCTACGTGCGGATTGGAGTCACTCTCCACCAACCCGTCATCAAACCGAATAATCCTGTCGGCGTATTCCTGTGCGATTTCGGGGTTGTGCGTAACCATGATTACTAAGCGTTCTTTTGACAAATCACGAATGAGGTTCATAATCTGTTTGCTGGTTTTGGTGTCCAACGCGCCTGTCGGTTCATCACACATAAGTATTTCGGGATTATTGGCGAGTGCGCGCGCAATGGCGACGCGTTGCATCTGCCCGCCCGAGAGCTGACTGGGCTTTTTGTGTAGATGGTCTTTAAGCCCCACTTCAGTCAACACCTCAATAGCGCGTTGCCGCTTTTCTTTAGCCGACACGCCCGATAAAGTCATGCCTAATTCGACGTTGGCGACAATACCCAAATGCGAGATGAGGTTGTAACTCTGGAACACGAACCCCACGGAGTTGTTGCGGTATGCGTCCCAGTCTTTGTCTTTGAACGTGGTAGTTTTCTTGCCCTTGATGGTCATTTCACCGTCGTCGTAGCGGTCAAGCCCGCCGATAATGTTCAAGCAGGTGGTCTTACCCGAACCCGACGCCCCGAGAATGGCGACAAACTCACGCGAACGGAACGCCATGCTCACGCCGCGCAGTGCCTTTGTCTCAATCTCGCCTACGCGATAGGTTTTGGTTACGTTTTTTAATTCTAACATTACAAAAAGTTTCTCCTTTAAACTATTATTTACTGCTATTGTTGATTTTTTTCAATACCGCAAGCATCTCATTGCTGCCCTTGATAATGACTTGAAGTTGTTCAGGTGTTGCGTGATTCAGGAACATCGAGTCTAACTTGTCTTTAAGCTGTCGCGCTTTCTGCCGCCCTAACTCGGTCAGTTCGGGTGTCACTACACGCTCGTCCTTGGTACTGCGCTTGCGAATCAAAAGCCCCATTTGCTCCATTTTCTTACAAGTCGCGGATAAGTTGCCTTGATTCGCGTGGAGGTGTTCGGCGAGTTTGCACACCGTCGGCGTATCACAAAATCCCGCTTCCATGAGAATCCCCGCTTGAATATCGCTCAACCCAACTTCTTGCAGAATCGGCGTGAATGCCTTGCTTGCTTCTGTCTTGAACGCGTGAAAAAAATCCCACGTTGTGCAGGTTTCCACATAAACTCCTCCTTTCAAAATATTATTTATAATAAATATTATATCACAAAAATAGTATTTGTCAAGGCTTTTCCAAAAAATTAAAATAAAATTTTTTTTATGCTCTTGATTTTGACTAAAAAATGTAGTATAATAAATAGAGCGAAACGGAGGTTTTTTACTATGGAATACGGTAATTTAGGAATTGAACATGAAATCGACACCACTGACCTTGAGTTGCTTGAGTTTTCAGTTGGTGAGGAACATTTCGGAATTAACATAGCAAAGGTTAGTGAAATTATAATACATTGTGACTTGACGCCTATTCCCAACGCCACCAACAAGGCAGTCGAGGGTGTGTTCATGCACCGCGGGAAATTGGTGACGGTGATTGACTTGCACGAAGTTCTGATGATTACTAAACCCGTGGTTGAGCGTACGCTGTTAATCGTCTGTGACTTTGACCAAGTGAGCGTTGCGTTTGACGTTACCAACGTCAACGGTATTCAGCGGCTCAAGTGGACGCAGGTGGAAATGCCGCCCACTGTCGGCGGAAGTGCTGATGACGGTGTTGCGACGGGTGTCACCAAAATCGGCGAAAAAATCATCATGGTGCTTGACTTTGAGAAGATTATCTGTGACATGAATTCCGGGCAAGAGTTTGAGTTGGGAATCGTCGGAGAAATCGAAATGCCTCCTCAGTTTAACTATGAACGCAGAGTGTTTGTGGTAGATGACTCGGTGTTCCTCAACAAAGTCGTGGTGAAAGAGTTACGCAAGTGCGGATTCACCAACATCGTTTCGTTCTGTAACGGCAGAGATGCGTGGAATTGCATTGCAGATTTGCAAGAAAACGGTCAAGGTCACACCATCGGCGCAGTAGTCACCGATATTGAAATGCCGCTAATGGACGGGCACACGCTGTTAAAGCTGATTCGTACGCACAAGTCAACACTGAATAAAACACCTGTGGTCATGTTCTCGTCACTGATTCACGATAACATGAGGATTAAGGGCGACGAAGTGGGAGCGGACGCGCAATTCTCACGCTCAGAACTTGAGGAATGTATCACTAAAGTTGTGGAGCTGATGAGCTAATTGAAATTTTAGAAAATTGCAGTAAAAAAACAGCCGATGGTACAACCTCGGCTGTTTATTATTATCCATTACAAGCTCATACCAATCTCAATCGCTTTGACGTTCGCGTCAATCATGTCCGTTTTGTGTGTGGTTTCGGCAATCGCTTTTTTGACTGTTTCCAAATCGGTAATCCCGGTGTCCTTGATTACCTTGCCTAAAATGACGATAATCCCCAACCCCGGTTTAAGCCCGTTATCCGTCGCCAACGTCGTCGCAGGAATGTATTGGCAGTTGAAGTCGTTGGTGTCATAAGTCGATTCAATAATCGAGCTGTCGATATACGCTGTTCCGCCTTTGCGGACATTCGGGACAAACTTGTCGAAACTCGGGCCATTCATGCAAATGAGCGTATCGGGGTGGTGAACCACAGGCGAGCCAATCAACGTCCCGCTGATACACACGGCGCAGTTACACACGCCGCCGCGCATAGCAGGCCCGTATGACGGCATCCACGTCACTTCCCTCTCATCTATCATGGCGATGTTAGCAAGAAGTTTGCCCGCGAATAAAACGCCCTGTCCGCCGAATCCCGCAATCAAAATCTCATGCAACTTGAAATTACTGTTATTGCTCATTTTACTGCCCCCTCCTTAGTCACGCCCAACGGGTAGTATGGAATCATGTTTTCTTCCAACCATTTGATTGAATTCGTCGGTGTCATGCCCCAGTTCGTCGGGCAGGTGGATAACACTTCGATTACGCTGAACCCCTCGCCGCGAAGCTGAATCTCGAACGCTTTCTTGATTGCCGCCTTAGCCTCGCGGACGTGTTTCGCGTCATGCACCGACACGCGCTGTGCGAGTGCTACGCCGTCCAACGTCGCGAACATTTCCACTGACTTAATGGGGAACCCTGCCGCCGCAGTATCCCTACCGAACGGCGTCGTCTGCGTTTTTTGACCGGGCATGGAAGTCGGAGCCATCTGCCCGCCCGTCATGCCGTAAATCGCGTTGTTCACGAAAATCGAGGTAAAGTTTTCACCGCGCGCCGCCGCATGAATCGCCTCGCCCGTACCAATCGCCATCATGTCGCCGTCGCCTTGATAAGAGAAAACCAACCTGTCGGGGCGCGCGCGCTTAACCCCTGTCGCCACCGCGCAAGCACGTCCGTGAGACGCGCTGACTGTGTCACAACCGAGGTACCAGTATCCGAACACACCGCAACCTACGGGGAATACGCCAATCGTAGTACCCTCAACGTCCAACTCGTCTATGACCTCGGCGATAATTCTGTGTATAATTCCGTGGAGACAGCCGGGGCAAAAATGCGTCTGCTTATCCACGAGTGATTTTGGTCTGCTAAATTTAGGCATTATTCACACACTTGTGTGGCTTAAAATACAAATCAACAAGTGATAACTTTGCACTTTACCACACACCTTTCTCTATTATTTATAATGATACGGTCATTTCCTTAATTTTCTCAAAAATTTCCTCAGGACCGGGCACGAACCCGCCCTGTCTGCCGTAGAACTCTACAGGCACGCTGAACTCGAGAGCCGCCTTGACGTCATGCACCATCTGACCGAGGGACATTTCCACCACCAAGACTTGTTTGGCATTCTTGCAAGCCGCTTTGATTTGTTTGTCGGGGAACGGCGCGACGGTAATCGGGCGAAACGTCCCAATTTTGAACCCTTCGGCGCGTGCCATTTCCATTGCAGACTGAATCACGCGCGCAGTCGTTCCGTACGCTACAACAACAATGTCCGCGTCCTCACAATTGACCGCCTGCGAACGTGTACGCGCTTTCACGCCTTCCATGCGCGCCTGACGCGCGATGAGCGTTTCCTCCAACTCCTCGGGGTGTAACCGCAAAGACGTTATATTGCGATACTCGCGTTTGTTCTCATGCCCGGTGACTGCCCAATCGGGATACTCGCGCTTTTGCTCAACTGCGTCATCACCGAAACTCACAGGCTCCATCATCTGCCCGAGAAGTCCGTCAAGCAGAATCACCACGGGGGTGAGAAACTCGTCAGCTAAATCAAAGGCTTCGGTGGTTATGTCAACCATTTCCTGCACTGAACAGGGTGCGAAAACAGGTACGTGAACATCTCCGTGACCGAGTGCTTTTGTCGCCTGCATATAATCGGCTTGAGAGGGCTGAATCGTTCCGAGACCGGGACCGCCGCGCTGAACGCTGACGATTACGCAGGGCAGGTCTGCACCCACCATGTAGGATATTCCCTCTGTTTTGAGCGATATACCCGGCGACGAGGAAGAAGTCATGCAACGTGTCCCTGTCGCCGCGCAACCGTACACCATGTTGATTGCACCGATTTCCGATTCCGCTTGCAGGAACGTGCCGCCTTTTTTGTGCAGATGTTGCGACAAGTACGCGCCGATTTCGTTTTGCGGCGTAATCGGATAGCCGAAATAACACTTGCAACCCGCACGGATTGCCGCTTCAGCTATTGCTTCATTGCCTTTCATCAAGGTCTTTTTCATAAGTGTTTGCTCCTTTCCAATGGGGCTGCCGCCCCAAACCCCCTCACCTGCGGCGGGAAACCCGCCTTGGTTCGCTGAAGTTTATTAAGGTTTACTCAATTATAATCGCGCAGTCGGGGCACATTGTCGCGCAGAGGGCGCAACCCGTGCAAGCCGATTCGTCAATACACGCAATGGTGTTGTATCCGCTTTTGTTGATACGCTCGTGCTGCATTTGCAAAATCTTTTTGGGGCAAGCACTCGCGCATACCTCACAGCCTTTGCAACGCTCAAAATCAAGTTTGAATTTCATATAAAACATTCCTTTCTGTTTAATTGTTTGGTCAATTCTTTATCAAAAGTACATATTTCGCTATTGTTGATTATGTGATGGGCACAGAGAATACAATCTACAAAGTCTAACTTTGTATACGCATAGGTTTCAATCCCCTTACGCAACACATCGTCTTGATACTCAATTTCGTCCAAAAAGCAAATAATCGTTTCTGCGATTATTTTTCTTTCAATATTATACAACCTTCCGCTAAGAACAAAAACAACTTCTGCGATAACTTCGTTCAATATAAGAATATTTCCGTTGTAAATAAGTTTTGCCGCCCGCGCGAACATTTCGTCATTATCCTTTAGAATATATCTCAAAATAACATTAGCATCAAAGATTCTTAAAGTGTTTTTCATGCTTTTCCACCGCCGCTTCCGCCCAAGCCGTTTTTTCAAGCTCTGTGACAGCGTTTATATCCTTATCTTTTATCGCATATTTGCTCAACATTCCTCCCGCCGTTTTCGGTTGCGATTCTTTGACAGACTCGTCAATAAAAGCAATCATCAACTTTTGCGTTTCTGCATTCATAGACAACCCTCCTAATCTACATAAACCACGGCAACTTCACATAAACCTCAATGGGGAACGCCTCAACGTCGCGGTTCAACAACGGTAGCCCTGTCAGTGCGGCAACTTCGTCGGCGTAGGGCAGAGACTCGGCGAACGTATCCGCAGTCGTCTCACCACACAAGTGAGAGTTGTTGAAAATCGCAGTCGCCTTTAATCCGCAAGCCGACTCAATCGCGCGTAAAACCTGCACAGTCGCCTCCGCTGTCTGTGTCTGAATGCGGTTGCAATTAACCACGTAATACATCTCGTACCCCACCCGCTCTAACTCGGGGGCGTACCGCCCCAAGACTTTCGCGCCCTCATCGTCACCGCCCGCGTCAATAATCAAAACGTCATGATTCGCAAGAACGCCTCCGACATTCAAATTGACAGCAGGAACGTCCGAGCTTGTCCCTTTGATATTCGACGCAACAAGAGTAATACCCGCCTCCTCAAACATCTTCCCGAATTCGTGAGTACAGAAATAAGGATTCACAATGTCTAAATCGGCAACGGCGGATTTATGCCCCTCATGGCTGAGTTTCAGGGCTAAATTAACCGCAAAATTGGTTTTTCCCGCGCCGTAATGCCCTGTGATTACAATAATTTTTTTCATACCACATTACAGTATAACACAAAGCAATAAAATTGTCAAGCGGCGGCATGGCAAAAAATATATAAATATTTCGTAAATATTTTTGTAAAAGTTATTGCTTTATTATAAATTCCATGGTATAATTTATGCAGTATACATAAAACGGCTGTGTGTTCGGAATAGACGTTTTTGTAAATTGAAAAATCTGCTATTTTTACTGAGGAGGATTCACCTATGAAAAAACGGTTTCTTGCAATGCTGCTGACGTGCGCGGTGTTGTTGTCGTTTTCAGTCCCGCTGACGTTGCCTGCGGCGGCTGACGGCAACGAATGTAGGGAAAACGCCGCAATGAGCGACGCTTTGCAAATCTTGCGTCGTCTCGTGAAACTCACCCCCGCAACACCCAGCCCCTGCCTCGCGCTCACCAAACCGGGCCCACCGCCCGAGTTTTACATGAGCGATGCTCTGCAAGTATTACGTAAACTTGTTAAGCTATCGCACGACTCGTTGAAACAACCCTGTCCTCGCCTTAGTCCGGAATGCCCTAACTACGACGTCAACAACCATTCTTCCACCGGGCAAGCAAGCACCAATAATCCGACAGGCGGCTCCGGCACGACGCCGACAGGTGACACACCAACGGCTGTCGGAACGGTCAACGTGGAGCAAATCACCATTCGGCGCGATTTGCCTACCGCCTCCACCAATGTCACAGGTACGGCTGTCGGCGAGATTACGCTGAACACCACTGCACTGCCCGCGTGGCTGACTGCGGCGGTTGTCGGCGGTCAAGTCGTGGTATCGCTCAACAATGCGGCGGCACCCGCTGACGGTGAATTCAAAGTATACGAAATCCACGTATGGCGCGGCGGCGTACGCGCATCGCTGTTCGTCACGTCTACGCTTTCGGGGCAAGACGGCTCCACGAAAGGCGGTACACCCGATACTGCGACTCCGCCCACCGGCGTGCCTACATTACCGCCCACTACACCGCCGCCAACAAACTCCGGTACACCAACCACAGGCGGTACACCTGATACAAGCAACCCCGGCAAGACGTTTAAGTCCGACGATGTAATAACTATCACAGACCGCACGAATCCCACGGGAAGCACCATGGTTTCAGGAACTGCTACAGGCGAAATCACGGTGACTGCCAATGGGTTACCGTCGTGGCTTGAAATAGTCATCAACCAAGCAACAAACGTGATTACAGTACGGTTAGCACCTAATGCGACTGTGCCTGATACACCTGTCGCACAGGTATGCAACTTGACATTGAGTCGCGAAAACGTGTCTGCACCGCTGACCGTTTCCGTTTCGCTTGGCGGTAAAGACGACCCCAACATCTCTGCGACGCCTGTCACGATTACGCGTGCAAACGCAAACGCAACCTCGACTGTTACAGGCAGTGCGGACGCTATTACCGAATTAAACAGGACGAATATTCCTGCATGGCTATTGATTACGGCTGTCGGAGGCTCTGAAATTCAAGTCTCCCTCGCATCTGTCGGCGTTCCTGTGGACGCAGTAAGTCAAATCTTCACAGCGACATTCCAAAAAGGCAGCGTTACAGGACAGCTCACCATCACTGTCAACCTTACGGGTGATATAGCAACAGGGCTACCTACTACAGGCACCGAAACTCCTCCCACTACCAACACTACAGACGAAAATACGCCCACCGAAACAAGCGACTCTCCTACAGACACAACTCCTCCTCCTACCACTACCGGTGCTCCTCCGGACACTCCTGCGCCTCCTACGACGACTGAACAAATCGTCGTACCGATGCCTGCAGGTGTAGTGTATGATATGCAGTTAGACGGCGATTTTGACAGATTCACAGGTTCAAATTCAGGCACACTCGGTCATCTGTTCCTTAGAGTAGGTGACAGCTCGGGTACGCTTAAAATGACCGGAAGCGGAACTGCCCCCAACCGCCAAATCCTCATTGAAGGCAGAGGCGGCACAAGCCAAGGCTTGCGAATGAGACCAAACGAAATCGACATCACGCCCAGAGTAGGGCATCAGTACACCGTCGAAATCACAGGCTCTGTCGCGAACGGCAGTAATCTGCGATTACGCCAAGAAAAGCCTGAACAAGTGGCTATAGCAACAGGAACGGCTACCAGCGTATCTGCAACCGTGTCTGCGGCAAGCATTACGGGCGAAGGCATCGAATGGAGCATCGGTAACTCATCGGGCAACTCCGATATGACGATTACGGGCATGAAAATCACGCGTGTTTGCCCGACAGGTTGTACAATGTGCGCCGAGTATACCACCACCATTACAGGCGGCGGAACAGGCTCAAGTGCAACCCCTGCAAGTGCGATTTCGGGTCAAACCGTGACGCTGAGAGCAGGCACACGCACAGGGTTCTTATTCGACGGTTGGACGGTTACGTCCGGTGGCGTTACCCTTGACGTAGCAAACAGCGCGAACGCGTCGTTCGTCATGGGTACAGCGAACGTAGCGGTAACGGCGAACTGGAAAGAGCATAAAGGCGGTCTGTCACCGCAATACTCTGCCGCTGACGCTATGGCTAAAATGAAAGTCGGTTGGAACTACGGCAACGCTCTTGACTGTTACAACGGCAATCGTGAAGCACCTGCGACAGGTTACTCCAACCCTTGGAGTAACCCGCGAGTCGCCAACTATGGTGCATTAACCGTGTCGCAAATGGAAACCAACTGGATGGGCGGCAGTAACTACGCAGCAAAACCCGATTTGTTCAAGAACGTTAAGGGAGCGGGATTCGACACTATCAGAATCCCCATCACGTGGTACAAAGCCATTCGTGCCCCCGGCGCGCTGACTACCACGCCGACTACGGCAACCCTTGACGGTAACTTCATCATTCACCCCGATTACCTCAAGCGCGTTAAAGAAATTGTGACATGGGCACACGAAGAAGGCTTCACAGTCATCATCAACAGCCATCATGACGATTTCATCATGCCGTTCAATAACGCGAGCGACATGGCAAAAACCGAAGCAACAATCAAGAAACTGTGGACAATTATTGCCAACGAATTCAAAGACTTTGACGAACGCCTCATCTTTGAAGTCCTTAACGAACCGCGTCAAGTTGGTTCGACACAAGAATGGGGCGCAGGCGGCAGTGGTGCGGCAGGGCTTGAAAACAGACAACGTGTCAACCGCATGAACCAAGCCGCAGTGGACGCAATCCGCGCAACAGGCGGCGATAATCAAAACAGAATCCTCATGATTCCGACTTATGCGGCAAGCACACACACCTATAGCGCGCAAAACGCATTCGACGGATACGTTAAACCGTCTGACCCGCTCAACCCCGGCGTGAACAAGTTCATCATGTCAGTTCACGCATATGTCCCCACGAACTTCACCGGGGTACTGGGCGTAGGCACAACCTACAACGTAGCGGACATCGTCACTATGATGGACGGTGTTAAGAGCGCGGCAGACAAACTCGGAATGCCTGTTGTCATTGGTGAGTACGGCGCAGTCGCAAGGGCTGAATCGTCCACTGACCCTGCTGAAACAGTCCGCGTAAACTGGACGAAAGACTATGTCAGCAACGCGCGCTCTCGCGGAATGGTGCCGGTTTGGTGGGATACGGGAATCCGCGAAGGCGGTATCGGTGTAACTGAAGGACGGTTCGGGCTGTTCAATCGCCACAACACACAAGCATTCTCAGCTGGCGGCGTATCAACCCCTGCATTCGGCAACCGCTACCCCAACATCACCAACGCAATCATGCAAGGCGCAGGTGTAGTCCTCGGCGCGACTTATGAAGTACCGTCACCACTCGGCGGCAGTACAGGCGCGTGGGTGCCCATGTCGCATGAGTTATCGGCGGCGGCTTGACGAACGGTTAAATCAGACAATTAACCCAAATATTAGCAAGAGCGGACAATTTGTCTGCTCCTGCTTTTGGGTTTGTTTACACACACTATACAATTTGCACAAAAAATCTGTACATTAGTCATGATTTTAGCACGTTTTTTTGTGCAACACGCTAAAAATCACCATAAACATAAAATAATCGTTGACACGCTTAATAAAGCATGATATAATAAGGGGACGAAGATAAATTGAAAGGGGTGCAATGTAGCATGGCTATAGAAGTGTTTAAGCGTCTCGAAATCAAGTACATCATGGACCAAGAGCGGTATCAACATATCACCAATTTCATGAGCAAGTACATGAATCTTGACGAGTACAACCAGGGCGGCAACTTCTACTCTATTGCCAACATTTATTACGACACGCAAGACCACAACATCATTCGCAGGTCTGTAATGAAACCCAAGTATAAAGAAAAATTGCGGCTGAGGGCGTACGGCGTGCCGACGCTTGATGACAAAGTTTATTTGGAAATCAAAAAAAAGTATAAGGGAATCGTCTACAAACGGCGCGTCACCATGAAACTTCACGAAGCGTACAAGTTTATCGAAACCGCCGAAGTCCCCCCAAAAGACAGCAAGCGATACGTTCAGAATCAGGTTTTTCAGGAACTCAAGCACACGCTTGAATTTTACAAACCCGTCCCCATGATTTATTTAGCATATGACCGCATCGCATACTTCGGCAAAAGCCCTGATGAGGGTGGGCCGGGGCGAGAACTGCGAATCTCGTTTGACTTCAACGTGAGGACGCGGCGCGAAAATACAGGGCTTGAAATCGGCGACCACGGCGAACTTCTGCAAGAACCCGGTTGGGTAATTATGGAAGTCAAAGCGGGTCAACCCCTACCACAATGGTTGTTGGACTACTTTGCCGAACACGATATGCGACGCGGCAGTTTTTCCAAGTACGGGCAGGAATACAAGCGGTTCTTAACGCGCCAAATCGAGGCGGGTGCGGCAATCACCGACACGGAAGTGGTGAAAGAACGCCGCCCCATGCACGCTACGTAAAGTGTGCAGACCCCTGTCAAGGCGCGAAATCACAGCAAACATCTGCTAAGAGCTTGTTTATTATCTCCGAGTGAGTGAAATTTTGAAGCGAATTTTTCGTCAGACGAGACGAATTTTCGCAGTAGGCTTTGTGCCTTTCAAGAAAATTCAACGAAGTATGGCGGGCAGACCCATGGGAGCGGGCT
>WRJN01000002.1 GCA_009778605.1 Oscillospiraceae bacterium
CCATTTTAATGCAATCGAGAGAGATTTCCTCGATTCGTTGGTTAGTTGTTTTGAAATTGTTCATATTCTTTCCCTCCATAAAAAAACTGCTCACTCAAAGGAGTAAGCAGTTTACGATTTTATTTTATTTTTTTGATTTAGCGGGAATTCCGCCACGCCTCGTATTCCTCGTAGGTAATCACATCGCCGCTCGGTGTCACAACTTTGTCAAGGCGAACACGACCCTCTGAATCAGTGTAAAATTTGTGTCCGTCACTTTGAACGTCCATGATGGTTACAGTACCCGCCCCATTTTCTAATATCCAAATCCCAATAATGGGGTCCCAGACATACCTTTGTCCGTTTTCATTCCGAACTATATCACCATATTGTACACCATCAGGGGTCTCTTGTTTGGTGGGTGGTGGAGTTGTCCGAGCCGCCGCCGGTTTCTCAGCGACCTGAACATCACGTTCTTCGAGAATCTCGGCTACACGTTTATCAGGCACTTCCACAGGCGCAAGCGTGACTTCCACCACAGGCAGTTCGTCATCAGAATTGCTATCCGCAGCAGTCGCCGCCGTACTCGGCACGTTCCGAGTTGTCACCGAACGTCGCGTAGTCGCCGGAGTTTCGCTCGGTTCAGATTCAAGTGTGGTTGTTACTTCGGTTTGTTCGATTTGTTCGATTTGCGGCTCGTTCTCCGCAATCGGGTTTGCTTGATTTTCGGGTACAAGGTTCGCAATCGTAACCACCGCGATTAGCACAATTGCCCCCGAAACGATTCCCGCAATCGTTTTTCTTTTAGTTTCTGTGTTTTTCATAAGTTTTTTCCTCCGTTCGTTTAATTGAATTGTTCACGCTCTTGACAAAATCTATTATTTATTGTACAATAGAATATATCAAGAATTTTTAAGCTACATTATCACCCCCACTCTTGACATTTTGAGCGAAATACTGCGACAATGCCGTGTCAATGATTTGCTCAATTTCGCCTTTTGTTTGCTCCGCCGTGAAGTATTTCCCGACAACCGCCGACTTTAACGAGAACGCTTTTGGCTTGTCCGCACCGCGAGGTTTGCCCGTCTTTTCCCCCGATATGATTTGCAGAATCGCTTTTTCGGTGAGTTTATTTTTCTCGTAATACTCCCGAAGTAATGCCGCCATTTTCATGTCAACTTTGTGCTTGTTTTCTTTGATTGTGTCGGCGATTAGCGATTGACTGTTTTTGTCCTCAATGAACGACAAATCATAAGCCGCTAAAAATGCGATTTCGCCGGAGTCAACATACGAGAGCAGGGAAGTGTTTAGACTTGCTAATCGGATATATCGTGCTACATTGGCACGCGAAAGCCCATAATCTTTACCCAACTTGTCTCGACTTTTCAGCTTGTGCTCAACTTGAGCACTTGTGTCTTGAACGCTGTCGTCATGCGGCTTCAAGAGCGTTTCAATCTCCGAAATTAAGTCAGTTCGTCTGCCTTGACATTTCATTGCTTCATAATGCTGTGCAAGACACAAAGCCCGCTCGGAGTGAGACAAATCCGAGAATGAACGCTGTCGCAGATTCGTTTCGGTGACAATCAGAATCGCGTCTTCTTGACTGAGGTCAGTCTTAATTACAACCGGTCCTTTTTTCAACCCGGCAATGCGAGCCGCATTCACGCGATTGTGCCCGCTCAAAATGATGTGAGAATCGTCTTTATCCCACAGAATAATCGGGAGCAGAATCCCGAATTGTCGGATACTCTCTACCATGTCCGCCAATTGCTGACCCTCATAGAGTTGAAAAATGTGTCCGGGGAACGGTTTCATGCGGCTAAAATCCATTTCTGTTGCGGGACTCGAGGTTGCGTTGACACTGGTTTGCTCACAAACATTTTCGACGTCACCCGAAGCGTCTTCAGTCGGCGTGTCAAACGTGAAAAGGTCGTCGAAATCCGGTAATTGTTTAGGCACTCGACAACACCTCCTCTACAAAATTTTCGTAAGCAATCGCGGCAGGATTATTCGGCAAATACTCACAAATCGTCTTTTGATACAAACTCGCCTCGGCAACTTTAATTGAACGCGGAATCCGTGTCTTAAAAACATTCACTTTGCCGTCAAAAGCTGTTTCTATCATGTTCTTGACGTGCGCCGAAACAAGCGTTCGCTCCGAATCCATCGTAATGAGAATCCCCTCGATTTGCAATTTTGCACGGCGATTTTGGTTGATTGCGTTGTAGTGTTTCAGCAGTTCCGCAAGCCCCTGCGTTGAGAGCAATTCCGCTTGTGTCGGAATCACGATACTGTCGGCGCACATCATCACGTTAATCATCGGCGTTCCAAGCTGAGGCATACAGTCGATGATGATTTTATCGTACCCCTCTTTGATTGTGGAAATGTATTCCTGCAATTTGTATTCTCGGAAGTCCACACCTGCCAAATTCCGCTCCAACATGAAGAGCATACTGTTTGACGGAATCAAGTCAACGCCGTTTTCGCAGTGAATGATGTAGCTTTCGGGTTCGGGCAACGGTTCGCCTGTGATTACCTTATTGAGTAGTGTCGAAATCGTGACTTCGATTTGATTAGAATTCTTGACACCGCATAACATGGTTGCATGACTTTGCCCGTCGAAGTCGATTAGGAGAACTTTTTCGCCCCTCTTAGCTAAAAGGTAAGAAAGTGCCGTGGCAGTTGATGTTTTGCCGACGCCGCCTTTCTCGTTCTGCACCGAAATGACTTTAGCGGATTTCGGGTTTTGAGTCATTGGTTTCACCTCGTTTCCGAGCGGTTTTCGCTCTAAATTTTAGGCGATTTACGCCTTTGTTTTCTGTGTCGCTAATAAACACCCCCTTTTTTTGGCAATTATTTTTAGCCGTTTTTATGCTTGAATAGTTAGGAAAAAAATAGACACAAACCGTATAAACCCTGGGTTTCAGCGGGTTTTACTGCTGTGTCTCTATTATACCATACTCGCACTCGTTTTGTTCGCTGTTAATCGCAAAAGGTGTTAATGTGGTAGCGGTCGCCGCCCTGCTCGGTGATTCCGTGGAAATGGTTACAAAGATTTATGCACATTCCTTTGAAGCCCTCGAACGTAAGGCAATGGAGAACCTCGCCGACATATTCAACAATGACGGCGAAAGTCAAGCGTTAATCTCATAAAAATAAGCCGTCCGATGTGGGCGGCTTTTTGTAGGTAACTTTGTAGGTAAAAAGTTACCTACAACTACATATTTTCACGATACAGCACGAAACGAACAAACAGCTAAAACCGCACAGCATAAGGCTTTACGGAATATCACGAAACAACAGAAAACATAAATTTTATAAGGGCGGAATGTATTAAGGCGATTGTGTGAACGGCTTGCGTGATAAAATCACCCCCTCAATAATTGAGGGGGTGTGATTATATTTTACGCTTGATTTTATTTAGCGCGCCTTTTTCGAGGCGTGAGACCTGCGCTTGTGAAATACCTATTTCGTTCGCGACCTCCACTTGTGTTTTACCCTGAAAAAACCGTAGATTCAATATTCGTTTTTCGCGTTGCCCCAACGCACATATTGCTTCTTTGAGCGCGATTTCATCAAGCCAGTTGTTGTCGTCATTATTATCGCCGAGCTGGTCCATGACGTATATGGTATCGCCGGACTCGGAGAACACGGGCTCATACAGTGACAGCGGTTCGGAGATTGCCTCAAGCGCAAGTACGACATCTTCGCGTTTCGCCTCGATTTCTTTTGCGATTTCGTCTACGGTTGGTTCGCGCAGTTTCTCGCCTGTTAGCTTTTCTTTAGCTTGCATTGCCCGATACGCTAAGTCCCGCAGTGAGCGCGATACACGGATTTGATTATTGTCACGTAGATAGCGTTTGACTTCTCCGAGTATCATCGGCACAGCATATGTGCTGAACTTCACGTTCAGCGTTATATCAAAATTATCAATCGCTTTAATCAACCCGATACAGCCCACCTGAAACAAGTCGTCAGGGTTTTCGCCCCGCCCCGCGAACCGCTGAATCACGCTTAACACCAACCGCAGATTGCCGTTAATCAGCTCTTCACGCGCCCGCATATCACCTTGATTCACCAACGCCAAAAGCCGCATTTTATCCGCTTCTTTCAACACTTTTAAGTCAGCGGTGTTCACGCCCGATATTTCAACTTTATTAAAATACATATATATTCACGCCCCTTTGAAAGTCTATTCAAAGTATTGTCGGTGAGGGGATTTTTTATACAGAAATTTCACACCCAACAATTGGCAAAGTCTACTTTTTGGCGTATTTCCTAAACATTTCCCACAATAAATATTTTGTGCTTGCATTTCACGGTTGTTTATGATACAATGTTAAGTAATACAAGTATTTTTGGAGGGGTAAGCCCATGAGTATCAGAATCAAACACGCAATCCTTGCGGCGGTCATGTTCGCGGTGACGATTCCCGCGCTGTCCGACACGTCAATCAACGCCGCGCCGGGGTTTGAGCCGAATTACGCACAGCTCTTGCAATACTCGCTGTACTTCTATGACGCGAATATGTGTGGTTGTGATACGGGTGAGCGCGCGCTGTTGGAGTGGCGGGGGGACTGTCACGTTCAAGACGCGGCGATTGATACGGGGCGATTCGGCGTGCGGGACTTGTCGGGCGGATTCCATGACGCGGGCGACCACGTCAAGTTCAACCTACCCATGGCGTATTCCGCACACACAGTCGGGTTGGCGTATTACGAGTTTGAGGAGGCGTTCGTCGCCAATGACTTACAATACCACGCACAGCGCATTCTCGACCATTTCGCTGAATATTTCCGCAAATGCGTCATATGGAACAGCGCAGGAACACAAGCCGACGCCTACGTTTATCAAGTGGGGGACGGAGGCGGCGAGAATGACCACGGATACTGGGGACCACCCGAAGACCAACTCCCCGGCATGAAAGGCGGTACGCGGCGCGCATACTGGACGGACGGCACGTCCTCTAACCCCGGTACCGATGTTATGGGGGCGGCGGCGGCGGCTCTTGCAAGCAACTATGTAAATTTCGGCAATCCCGAAGATTTGCGACACGCAATCGCTATATTTGACTTGGCGTGGTTAGGGGACAAGGGGTTAGCGCATACAGGGCATTCACCCTTTTATACCTCCAGCCAGTGGGCAGATAAGATGACCCTTGCGGCAGAATGGCTGTACTTAGCAACAGGCGAGAACCGATTCCGTGACGTGTCGCAAACCCTCACCCCCTCCAACGCTTACGGACACCACACGACATGGCCCATGACGTGGAATGACTCCTATCAGCAAGCCATTATTATACGCAAAGACGATTGGGACGTGGTTCAGCGCGTGTACTTAGAAGCCGCAAATAAGAGCATGGCAGCGGGTGAACAATACTTAGCCGCCGCAAGCTGGGGCAGTACGCGCTATAACACCGCGTTTCAAATGCTCGGGCTGATTCACGATTATCACAACGGCGGCAAAACCTACGTGAATTGGGCAGACAGCCAAATGAAGTTCATTTTAGGCGATAATCCTCACAACAAAAGCTTCGTCGGCGGAATAAACTATCCGTGGGCGACACAGGCTCACCACCGCGCCTCTCACGGACACCCGCTTGAGGCAGGCGGCGGCTATGCATGGAAAGCGCACGACGATAATCTGCCTCCTAAACACGTTCTTGTGGGCGGTTTGATTGGCGGGCCCGGTCAAGACGGAACGTATTCCGACATTATTAAAGATTACACCTACACCGAAGTCGCCACCGATTACAATGCGGCATTCGTGGGGGCGGCGGCAGGGTTGTGGATGTTCAACAAGTCACACAAACCCATCCCCGAATCGGAAATACCCGGCGTTGTGTCCATGAATCCCTGTACGGTGTGCGGCGCGTTGTCCTGCGCTTGCTGTACTGTGTGCGGAGGCATTCGCGGCGAGACCTGTATCTGTTGTATCTGCGGACGGTTGCCCGAAAACTGTATCTGTTGCAAGACGTGTAACGAACACCCCTGCATCTGCCCGCCGCCGCTGTTTCGGAGACGGCAGGAAACGAAAGAGTGTGACTTTTGCGGCGTGATGAAACACTACATGATTTCGGAGCGATTGACGTGGAACGCGACAACGCGTACGGAAACGATAGTAGACACGCGCGAGTCGGCGAAGTGGCGGGCGACGTCGCACTGGACAATCGTGGGTGAGTGTTTGTGCAAGGGTTGCGGACAGACCGCAGCAGACTGCATTTGTTTGGGCAACCTCACCGCGACACTCACCACCGCTACGCCTGTGGGGTACGCAGTAGACGCGACGATTACGCTGACTAATCCCACTAAAGACACTGTTACGGCATGGGATATTGAGTTCAGCGGTACTAACGTAACGGGATTCGCCGAAATATTAGAATTGCCGAGCGATATTGCGATTTGGCACATTGAGGGCACGGGCATGACAGTCAAGAACAATCGAGATTTCGCGCACATTCCCGCAGGAGTCAGTATCACGTTCACGGTACGGTTCACGCGCGCGTGGGAAGCGGACGTGTCTGACATGGCGATTGTTTCGGCAAGCGGGACTTAGCAGGAGGATAAATGGCAGGTAACAAAATCACCACCGATACGTTTTTACAACGGCTCAAGAAAACAACGTCCATTGAGCGGTTTATTCGCCGTCATGACGGTGACATGGATAAAATCGTATACTTTCACGAATATATTACTGCATTGTGCGTCAAGAAAGACGTCACTCCAGAGAGCGTCATTAAAGCGGCAGATATTGAGCGGACTTACGGGCACAAGTTCTTCAACGGCGCGAGGGCACCTACGCGCGATAAAGTCATACAGCTTGCGTTCGGATTCCGTTTGAACTTTGACGAAGCGCAGGATTTGCTTAACGCCGCCAAGAAGAACGCGCTTCACCCCAAGGTCAAGCGTGATGCCGTGATTGTTTACGCATTGGAGAAAAAGCACGGCTTAATTGCCGTTCAGGAAACTTTGTACGAGATGAACCTTCCTTTACTCGGAGAATTAAAATGAGCCATTCTTTTACCACCGACTTTCTTAAAGCTCAACAAACTGCTGACGACTCAGGGTTTCCCGAGGAAGTCACCCAACGATTTAACATTCTCGAATGTATCGGTGATACCGATTTCGGGGAGACTTTTCTATTGTCCGAAAAGCAGAGCGGCAACCGCTATGTCCTCAAGTCCAGCCGAAACGCCGAACGTGCGGCGAGCAACGAAGCCGCATTGCTCCACGGGCTAAGTTATGAGGGTCTGCCCGAGTTTGAGGATTTGAGCGCGGGCGGCGACACAATCATATCCGTTCGCAAATACATAGAGGGCGCGACGTTAGGCGAATACCTGCATGACAATGACGATGCACACGATAATCTGAGGTATATGGCAGATGTGATTATAAAACTCTGCGATGTGTTGACTTATCTTCATTCCCGCCCTGTCCCGATTATTCACAGGGATATTAAACCGTCCAATATCATTGTAGACGGCGATACAGTCACGCTGATTGATTTTGGGATTGCCCGTAAATACTCCGAGGACGCCGAAACGGACACCGCTTACTTCGGTACAGAGAAGTATTCACCGCCCGAACAGTACGGTTTCGCACAGACGGACTGTCGGACGGACGTGTATTCACTGGGCGTGGTTATGCGCTACTGGCTGACAGGGTCGACTGACCGCGCCGCGAAAATCCCCGATAAAACGCTGGAGCGGATTGTGTGCAAATGCACAGAGCTTGCACCCGAGGCGCGGTTCCAGACCGCCGCCGCGCTCAAACGCGCGCTGAACAGTTACAAGAGTCGAGGCTCAAAGCGCGGCATGGTTAAGCTGACTGTGGCGGTTGTGGCAGTCACGGCTCTGTCGGTGACTGCGGCGGCACTCGCGCTAAACAGCAACATACCGCAAGACACGCATACTACGATTGCGCCTACTGATACGCTTACGCCTACCGACACACCAACTGCGCCTCCTACCGACACGCCGACTACGCCACCTACCGACACGCCGACTAAGCCGCTCACTGACGTGCCTACCGATACATCGACTGCGCCGCTCACTGACGTGCCTACCGACACGCCGACTGCGCCGCATACTACTTATACCAACACGCCTACTACAAAAACACCGCCAACTACTACAAAGCCGACGACGACTACAAAACCACCAACGACAACTAAGCCACCAACAACTACTAAGCCGCCGACGACTACTCCTTCTACGACAACACCGACTGCCCCAAAAACCACACGCCCTATTGATACCGAAAAATGCGAGTATTGCGGTCTGTCTAAGACGTTTTGCAAGTGTATCATAGATTAAATAAAAACTTTTTCTTAAAAAGCTAAAATGTGGACATTGTTGTACACCTTTACAGTCGCGTGAGCTGATATAATAGGATTATACCACAGAACACTAAGTAAAATCAAACTATGAATGGAGGAAAAATTCATGAAACACGCAAAATCAAAAATCGTGTCGTTATTGCTCGCAGGGGCAATCGGCGCGTCGTTACTGCCCATGAGTATCTCGGCAGCAGTCACGCCTCCCCCTGTGAACGATGTTCATGTGTACAGCATTGACGAACAACTCGAACTCGAGTGGGTTCAACTCGAAGTCCTTTGCGCGAAGTACAATGAAATCAAAGACCGAGACGATGTGTCCGACGCAGAAAAAGAGCAGTATTTAGCAAGAATCGACGCAACCAAAACAAGAATCGTCGAGTTGCAAAAACAAGAACAGAGCATAAATACTGCGGTAACGACGGCACTCAACTACCAATCCCCCGGTCAAGTGACTATGCCCGGCGTATCCCCCGAAGAACCGTTTAATTCTGTCACTACCACACTCGTCGCGCCCCCCGACACAACGAATTCTGTCACTACCGTACCCGTCGCGACCCCCGACACACCGTATTCTGTTACCACGACTTCACCCGACACAAGACAGCCTGTTACCGGCTCTACAGTCAAAGACGAACCAACTCCCGATGAACCGGGCACCCCCGGCAGACTCCCTACATTAGACTTGGAGAAAGACTGGGGCGAATCGTTCGAGCTCGGGCTTTTGAGCGATGTTTGCGCTACCTCAAACATGAGCTACAGAACCCACACGGGGTTGATTTACCTGCGATTCAGCGCGTACGGATACCCGCCGCAAATCGTGAAAGCGTCACTGTTTGACGATGCAACAGGCGAACTCGTGCAAACCTACACAATCGCCCTGAAAACAGGCGACATGACAGGCATTACGTTTGAAAACCTCAAATCGTCCAACACCTACAGTTTTACGTTCGAGAACGTCAGCAACACAACGCTGAACGCTAACGTAATGGTGAGCCAGTATGAGATGTTCGCAATCCCGCCGCCCGATTTCATCACTTGTGCGGTGTGCAAAACAGCGTCTGCACCCGACGGCACATTCAACTGTGACTGTATCGTGTACAACGTATGCAAATGGTGCGGAATCCCCACAGGCGACGCGGACGACTGCGGCAAATGCGAGAAACCGAACGATATGATATTCTGTGAGCGTTGCGGCAACTATCACTATGAAGAATGCCGTTACGACTATCACGACTTCAACACTTGCTGGCAAGACGAAACAGGCTGGAACTGTGTGTGCGGTACTTGCCCCTGGTTCTACTTTTATGAGACTTGTGGTAAATGCGGCGCGCTCATGATGGCAGGTTATGACTGTTTTTGCGGCGAAATTGTAGACTGTTGCGGACTGCCCTACTACAAATGCACTTGCTACGACTACTTCTGCGAAGATTGCGGTAACTGGCAGTCATCAAGCAAACCCCATGATTGCAAATACGAAAGTGATTACTTCTGTGAGAATTGCCAATCGTGGTATTCTGCGGCGTACCCCTGTGATTGCTTCTACTCGGACAAAGTTTGCCCTGACTGCGGCGAATTGGTAAACGGATACGCTCCCTGCTCATGCTTCAAATACCAAAAAGAATGTTACTGGAACTCACCCAATGACAACGCTTGTTTTTGTAAAGTCTGTCCGTGGGTGCTCCCCCCACAACAACCCGACTGTAAGAGATGCGGCGCGTTCGGGGATTGCGATTGCAAAAAAGACGTACTTCATCAGTATTGCTGTGAAGGTTGTGACCGTCAAGTCATTGTGAATCAAACCATCGTGATTATCGTTATGCCCGGTGACGTTACCGGAACAGGCGGAAGAGTCGAGTTGGAAGACGCGTTACAGATTTTACGACACGTTGTCGGATTATCGAGCAAGTTAGACAAATGCCAAGCCTCTTACGATGCGGCGTGCATTACCGGTGGGACGAAACCGCAAATGGCTGACGCATTACAGATTCTGCGCTACAAAGTAAAACTCACCAGCGTGTTCGATGACATTTATGCTGACATGGACAAAACGATTGAAGACGCAATAGAAAACGCAGTGATTGCATAGACGCTGTAAAAATAGAAAAAACCCTGCCGTGTCCCCCCACGGCAGGGTTTTGTATTGTTGTTGATTAAGGTATCTCGGCGTTATCCAAGCGATTGAGTGCGCGTTTGAGCTTGAACTCGGCGACTTTATACTTGACGTTTTCGTCAGTCTCTTCAGCGCGCGCCATGTCCTCTTCAGCGCGCTTTTTAGCCGCCTCGGCACGCGCCACGTCAATCTCGTCACACCACTCACAGCTTTGCACAAGAATCGTCGTGTCGCCGCCCTCCGTGACTTGAATCGTCCCGGTGGAAATTGCGGCGTTCCGATACTTATTGTCCTCGACCATGATACGCACTATACCAATCGGCAACGCAGCGATGTACGGCTCATGCTTCGCAAGAATCCCTTTATCACCCACAGTCGTGCGTACGATGACGTTTACAACGTCCCTGCCCGTGTAGTAGTGCTTATCTTCTTTCTTGCCGAAGAAAACGCCGCTCGGAGTAACTATTTTAAGTTTGAAAGGTGTCATATCCGTACCTCATTACCTACATTAGGAATCGCCGACAAATTTATTTGTCTTCTGATTTTGCTTTTTCGATAACTTCTTCAATTCCGCCCGCAAATAAGAACGCCGACTCAGGAATCGCATCATGCTTGCCGTCGATTATTTCCTTGAACCCTCGAATGGTGTCTTTAAGCGGAACGTACTTGCCGTCCATGCCTGTAAACGCCTCCGCAACGTGGAACGGCTGCGACAAGAACCGCTGAACTTTCCTTGCACGCGCAACCAAAATTTTGTCGTTATCGTCCAACTCGTCCATACCCAAAATCGCGATAATGTCTTGCAACTCGTTGTACCGTTGCAGAATGGACTGTACTGCGCGCGCCACTTCATAGTGTTCGTCACCCACGATTTTGGGCGTGAGAATCCGCGAAGTAGAGTCAAGGGGGTCAACAGACGGGTAAATCCCCATTGACGCGATTGCACGAGAGAGAACCGTTGTCGCGTCCAAATGCGCGAAAGTCGTCGCAGGTGCAGGGTCGGTCAAGTCGTCCGCAGGAACGTATACAGCCTGAACAGATGTAATCGAACCTTTATTTGTGGATGTAATACGCTCTTGCAGCGCGCCCATTTCCGTCGCTAACGTCGGTTGGTATCCCACCGCAGAAGGCATACGCCCGAGAAGTGCCGATACCTCCGAACCCGCTTGCGTGAAACGGAAGATGTTGTCTACGAACAAAAGAACGTCTTGCCCCTCAATATCGCGGAAATACTCCGCCATGGTAAGCCCCGACAATGCCACGCGCATACGAGACCCGGGCGGCTCGTTCATCTGACCGTACACCAAGGCGGTCTTGTCGATAACTCCCGAATCACACATTTCCTGATACAAGTCGTTACCCTCACGAGTACGCTCACCAACACCCGTAAACACCGACAGACCGCCGTGCTGTTTCGCGATGTTGTTAATCAATTCCATGATAAGTACGGTTTTACCAACACCCGCACCGCCGAATAACCCGATTTTTCCGCCTTTAAGGTAGGGCGCAATCAAGTCAACAACTTTAATCCCCGTCTCAAGCACCTCATTCGCCGCCGCTTGCTCCTCATACTTAGGCGCGGGACGGTGAATGGGCCAACGCTCAGCGTCAGCGGGAATCGGCGTGTTTTTGCCACCGTCAGGGCGAGTTTCGCCGTCAACGGTGTCCCCGAGAATGTTGAATATACGCCCGAGAGTCTGTTTCCCGACAGGAACGGTTATGGCTTTGCCGGTGTCAATCGCAGGCATTCCGCGGACAAGCCCGTCCGTGTTGCTCATGGCGATACAGCGGACAACGTCGTCACCGATATGTTGCGCTACTTCAACGACTAACTTCACGCCGTTGTTATCAATCTCGATTGCGTTAAGCAACGCCGGCAGGTTCTCCAGCTCGAAGCGAATGTCAATGACCGCCCCGATAATCTGTGCAATTGTTCCGGTATTCATAAATATTCCATTCCCCTTTACATTGTAATTTATGTGCCTCCGAATCTCATCTACAGCGCGTTTGCGCCGCCGACAATTTCGTTGATTTCGTTGGTGATTTTCTCCTGTCGCGCACGGTTGTACAACAGCGATAAGTTGTCAATCATGTCACCCGCATTGTCCGACGCGCTTTCCATTGCCCTTTGCCGCGCGCTCAATTCCGACGTGTAGGACTCGGTAATAGCCGACTGGACAAGCCCCGCCAAGAAATTCGGGATAATACGGCTCAACACAGCCTCAGGCGACGGGTCATACGTCGCGGTAATCGGTGATTTCTGAAACTCCTCCAAAGACTTTTTCAATCGCTTTGCTTCGGCTTTTTTGGTTACGTCGGTCTCGCTTTCTTCCTGCAACCTTTTCAGTTTTTGATGGGGTGTTTCAAGCGGCAACAGCCGCATCGTACTCGTTTCCTGCACCATTGACGACACGAACCGCGTGTAAAACATTGTAACTTCGTCCACTTCACCGCTCGTGAACATTTTTATCGCGGTGTCGGCTACTTCGCTGCAATGACCCGACTTAATGTTATCAGCAAAGTTCACGCGTTTGACAAGAATATCGTGTCCGCGTCGCTCGAAATATTCCACCGACTTTTTGCCGATTGCAATAATCTTAGGCTTAACGTCCGCCGTATTGCAATTGCTGTGGACATGGTTGACTAACTTAAACACGTTGGAGTTATACCCCCCCGCTAATCCCTTGTCACCTGCAATAACGATGTACAATCGGTTTTTAACGTCGCGGTGTTTCTCGAACTTTGTATCGAACGAATTTTCTTTAGTCTTTTCGGAGAAAGAAGCGTAAATTCCGTTTAGAATCAACTCCTGCTCCGTGAAAAACGGTTTCGTATCTTTCGTCTTCTTCTTCGCTTTCCGCAACTTGGAAGACGCCACCAACTCCATCGCTTTAGTAATCTGCATGGTGGAACTGACGCTTTTTATACGCCGTTTAATGGTCTTCATGTTACCTGATGCCATAACTACCTCCCACTTGTGGAATAATCAGCCCTTGTCAGGCTCGTCGTCAAGCTGTCGATTAGCTTCACTAATCACAGCCCTTGTCAGGCTTTCGGCAACGCCGCCACAAAATCAGCAGTGAACTTTTCCAACCCGGTTTTGAGTTGCTTTTCAATTTCACGAGTTAGCGTCTGTTCGGTTTTGATTGTCTTAGCAATATCTGCGC
Organism: Oscillospiraceae bacterium; assembly: GCA_009778605.1. Classification (GTDB taxonomy): domain Bacteria; phylum Bacillota; class Clostridia; order Oscillospirales; family Ruminococcaceae; genus Ruminiclostridium_E. The sequence continues at coordinate 13,594 of WRJN01000002.1, forward strand.
CTTTGTCGCCCAGCCAAAGGAACAAATCGCTCTCATAACTCGAAACTTTGCCTAACGGAACGTCAATCAAGAAATCATTGAGCACCGCATAAATAATCACGACTTGTTTTTCGACAGCCAACGGCGAAGACTGTCCCTGTTTGAGGACTTCCACAATACGTTCGCCTTTAGCGAGACGCGCTTTGGTGTCTTTATCCAAGTCTGAGCCGAATTGCGCGAACGCCTGCAACTCACGATACTGCGAATACTCGAGCTTGAGCGTCCCCGAAACTTTTTTCATCGCTTTAATCTGCGCGTCACCGCCCACACGAGAAACCGACACACCGGGGTTTACCGCAGGACGAATCCCCGAGTTAAACAGCTCTGTTTCAAGGAAAATCTGCCCATCCGTAATCGAAATGACGTTGGTGGGAATATACGCCGAAATGTCCCCCGCTTGTGTTTCGATAATCGGCAAAGCGGTCAGCGAACCGCCGCCGTTAATACCGTTTTTCACGCGTTCTTCAAGATTTTTAAGAACTTGCGGGTCATTATTGCTGATTTGCTTAACGTAATCCACGCTGAGGTTCGCGGCGCGCTCAAGCAAACGCGAGTGTAAGTAGAACACGTCGCCCGGGAAAGCCTCACGCCCCGGCGGACGTTTCAATAACAGCGAGAGTGCACGGTAAGCTACTGCGTGTTTGGATAAGTCATCATAAATAATCAGAACATCTTTGCCGCTTTCCATGAAATACTCGCCCATAGCGCAACCCGCATACGGCGCGATGTATTGCAACGGTGCCAACTCCGACGCCGATGCCGCAACGACGATTGTGTTGGTCATTGCGCCCGCTTCGGTGAGCTGGTCAACCACTGATGCAACGGTAGAGTTTTTCTGACCGATTGCAACATAAATGCAAATGACGTTGTTTTCTTTTTGGTTGATAATCGTGTCAATGGCGATTGTGGTTTTCCCTGTTTGACGGTCGCCGATAATCAATTCACGCTGACCGCGCCCAATGGGAATCATCGAGTCAATCGCTTTAACGCCCGTTTGCAGAGGCGTGTTTACTTTCTCGCGCGAGATAATCCCCGACGCGATTTTTTCAACAGGGCGCGTTTCGTTGGTGAGAATCGCCCCCTTGCCGTCAATTGACTGCCCTAAGGAGTTGACGACTCTTCCGAGCAACTCATTACCTACGGGAACAGACACGATACTGCCGGTACGCTTGACGTTTTCGCCTTCTTTGATTTCAGCGTCAGAGCCCAGCATAACCGCACCCACAAAATCTTGTTCGAGGTTCAACGCCATGCAACGCACACCGTTATCAAACTCCAACAACTCACCGAGCATACACTGTTCCAAGCCGTGAATGCGTACGATTCCGTCACCAACCGTCACGACTGTACCTGTGTCGGTCAGTTTGACTTTGGTGTCGAAACTTTTAATCTGCTCTTTCAGTATCGCGGTGATTTCATCGGGACGTAATTCCATTTCACCATTCTCCCTTACTATAAGTTTTAATTACTCTACGCAGTTTTAGCCGCAGATAATGCGCGTCAGTTCAATCGGCTCGACTGCGTTGCCCTGTTTGTCATACACGCGCATGATGTCGCCCGAGACCTCATCAATGAGCATGATGCCCTCTTTGTTTCTGCCGAACTCCAATTTCATGTCGATTAGTTCCAACGACTTCGCCGCACATTCGTTCTTGATAATCCCTGCAATGCTACGCACCAAATCCGATAACTTGTCGAACTCGTCGGTGGTGAGGATTCCTAACGCTACAGCAATATCGCGCGTGACAGGCGGGTCGCCGCGATTATCGTCTTTGAGTGTGATTTCCACCAACGGCGGTTCAAGAACCGCGCCGTCGCTGATATAATCGCCGAATCGCCGCACGAAGCTGCCTGTTGCTTTGAATCGGCAGACGACTTCTAACCCCTTGCCGAACACCGTCGCGGGGCGAACCGTCATGGTTGCCGCATCAATGTCACAGCCTATAAAGTGAGTGGGGAACCCCGCCTCGTTTATCTTCTTAAAGAAAAATTCCGAGAGCCGCAACCCCGCTTTTCCTTTGCCGTCAATCGTCAGCCCAACTTGGTTTTCGCCGGGGTCAAACACACCGTCTTTCCCGCAGGCGTCGTCCTTGAATTTCAACATATAGTTGCCGTCGGGTAATTCAAAAACGGTTTTAGTTTTACCGCTGAAAACTTGTTTCATTAAGCAATTGTCCCCGCAATATCTTTTCCTAACTCAGCTAATCGAGTTTTCACGCTGCCGTCTAAACGTGTGTTACCGTGGTCAACCATGACGCCGCCAATCAGCGATTTATCGACTTTGGTCGTGATGACGATGTTCTCGACGGGTTTCCCCGTGATGTTCGCCATTTTCGCGCCGATTCTGCTCTGTGTTGCCGCGTCAATAGGCATAGCGGACGTCACCGTGATTTCGGCAATGTCAAACCGTTGATTATACTGTTCGCTGAACGCTTTCACGATACGCGAATAGTATGACATACGCCGTTTAACCGCGAGAACACGCAGGAAGTTGTGTACATAGTCGGTCACTTTGCCGCCCACTGCCGCGTCGAGTATCCCGAGCTTTTCGGCGTCGGATATAGTCGGCGTGTTCATAAGTTTGAGCAAGTCAGGCGTTTGGTCAAAACTCTCACCCACGCATTTGAGCTGTGTCATTGCCGTGTCGAATGCGGCTCTGCCTGAAACTATATCGGGGTTCTCGCTCTCTAACAGAGAGAAAAACGCGTCAGCGTATGTTTTTTCCACCGATGCCATGGAATCACCTCCATCAAGTTACGCGCGTTAAGCCTCAGCGTTCACCAAGAAACTTTCGATGAGTGCCGCGTTATCTTGTTCGTTGATTTCTTTTTCAGCCACCGCACTCGCCGCCATAATCACAAGACCCGAGATTTGGTCTTTGATTTCGTTCACGGCGCGCTTACGCTCACGCTCTATATCAGACTGCGCTTTTTGTCTTATTTGAGTCGCCGATTCCTCCGCTTTTGCCACGATTTCGTCTTCGCGCTGACGCGCTTTCGCGTTCGCGGCGGTCAGAATCCGTTCCGATTCTGCGCGCGAGTCGGCTAAAAGTGCTAAGTATTTCTTTTCGGCTGCCTCCGCTTTGCCTTTCGCTAACGTCGCCTCGTCGATTTCGGCTTTGATTGCCGCATTACGTTTGTCTAATATTTCGCCGACTTTCTTATGCAGAAGAAACCGATACAACAGCACGATGATGAGCGTGTTGCACAGCGTCAATACAAACGTAAACGGCTCAAGATTAAAAATCGGGAGCGGGATTTTCTCAGCCAACAGGATTACATTACCCATAACACATTTTCCCCTTTCGATTCGTATACTTCACGCTGACTCTAACGATTATAAGTTAGCGTCCGCAAGGAAGTTTGCGAAAGGATGAGCGAACATACACAGGAGCGCGAATACGAATGCGTATACGGTACTCGTCTCTGCGATAACGTCCCCTAAAAGCATGGTACGAGTGATTGCGCCGCTCGCTTCGGGTTGTCTTGCAATCGCCTCGACTGCTTTACCGCCGATGTAACCTTCACCGGCACCGGGACCTATACCCGCGAGAAGAGCAAGCCCTGCACCGAGGGCTTCCATTCCGAGAACAAAACCAATGTTAGTCATTTGAATCTACCTCCAAAAATGATTTTATATCGAATGCCCTCAGGCATAATCGACTTCTACAGTGTTTTTCAGTCACTCCATTGCCGTCTCCCTGTCCTGTTTTACTATTAGCCTACGCCTCTTCAGCTTCGGGGCTAGTGTCAGCCATAGAGATGTATACCATGGTGAGCGTCGCGAACACGTATGCTTGCAAGAACCCTTGGAACAAGTCAAAATACAGCGACAACGGTACGGGAATCAAAATAGGAATTTTAATCGCCATTTGCAATGCCCAGAAAATCAAACCGCCGATAATCAAACCTGCCAAAATGTTTCCGTAGTGACGGAATGTCTGCGACATCGGGTTGGATATTTCGCTGATGAGGTTGGACGGCAACAAGAAAATCGGTTTCGCGAAACTCTTTGCCCCTCTGAGCAATCCGCCGCTTTTGAATCGGTTATAGTTGGTGAGCATAAACGTGAGCACACCCCACGTAGCGATTACAGAAATGTCAGCAGTCGGCGGAAGCATACCTAAGTAAACCGATATACTTAATCCTAACGAGAACATCAACAATGCCCCGATATACGGTTGGTAGCGGAAGTATTTCGGACCCATTGTGTCGTTGACCATGCCGTTTAATGTTCCCACTATCATTTCAGCAATAACCTGTCGCCGCGTTGTGGGTTTAACTTCGAGGTTTCGCCCCAACACAAAGAACAAAACACCGAATATAAGGATAATCAACCATTGAACGGTGATTGATTCGGTCAGACGTATCGGAATTCCCATAAACTTGCCGAAGTCGGCTACGACAATCGGACCCTCTACGCTGAATTCGCTGAGCATTGGTAAGTAACTCATATATTAGCACCTCATTTCTAATTTAGAGCAATTAGTTTTTGTTGAACAATGCTTTTACTATATAGTGAATACGAGGGATAAACAGTGGAAACACAACCGTGTAGGGGTTGATTACTTTTAGTTTAATCAAAATGCCGAACAACGCGAACGCTCCGATATACCGCACGAAATAATTCGTTGTGGCGTATGTCTGTGCATACCGTTTGTTTTTTTTTGCGATAATACGCGCCGATTTCATGCCCAGCAAGCAAAAATTCCCTATTGCCGCCGCATTCCCGAGGAGCAACCCCGCTGCGAATCTCAACAACAGCGCGACATCGGTGAACACGCCCCAATTCTCCGTGAAGATGTAGTACAGCGAACACGCAACCGCCACAACTGCGTTACATATAATGAACGTCGGAATCATATCCTGTAATTCCGTCAACGTGATTTGCATTGCTTGTGAGCGCGGTTTCTTAATCGGCTTAGTAGTCATAATCTTCCTTGTCGCGTTTTGTGGGGGCTTTCTTGTTGTCGTCGTACATCGTCATGAACTTCTTGGCGTATTCCCACACGCTCACCCCTGCGAAAACGAGCCCGAGTATAACAAACAGCAAAATCCAGCGAATGTTCCAATCGAACTTGTTAATCAGCCACGCGCCGCCGCCTATAAAAACCAATAACGGTGTGAGCATCAGCCAGGTGAAGTTCCCTATGACCATCCACGCTTGTAACCACGAATTTTTCCTCATAATTGCACCCTCAACTAAAACTGAGTGTAAACGTGGATTAACCCCTCTAACCGCCAACCGTCATCGCCTTTGACCATACGCACTTCCGCAGGCGTGACGCCGAACTCATCACCGCGCTCCTCGTACGCTTTCTCGAGGGACTGCGTTGTGGGCGAAACGCTCAAGATAACTTCTGTTTCGCTTTCATACGTCAGGTCAATGCCGACGTTCGTCCAAAAAAAGTCATGCTCTATCGGCTCAAAGTAAATGTTCACGCCTATTCGCCCATCAACGTCTTGATACACAGGGCCTCTGATTCCCGTAGCCAAGTCGTCCGTCTTGATTTGCTCTGCCGCCGATTCCACAAACGTCTCGTCAACAAACGCGAATATTTCGTCCACCGTATCAAAGTCAATCAATCCCTCACGCAGCGTGTAAAATCCGCTTTCGGGTTCTCTGTTATACGGTTCGGGTTCAAAATGGTTTTCGGGGTTATAGTGCAGGCGGTAAAACAACCGCAACACTTCCGCATTATTCTGCGTGAGCCTGTCTGCCGCATCCTGCATTTCGAGTGCCAACGCTTCGTCGGGCACAAACCCCGTTTCGTCCTCCTCGTCATTATCACGCCCTAACATAACAAACGTGAAAATCAAGGCGGCAACGGCAATCACCGAAACCGTTACGGTGAGAATTAAAGAGGTTTTTTTACTCATTCTTCTGTAAAGCCAACCTTCCAAATCAATCCTATAATCAATGCTGTTTCATATTACGTCACTTAACAATAATATCTATTATAAACCAAACTTTATAAAAAATCAAGCCTTTTCCCAAAAAAAATGTATTTTTTTTCTGTTATTGACTACACTACATTAGAAACGAAACAGAGCATATACACCATATATATACGGATTTTATAGCTAATACTGTATATTGTGATTGGCAGAGGTATGGGTTTCTGCGGAGGTCTAATAAAAAAGTCTCGTGTCGCAGTTGGCGGCAGGAAGGTATGGTCTGAAATGAACACCGAAATCATTTACGCCGAATGGACACACGCACCGACGACGCTTCTCTATCCGCGTATTAAAGCAATGCGGCGGATACTTAAAAAAAGCGATGAAATCAAAGAGAAGCGGCTTTTAGAGAAAGAAATCGGCGTGCTTGCGCGTTCGCACAAGGGTTTTAGTATTGCCGTGTGCAGTGCGGGTAAACAAACCCGCAAGTCCTGCCTGCCTGCATTAGGCGCGGCGATTGCCGCCTTAGACACCATCAATGAGGGCAGCGTGCGTGAATGTATCGCGTTCTTAGCGTCGCAAAAAGAGCTGACGTCAATGGACGTTGACTCGTTTCTGTGGCAAGCCAAGTTCGTAGTTATAGAAAAGGCGGTGTGCAGCGGCGGTACACATTCGCTGACTTTCGGGGCGTGTGCCGCTAAACTCGGCGAACTGACACTGCTTGACTCTGAAAAAATCTGTCGCGAACTGAATCCCCTTGACCGTGTATTCGCGCAAGACCCTCTCTACACAAAGCTGACGAGCGAGACCAAGGCACTGTATCGCAAAATGACGGCGGAGATGTCCACTGCTACGGGGATTAACGAGTCTCGCTTATCGCGGGAATACGTCGCCCGCGCGGACAGGGCGGACTGTCACATAGGCGTAGTCATCAACGACGATTATCGCCGCGTATTCCGACTGATGACGCCCTCGCGCTATATCGCGCTGTTGCTGTCGCTGTCTGCGGCGTTGACTGTTTTGGTCTGCGGGATTATGTGGAACGTAGGAGGCAGCATTCACGCGCTGTGGCTTGCCGCAATTGTGTACCTGCCCGCGTTTGCGGTCGTCAAACCTGTTTTAGACCTCAGCGTGTCCAAGACAATTCGCGCAAAAATCCCTCTGCCGCAGATTGACCTGAAAGGTGAAATACCCGACAATGCGCGGACGCTGTGCGTGATTTCCACGTTGTTGACCGCCCCTGACGACGTGGCACAAGTAGTCAAAAAATTAGATGCGGCGCGCCTTAAAAACACATCAGGCAACTTGCACTTTTGCGCGCTGTGTGACTTCAAAGCCAATAAATATCATACAACGGCAGACGATGATGAGCCCATTATACAAGCCCTGCACAAGGCGTTCGCCGACACGGGGTACACGGCATTAGTCCGCAAGCGCGAGTATTCCGAGACAAGCCGCTGTTTCCAAGGGCGCGAACGCAAACGCGGCGCGATTGAAAGCCTGATGAAACTCCTGCGCCCCGACGATTTCCCGAACGCCGGTGAGGATTTTGCTGCCGTGACAGGCGATACTTCTGCCCTTGCGGACGTTCGCTACGTCGCCGCTTTAGACTATGATACCGTCCCGCTAATGGACAGCATTTCCGAGTTGGTGGGCATTGCGCGGCACCCCTGTCACAAAGGCGTGGGCATAATCGTGCCGCGAATAACCACCACACTTGCCTCCTCTCTAAAGACGGGATTCTCACGTGCAATGGCAGGTAACGGAGGTTGCGCGGGCGCGTCAAGTTATGACAGCTTTTCGGGCGAGTTTTATCAGGACTGTTTCGGGGAGGGAATCTTCACGGGCAAAGGTCTGTTAGATGTTGACGTGTTTATTGACGCTTGTTGCAGCCTGCCCGCAGAGGGTTCGGGCGAGCTTGTGGACGTATTCCCGTCTGAGCGCATTCTCTCACACGATATTTTAGAGGGTGGATTGTGCGGCGTGGCATACGCGGGAGACGTGGAGTTTTCGGACAGTTTTCCCGAAACCTCCAACGCTTATTTCAAGCGGCTTCACCGCTGGTTACGCGGAGACTTACAGAATATCTGGTATATGTTCGATGACCGTTTCACGCTCCTGACGCGCTTCAAGCTGTTCGACAACGTACGCAGAGCCGTCACCCCTCCGTTGATTCTGCTGTGCTTTTTCGCGTTCGCGATTCCCAACGCGTCGTTCACGTTGCCTATTGAAATAGTCGCGTTAGCGGCAGTCGTCTTGCCTTTCCTGACGGGCTTTCTGCCCAGTGTGATTCGCGGGCGCAAATTCTCCAACTACCGACGGTTCTACTCTCCCGTACTCTCCCAAACAAAACAACTCCTGCGACAGTGCCTCATGGAACTGTTGTTACTGCCCAAACACGCCGCCGTGTCATTAGACGCGACAGGGCGTGTATTGTGGCGGACAAACGTATCCAAACGGCGATTGCTGGACTGGACAACTGCGGCGGCTCTTGACGGCAAATTCGGCAAAGGCGGCTTCGGCGCGGTCACGCATATGCTGTGGGCGTTGATTTTATCGGCGGTGTTATTCGCATTGGCGGTGGTTCATTTGAACGTGTTCGCGTTGATTTTATCGGTTCTGTTTCTGTCCGCGCTCCCCGTAGTCTTGTTCTGCGACAAAACCGAGGGCGAAACTAAACAGCGTATCCCCGAAGTCATGCGTAAAGACCTAAGCGCGAACGCGCGGCAAATCTGGCAGTTTTACGAAGACTACGTTACCGAAACTCATAACTTTCTGCCTCCCGACAACGTACAGTATTCGCCTGTGCAACGCGTCGCGGCACGGACGTCTCCGACAAACATCGGAATGTATCTGCTGTCCTGTGTGGCGGCGTATGTATTCGGGTTCGTGGACAAAGTGGGGTTAGAGTCGCGCATTGAGCGCACGCTTGCCACTATAGAAAAACTGCACAAGTGGAACGGCAACCTCTGCAATTGGTACACCACCGACAAATTGGAAGTAATCAGCGAGTTTGTATCATCGGTGGATTCGGGGAACTACGTGTGTTGTCTCGTGGCGGTGAATGAGGCTTTGAAACACGAAAACTGCACCCCCACGCTTATTGCGCGAATGGACAAGCAGATTGACGAAACGAACCTTGTGCCGTTCTACAATGAGGCGCGCAACCTGTTCAGTATCGGTTATGATATGGACGCCGACAAGCTGTCCCACCACCACTATGACCTGCTCATGTCTGAATCGCGTATGCTCAGTTATTACGCAATCGCGTCGGGGCAGGCGAATAAGCGACACTGGCGGTGCCTCGGGCGTGTTATGGGCAAGAAAGGCAAGTATGCCGCCCCTGTTGCATGGACAGGGACGATGTTCGAGTATTTCATGCCTGAATTACTGCTCAGCTCAAAGGAGGGCAGCATGGAATATGAAGCATTGAAGTTTTGCCTGCACTGTCAACAAGCCGCGCCTGCCTATGCGCCGCGCGGTATACACGAATCGGTAAGGGGCAGGGTTTCTGTGTCCCGCGCAGAGGGCGTAAAAAAAGCTAAAACGCAGTCAGAGTTAAAATATCGCCCTTTCGGCATTTCCGAGAGTGGGTTTTATGCGTTTGACCGTAGCCTGAACTATCAGTATAAAGCGCACGGTGTACAGGACATCGGGCTAAAAGCAGGGTTGAACCGCGAGTATGTCGTGTCACCCTACTCGACGTTTCTCGCGCTGTCCTACGACCCTATTGGCTGTTACAACAACTTGGCGAAAATGGAGAAGCTCGGGCTGTGCCACGAACGCTACGGGTTCTACGAAGCCGCCGACTTCACGCAACACCGTGTAGGTTCGGGGTACGCCGTAGTCAAGAGCCATATGGCGCATCATATGGGCATGAGTATATGCGCCATTGCCAATACGCTGTGTGACGGAATCTTGCAGAAGCTGTTCATGACGAACGAGAAAATGAAGCGGGCAGGAGAACTCATGGAAGAAAAGATTATCGCAGGCGAACCCGTACTCGGCGCGCCCGAACGGCAAGATGAACAGGAAATGCGTATGAACGCGGATATTTTAGCGTCGGGGTTTAACATTACCAATCCGCGCCTGAACGTGTTGTCTAACGGGCAAATCAGCGTGATTACAAGCGACATCGGCGTGTCACAGACGTTGTGTGACGACGGTAAAGCGGCTCTGTTCCCGAGTTGTGACCTGTACAATCCGCGGGGAAGTCTGTGCGCGTTTATCGAGAATGAGGACGTCTACGCCTTTTATAATCACCCTAAACTGTCACGGTATAAGTCTAAGCTCCCCATTGAAAATTGCGTGGTATTCACCCAGAACACGTCGGAATATTTGAGCTGTTCCAAAACGCTCAAAACACAGATGGACGTGTTTTTGGACGAGGCAAAACCGGTGGAAATACGCAGTTTCAGGGCGGTGAACAAGGCGGCATTCAAGCGCAACCTGACGTTGGCGTGTTATCTCGAGCCTGCATTAGCGCGCGAAAAAGATGTGTTGGCACACCCTGCGTTCATGGATTTGTTCATAAAACTGCGATTTGATGAACAAGAGAAGTTGTTCATCGCCTCCCGTAAGGAGCGCGACGGCAATGATGAAACGGTCATGGCGATTGGGTTCGCCGAGTCTGACGAAGTAGATTTCACGTTTTCGTTCAACCGTGAACAAGTCATATCCCGTAACGGCGGAATCTTCTCCATGCTGACTAAAGCGCGTGACCGCACCATGTCTGTCACTGACGTACCCGCGCCCTGTATCCTGATAAAAGCCGATTTTGTCTTGGACGCGCATGAGAAAAAAGCCGTGCATATGTTCACTTGTTACGGCAACTCCGCAGACGAAACAATCGCACTCGCGCGAGAAATACGCGCCACGCATAAACGCCGCAAACTTGAACCGTCGGAGGAAATCATATCGCCGTTGGTGTCCAACACGATTTATGGGCGAATCACGCGGCGGTATTTGGGCAATATCCTGTACACGCCGCAGAACAGCGCGACTAAATCCAAAGCAGTATTGGCGAACAAAGCCGATTATCGCGAGATGTGGAAGTATGGCATATCGGGGGACGTACCCATTGTCCTGTACAAGCCTGACCGAGGCGCAGTAAACGGCGCGGACGTGGTAATCGAGATGAAAAAGGCTCTCACGCTTTGCCGCATTGAGTATGATTTAGTCATGCTCTACGACAATGATAAACAGAGGGCGTTGTATGAGGAAATACGCGGCGAAATCCACACCGAGGCGTATTTGTTGGACAGCCGCGCCACGCCGCAGGAAGACATCAACCTACTGAACGCGGTGGCGGCGTTGACGCTTAACTCAGGCGAAATTCTGCAACCCGTTTCGACGCGAGTCACCGCCGAGCCGCCCGAGTTGTTGCCTCTTTACTCCTGCGCCGCGCCCCCAATCAGTGATGACGACACCGCTGACGAAGCCGTATTGGACGCGGGGGCATACGTGGCGGAACAGCGCGACGAATACGGCGCGCCGCCTTGGAGCAACGTCCTTGCCAATTCACGATTCGGCACATTAGTGACCGATAGAGCGTTAGGGTTTACGTGGGCACTCAACAGCCGCGAATGTAAGCTGACTCCGTGGGTCAATGACCTGCGCGCGGATAATCGCGGCGAGTTACTCGTCCTGAAAACGCCGGGCGGATTGTTATATGACCTCATCGACGGTTCGCGAGCTACGTTCGCGCCCAACAAAGTGGATTACGCAGGCGTAGTCGGCAGCGGTAACGCGACAATCACGGCAAACACGTCCGTTCGGGTATACTCACGCGGAATGGGTAAGCGCGTTGTGTTGGAGCTTACGAACCATACCGACACGGCTCAAAAAGTTCAAGTTGCCTACTACACCGAACCCATTCTCGGCGTGGACGGAAACGGAACGAGCGCGAAACTAATCAAAACCCAAGTTATGGACAATACACTCGTCATGATTAACCCCGCAAACGGCACGTTGAGCGGAGCCATGACACTTTCGTGTGATAAACGGAGCCGATTCGTCACCGATAAAGCCGCGTTTTGGAGCGGTGATTGGGATTCGTCGAAGTCGGGCGGCATAGGCGCGGTGATTATCCCCATTGACTTGCCGCCCAAACGCAGTGAAAAAATCAAGTTTATTCTCTCATTCACGCAAAACATCGAGCAACCACTCACTATGGAAAAAGCACTCAGGCGCAAGAAAAGCACCGTCGTCCTGCCCGCTAAGGAGCTGAACACCGACAACACCGAATTAGCCGAGCTGTACAAACACTGGATACCATGGCAAGTCGTAGGCTGTCGCATATGGGCGCGGACAGGATTCTATCAAAATTCAGGCGCGTACGGATTCCGTGACCAATTGCAGGACTGTTTAGCCGCCGTGAAAATCAATCCGCAAATCGCAAAGACACAGATTCTGCGCTGTTGTTGCGCGCAATTCCCCGAGGGAGACGTTCTGCACTGGTGGCACGACCTCCTCAAAATCCGCAAAGGCGTACGCACGCGCTACTCCGACGATTTGTTGTGGCTTCCGTATGTGTTGGCAGATTATATCGAGCAGACCGGCGACAAGGCAATTCTCGACATCAAGACGCGCTATTGCACCGCGCCGACGTTGGGCGAAAAAGAGCATGAGCGATACGGCGAGGTAGAACCGTCCGAACTCAAAGAAACGGTGTATCAACACGCAAAACGCGCCTTAGAAAAAGCCGACAACACCTCCGACCGCGGGCTGTTGCTCATTGGCGGCGGTGACTGGTGTGACGGCTATAACCGCGTCGGCGCGGACGGCAAGGGCGAGAGCGTGTGGTTGTGTATGTTCTATGCCATGACCGCTAAAAAATTCGCGAAACTGGCACAACTCAAAGGCGACGTCAGCTATTCGGTAGAGTTAGAGGGAATTGCGGCGGGGTTAATCGCCAAAGTTGACGATTTGGCGTGGGACGGCGAACATTATCTCCGCGCGTTCTATGACGACGAAACGCCTATGGGCAGTAACAGCGTCAGCGGGCATTCGGCGTGCAAGATAGACTTGTTGCCGCAAGCGTTCGCGGTATTGGCAGAAATGCCGCAAGCCGAGCGTGTCAATGAAGCGATGAACAGCGCGTTGCGGGAATTGTACGACGCGGACAACCGCATCATTAAGTTGTTCACGCCGCCGTTTAATCGAGAAGAGGCGACTACCGCCTCCCACGACCCCGGCTATGTGCAGAGTTATCCGCCGGGTGTACGCGAAAACGGCGGTCAGTATTCCCATGCGGCGGTGTGGCTTGCGTTGGCGTGTCACCGATTAGGCATGAAAGACAAAGCGCGGGAATTAGCCGAGGCAATGTCTCCTGCAGGGCGCAACAAAGAGTACAAGACCGAGCCGTACTATCTCGTTGCGGACATCTACACCAACCCCAAGGCGTACGGGCGTGGTGGCTGGTCGATTTATACAGGCTCTGCGGGTTGGTACTACCGCACACTTGCCGAAATATACGGCGAAAAAGAATGATAACAAGACCGTCGGGAACACCGACGGTCTACATATCATAATAGCTCTTTAAAAACCACACGTCGCTCACTTCAAAACATCTGCCGTTGAGATAGTCTAAATGGCACGTTCCCTCAAAGGAGAATTGGAGCTTGTAACTGCACAATGCTTGTTTATTAGCGAAACCGTGCTGTTTATTGACGGCATTCTTGCCGTATTTGCCGTCCCCGAGTAACGGACAACCGATTGCCGCCATATGCGCGCGAATCTGGTGCGTGCGCCCTGTCAAAAGGTTGATTTCCGCGAGTGACAACCCCGCCCTCTCGTCAAGTATGCGGTATTTCGTCACGATTGTTTTGGAATCGGGCGTTTTATACGGCGTGACTTTTACGGTATTCGTCGCCTCGTTTTTGTGCAGAAACGCAGTCATCGTCGCACCTTTGACCTTAGGCGCGCCCACGAGTATGCACAGGTACAGCTTTGTCACCTGACGCAGTTTGATTTTTTCGTTCATCACTCGCAAAGTCTCGGCGTTTTTCGCGGCAATGACGATTCCCGCCGTGTTGCGGTCAATGCGGTTGCACAACGCAGGCTCAAAGGAGTTCTCGTTTTCGGGGACAAATTCGCCGTTCTTGTACAAGTATGCTTTGATGCGGTTAATCAGCGTGTCACGGTTCGCGTACGCACTGTTTTGCCCGCTATCCTCGTGGCAGAGCAACCCCACAGGCTTATCGCACAGCAGAATGTTCTCGTCCTCATACACGACATTGAGCGCGGCAGATACACCGTGAAACTTGTCCGCTTTAGTCGGCAGTTCCACGCCTGACTGTGTGTAAATGCCCACCACTTCTCCCTGCACTAACTTGCGTTCAGCTTGCCCGACACGTTTACTGTCGATTTTGACGTCTTTTTGCCGCAGAGCCTTGCGGATTACCCCGATGGTGTACCCCTGTTTGGTCAGGAATCGGTCGAGCCGCTGACCCGCGTCATTACGCCCGATTGTGTATTCTTTGAGCGTCACGACTTGCCCCCCGATTTACTGCCGCCGAATCCGCCCTTGAATGCCGACAGAATATTGCTCTCGAAACTAAAAGTGAGGTTTTGCTTTTCACGTTCACGTTTTAGCGCGAGTGTGAACAATTTGTCTAACAATTTCGGATAGCTCATGCCCACAGCCTCCCACAAATAAAAGCTCATACTGCCCGGGATTGTGTTGATTTCGTTGAAATAGACGCTATCACTGTCACAGTCTATCAAAAAATCAATGCGCGCCACACCTGCACAGCCGAGTGCCTTAAACGCTTTGACTGCCATTGCGCGAATTTCTTCACGGCGTTCGGGGGATATATCGGCAGGGATTTTACGTTTGAGTGACGCCATTCCCCCCGATTTCGCGCTTGATTTACCGCCCCTGCCAGACTTGCCGCCGCTTTTATACTTATCGTTAAAGTCTAAGATTTCGCCCGAGCCGAGAGGCTCCTCACACTCGCTTGCTTGGGCACTGTCCTTGTCGCCAAGTACACTGCAATTGATTTCGCGCAAGTTCGTCACCGCGCGTTCGGCAATAATCCTGTCCGCAAACAACAGCGCGTGTTCGATTGCGTCGGGCAAGTCCGACTGTGTTTTGGCGATTTTAATGCCGATACTCGAGCCGAGATTCATAGGTTTGAGGATTGCAGGAAGCCCGATTTTGTCGGTCACTTCGCCCAACACCGCCCCTTTATTCTCAATGTATTGTTTGGCAGTGAACGCCACACAGTCTAACATGGGAATGTCCGCAAATTGCCGCAGGACTGCTTTCTGAACGGCTTTGTCCATGCCCACTGCCGAGCTTAACACGTCACACCCTGCATAAGGAATGCCCTGCATTTCGAGGAAACCCTGCAACGCGCCGTCCTCCACATTCGTCCCGTGAACGCAAGGAAGTGCGATGTCGATACTCGCTAACGGCTTACGCAGGTCTGCTTTTTTAGCCGTGACTTCGTACAGCTTGCGGTCGATAATCGTTACTGCTTTGCTTTTGTTCAACAACCCCGAAATATCGGAATATTCGGCAATGTCACCCGCCGCGTCGCCCGTGTACAACGTGTTATCTTTGGTGATATACAGGGGGATTGGCGCGTACTTGTCGCGGTCAATGGCGGCGAACGCCTGCAACCCTGTAATAACCGACACTTCATGTTCGGTAGACTTTCCGCCGAAAAATACAGCTACTGTTATTTTCATGTTATGCTCCTTGGTATATAGCGGCGAAACGCCGCTTCTTTAGCGAGTTAAGGCGGGTTCCCCGCCGCAAACGAGGGGGTATGGGGCGTAGCCCCATTCAAAAGTTGTCCGGTAAATCGTTTTCGATTAAAATGATTTTTTTGGATTTTGATTGGAGTTCCGTTGCGAACTTCATGCCGTTGTTGAAACTGTCTGCAATGTGGATTTTATCTTTATCGAATCCAGCTTGTAACAACCCTTCGCGAATCGGCGGAGCTTGCCGCTCGCCGACTAACACAGCATAATCGCAACTTTCAGCGGCTTGGTTCCCAAAAGCGGCGTTCAGTTCTTGCGATTTCTCGCCGAGTGCGACCATACCCGGGGTAATGAGGATTTTGCACATTCCGTTTGCGTCGCCGATTAGCTTTAGCGCGTCAAGAGCGGCTTTTGCGCCTGCAGGGTTGGAGTTGAACGAGTCGTCAATAATCGTCATATCGTCGCGCTTGATGATTTGCAATCGGTGAGGCGCGCACTCCAGCCGCTTGACAGGCAGGAGCATTTCTTGCAAACTCACGCCGAGCGTCCGCGCTACAGCAATCGCCCCGACGATGTTTTGCACGTTATGTGTTCCGATTAGCAGAGTGGTAAACTCGGCTTTTTCGCCGTCAGGCGTGTGCAGCGTAAACGTCGTGCCTTTGTCGGACAGTGTAATGTCAGTCGCCCTGTACGCCCCCGATTTCGCGCCGTACGTGACGATTGTTTTGTCTTTGAGCGTTTTTGCGCGTTTCGCGACATTCTCGTTATCGACGTTGAGATAGACATTGCCGTCACTGCCGATTGTATCGGTAATACTGAACTTTTCTTCGATAATGTTGTCTAACGATTTCATAGTTTCCAAATGTTGCGCGCCTATGGAGGTAATCATAGCGTGGGCGGGTTTTACAATGTCGCACAACTCTGCAATGTCGCCTTTCCACATCATGCCCATCTCACAGATGAAGAACTCGTGGGTGGGTTTAAGCTGCCCGCGAACGGTTTTGACTACACCCATTGTGGTATTGAAACTTTCAGGGGTCATAAGCGTGTTATACTTCGCAGACAGCAGTTTGTGCAGATAATATTTCGTAGAGGTCTTGCCGTAACTGCCTGTCACGCCAATAGTGACTAAGTTGGGCATACTGTCAATAATTCGTTTCGCGTCTTTGATATACCGCGCGTTGTTGGCTTTTTCGATGGGCATATTTATAGTGTTAGCGATAATAGGCAACAGCGGCGCGAGCAGGATTAAAGCAAGCATAACGCGATAGTCCAGCAGATAGTATATGAAAAACAATGCGCCCGTGAAAAATAGCCACGTCGTCACACACATACGGATTACGCGCGGCGTATACACCAACGGTTTCTTGGCTTTACCGCCCGAGAATCCGCCGAAGTATACTTTGAACAAGTTGCGGCTCAACCACTTGAAGTGCGCGCCTGATTTGTACATATTAAGCTGAAACATATGCAGCGAGTCGCCGAATATGAACAGGCACAGAAGCGACACTAAAGTCACCGTAACGTATTGAGTCATTGTCATTTCACGTCCCCCAAGTATGAATCTATGATTTTCAAGAATAACGCCGGTTGCTCCAAAAACGCATAATGCCCTGCGTTTTTCATGACCGCAAGCCCTGCATTCGGCAGGAGTTTCTCCATTAACTGACCGTCAGACAAGGGCGTGGAATCGTCGTTTTCGCCCCAGATGAGCAGTGTGTCCTGCGGGACTTTAGCGAGCAAATTCGTCAAGTCTTCATTGACGATTTTGACCAAACATTGTCGCATAAGCGGTGATGCGGCTCTATAGTCTGCAGAGCCGTATTTTTGCCGCAGAGCCTCCGCTTTTTCAGGCGACAGTTTAGGCGTGATTAGCTTTTTGAGCTTGAACACGCGCGTCCGCACCCGTTGTGACAGTGTGCGTTTTGGCTTGATTCCTGCCGCGCCCGTGAAGATGATTTTACGCGGGTTAAGACGACCGTCCGACAATAACTTGAGCGCGATTCGACAACCGAGGCTATGCGCCAACAGCACGTCGGGGTTGACCCCTAACTCTGCGACGCAATCGGCATAGTCAGACACCCCCCACGCGTCGGGGGGTTCAGGCGTTTCGCCGAACCCGGGCAATTCGGGGAGGATTACGGTGTGCGTTGCGGACAGGTGCGCCGTCAATCCAGCGTATACCGCTTTATCGCACCCCCAACCATGCAGAATGAGTATTGTTGGCTTAGTCATGATACCTCTCGCGTTGCGCGCTTTCTTTATTATGCTGCGCTGTCAAGCAACACCGCGGACGGGCAAAGCCCACCTTATGGGTTGCTCTTCTATGATATTATACTATGTTATTCAGAAAAAATCAAGATAATGTTTGACATTCGTTCAAAAATGTGTTATGATGTTTATTGAATAGTGTCAATACATGACATTATCAGCAGTAAGGAGTTAATATGAAAACTTGTACAAATTGCGGCAAACAATCCTACAGAGTAGAATCAAAGTTTTGCTTAGGTTGTGGGGCGAGCATTGCGGACACGCCCGTCGATAAGCCAAACATCAACATCTGCAACAACCCCGACTGTGAGTATCACAAGTCGCAGTTCATCTATCCCGATGACGCGCGTTTTTGCGACATCTGCGGGACGTCTACGGCGTTCGCAAGCTGAAGCAATGACAGGGCGTGCCCTGTCTGTACATATTGGCAACCTCCGAAAACCTCGCCGCATTTTCGCGGCACAGGCTTTATCCGTCATTTTGCACAAAAATACTCGTTAATACACAAAGTATTGCCTGTGTTTTTTGTGCAAAAGCACGAAAAAATCTGCACGGCGAAAAATGCACCGAGGTTTTCGGAGGTTGCCTATTGATTGTGTAAGGGAGAATATAAATGGCTAAGAATAACAATTATCAGACAAAAAAAGCAGAGCCTAAAAAAGCAGAAAAAACAGAAACAAACTTGGAAATAGCGGACGCGGGCGCGAAAAAAATCAACGACTCGGTGGTGATTGCCGTTATACTCGGCGCGGCGGTCTTGATTACTGCGATTGTGCTTGCCGTAATGACATGGGGTAACAACGAATCTATCGACGATGACCCGACCGGGCATGAAGTCATAGACGATGAGGAGGACGAACTTCTTAAAGAGTTTCCTTTGGGCGTTCCCGAGCAATACGATAACTTAGCGTTGCGTACTGAGTATTCGGCGAGCAACGGTTTGGACGATAACGGCTACTGGATTGACGCCAAAGCGACCGACGTTGTGGATTTCGGCAAATGGGATTGGCGCAACATGGAAGTGCCTTATTTCATGGACGATGTAATAAACGAAGAGGTGGAGGAGCGAATCAAAGCACTTTTTGAGGAGTTTCCGCTTGAGCGAATCAAAGTCATTGACCGCGAAGTCAAAAAAGGCGATGTCGTGAACAT
The DNA here is from genome assembly GCA_009778605.1 of Oscillospiraceae bacterium. GTDB lineage: Bacteria > Bacillota > Clostridia > Oscillospirales > Ruminococcaceae > Ruminiclostridium_E. The sequence goes on from WRJN01000002.1 coordinate 32,664, forward strand.
TGACTTTGTGGGGTACGTGGATGGTGTAGCGTTCGATAACGGCAGCAGTGAGGGAATGGGGGCGGAAGTAGTCGCGGGCGGAAAAGATTTCGTTGACGATTTCTTAGACCAAATCATAGGCAGAAAACCCGGCGACGGAGAGTTTGACATAAATGTGAAGTTCCCTAATAAGTATGAACAAAACCCCGATTTGGCAGGCAAACCCGCTGTGTTCAAAACAACAGTCAACTTCATTTTAGAGGACGAAGATAAAGACGTTTACGTCAAACGCAACTTCAACGAGGCGTTCGGTTGGAAAACAGAAAAAGCCTACCGCAAAGGCATTACCGATATTATCGTGCGCGAACGCTATGAAGACCATATGTCAGACTATTTCGAGAAATACGTCACGGTGGAAATTCCGCATAATGTCCTGCTCACGTCTGTCGAAAACTCCATTCGCTGGCACCAGTCGGTAGCAGACGAAAACGATGATTTCGGGACGTTCAGCGAGTATCTCATAGACGCGTTGTCTCTTAATGTTGACGAGGGAGAAGAGCCGACAATCCGCGAAATGGTACGCAGATTGCGCCCGGGGGCTGAACGCCGATTGACTAATCAACTGATTTTCCAAGCAATCGCCGAGGAGCTGAAACTCAACCCCACCGAGGAAGATATGCGCGGTTATTTGGATTCACGCGGGGGAAGAAAAGTTAAGATTGACGAAGCCGTAGAAGTCCCCGGTATGGCGTCGCTCAAGAATGAAACAATCGGGTGGATGGTGCGTAACTATCTTATCGAGAACTCCGTGAAACAAGACGTTCCGCCGCTTGCGGATTGATGGGGGAGAGAATGAAACTAACACGCAGCCAAAAGCGGGAAGGCTCATTCCTTTTGATGTATCAGTCATCACTGAACGACGATGCGTTTGAGGAAATTGTCGCGGCGAACGTGAGCGAATTTGAAATGTTCCTGCCTGATGAAACGGTCACGGAGACGGCGAAAGCCGCGTTGGAGTACGCCGACAGCGCGGACGCTCTCATCGGAACGTATTCACCTACGCGCAGTGTGGCAAGGATTTCAAAAATCCCACTGACTATCATGCGGTTGGCGTTGTATGAGATGAACTGTGTCAGCGAAGAGGACGTTCCGGATAAATCCGCCATTAACGAGGCGATTGAGCTGTGCAAGAAGTATGCGGGCGAAACCGACGCGAAGTTCGTGAGCGGTTTGCTCGGCGCGTATTACAAGAGCAAACACAATGAATGAGCCCTTGTTTGCCGATGTAACAGAACAGCCGATTGTCACAGTGTCGCAGGTTAATCGCAAAATCGCGGACTTGCTCAAAAGCGATAAAACCTTAGCGGGTTTGTACATTGACGGCGAAATATCCAACTTCACACACCACCGCTCGGGTCACTTGTATTTCACGCTGAAAGACGAGGAATCGTCCGTTAAAGCGGTGATGTTCAAGGGTTCGGCACAGTCGTTAGACTTCGCGCCGGAGTCGGGCATGAAAGTAACGGTCAAGGCAGATGTTCGCGTGTTTGAGCGTGACGGGCTGTATCAGTTGTATGTGTTTGAGATAGCTCCGCAGGGTATGGGCGCGCTGTACGCTAAGTTCATGGCGTTGCGACAACGGTTGGAAGCGGAGGGATTGTTCGAGCAGAAACGCTCTATTCCGCGTAACCCTGTCACAATCGCGGTGATTACCGCCGATACGGGGGCGGCATTGCAGGACGTGTTGAATATACTCGGGCGGCGCAATCCGCTTGTGAAAGTCCTGTTGATTCCGGCGTTAGTGCAGGGCGCGAACGCGCCTGCGTCGTTGATTGGCGCAATTCGCACGGCGCAGACGACTACTGCCGACGTGATTATTTTTGGGCGCGGCGGCGGTTCGATTGAGGATTTATGGGCGTTTAATGACGAGGCACTTGCCCGGGAAATATTCGCCAGCGCGATTCCGACGATTAGCGCAGTCGGACATGAGGTTGACTTCACGATTGCCGATTTTGTCGCCGACTTACGCGCGCCTACGCCGTCCGCGGCGGCGGAGTTGAGCGTGGGGGACGTGGGCGAAATCTATGACAGCTTGAGCGCGGTTCAAGCAAACTTACGGCTCGCGTTAAACCGATTCATCACCCTGAACGCACAGCGCGTGGATGCACTCGGGCGGGAGTTATACGCCAAGTCGCCCTCGGCGCGGCTCAACGTGTACGGCGAACGCTTGGACGTGTTTGAACGGCAGTTAGCGTCGGCAATGCAAACAAGCATAGCGAATAAACGCCAGCAGTTGATTACACAGATGAAGCAGATTGACGCGCTTAGTCCGCTGAAAGTTCTCACACGCGGATACTCCATTGTGACGGACGAAAAGGCGAACAAAGCAGTGATAGATTCGGCGGATTTGCGCGTGGGTGATGACATCAGCGTACGTCTGCACAAGGGTAAAATCAAGGCGAAGGTTAAAGAGGTGTTACATGGGTAATAAACTTAATTTTGAACAGTCATTGGCGCGGCTAACCGAAATCAGCACGGCAATGAACAATTCTAACTTGGAGTTGGAGGAATCACTCAAGCTGTACGGCGAGGCAGTAGGGTTGATTGATATATGTAAACGCCGAATCGAGTCGGCGAAGTTAGAAGTAACGCGAATTGAGGGTACTGAACAAAAATGAGCGAACAGGAGTATCGCAGTGCGTTTGAGGCGTACCGCGAAATCGTAGAAGTTGAACTAAAACAGGCGTTACACGGCGATTCACGCGTGGACGAGGCGATGCGCTACAGCACTCTGGGCGGCGGTAAGCGCGTACGCGGCGTGTTGACTTTGGCGTTCTGCCGCGCGTTCGGCGGAGACGTTGGCAAAGCCGCACCTGTTGCGGCGGCGATTGAAATGGTACAGGCGTTCTCGCTCATTCATGACGACTTGCCCTGTATGGACGATGACGATATGAGGCGCGGTAAGCCCGCCTGCCACAAGCGGTTCGATGAGGCGACGGCGTTGCTCGCGGGTGACGCGCTGTTAGCGAATGCGTTCAACACAGCGGCGGCGGCAATGTTCCTGCCCAAGAGTATCAAACCTAATCATGCGGTGTCGGTGGTGTCTGCGTTGTCGGGCGCGGTCATGGAAATGATTCGCGGGCAACAGTTGGATATGGACTACGAGTCGAGCAAAAAACTATCGGAAGACGATATTCTCGGTATGTATAACCGCAAAACCTGCGCGCTGATTAGCGCGGCGTGTGTGTGTGGGGCGATTTGCGCGGGCGCAAGCGAAAAGAATCTGCACAAAGCGCGCAGTTACGGCGTTGCACTCGGGTTGGCGTTTCAGATGACTGACGATTTGCTTGACGTTGATTCTGAAAAGCACGACAAGAAAACCTACGCGACGGTATTCGGCAAGGCAAAAACTAAGGAAAAAGCGTGGGAGTATGCGGACAGTGCGGTGAAAATCGCAGGAAGTATCCCCGACAGCGCGTTTCTGAAAGAGATGGCTATTATTCTTAACAAGAGAGAGGTTTGATTTACAGATTATTTATATAATGTGGAGGTTTATATGGAAGGTAATTATTGTGGTAATTGGAGCAGTAATGGTGAATCATTGGAAATTCAAAAAGAAAATAAAATATTTACTTGCACTCTTTCAAGAAACAATATAGGAATAATGTTTGAAAATGACTTAGTGGTATCAGAATTTGATGCTGATACTAAAACCGCTGGTATAGGAGTGTACAGCCAAATTGGTGACGGAAGTTCTATTTATGCTTTATGGTCATCTAACAACATTAAAGGACAATTGGGTTCTGGCATAGCATTGAAATGCGACAATTCTACTGGGTATGTTGGTGATTATAATGTGCAATATTTTATCGGAAACCAAGAACGTGGTTCTTTTTTGGTTAAAATCAATAAAACAGAAAACGAAAAAATTTACAAATTGTTTTGGTTTTTAGAAAACAAAAATGTACTTCACGGTATTGGTTTTTTAATTGGTGACAGCCTTGCGTTTGCGTGGGGAAATATTGAATGTAAATTTGATTTTAATAAATTTTGTTATTGTGTTGATAACAGAGAAGAAAGATTAGTGAGGCAAACGGTTAAGTGGGATTCCGATAAAATAGAGAATATTGATTATATAAGGTGTTAATCGCATTATAAGCAAAATGTGCAGGGTCATCTGCAAATCAAACGACAAAGGAGTATAAACCTTGTGAATATAAACGCTTTTGTGAACAATAACATACTATGGGTGTTGCCGATATTCAGCTTTATCGTGGCGCAGATGTTGAAGTACGTCATCTACGCGATTCAGTATCGCGTGTTGCGGAAAGAGCGGCTCACGGGGGCGGGGGGAATGCCCTCGTCGCATTCGTCGGGCGTGTGTACGATGATGGTGCTGATGGCGCGCACGTATGGAATGTCGTCACCGTATTTTGCGCTTGCGTTGATGTTCGGGCTGATTGTCATGTATGACGCGGCGGGCGTTCGCAGGGCGGCAGGGTTGCACGCAAAGGTGATTAACGTCCTCAAAACGAGTATAGACGAGATGGGCGGCGAGGTTGAGGGAGAATCGGTACAGCGCGAGAAGTCTCTGCGTACGGGTGACCCGCGCCGTCACAGGCGCGCAAGCGGTAAGCCGCTCAAGGAGTTCGTGGGGCATACGCCGTTAGAAGTTTTATGCGGCGCGGCATTGGGCATTGCGATTGGTTTTGTGTTCTGAAGCTGAAGTGGCTTATGGGGAGGGAAAAGACAAATGAACAGATATGAAATCGTTTTGTATTGGAGTGAGGAAGATAATGCGTTCATAGCGGAGGTTCCACAACTTGCCGGGGGCAGTGCCGACGGTGCGACAAGAAAAGATGCACTCGATAATGTAGAAATTATTATACAAGAATGGACTGAGACAGCGCAGGAAATCGGCAGAGAATTCCCCATTCCGCATAGACGGTTGGAAAGTGCTTAGGCAATAATAAATGTACAAATTCTTAAACAAAGACATTTCGCCCGACAGGCTCAAAACTTTGTCAGGGACACAGTTGAAACTGCTGTGCAGGGAAATACGGCAGTTTTTAATCAAGACCGTTTCAAGAACAGGCGGGCATTTAGCCTCCAATCTCGGGACGGTTGAATTAACGGTTGCGCTCCACAAAGTATTCGACAGCCCGCGCGACAAAATCGTGTTTGACGTGGGGCATCAGTGTTATGCCCACAAGCTGTTGACGGGGCGGTTTGAACAGTTCGCAACATTACGGAGCGAGGGCGGCGTGTCGGGGTTTCCGCGACAAGCCGAATCACCGCATGACGCTTTTATCGCGGGGCATTCGGGGGTGTCGGTGTCGGCGGCTCTCGGAATCGCTGAGGCGTTGCGACAATCAGGCGCGCCGCACAAGACGATTGCCGTCGCGGGGGACGGTTCATTCACCGACGGCGCGATTTACGAGGGGTTGAACAACGCGGGCAAGTCGGGCGCGAACCTGTTAGTCATTCTCAACGATAACGGCATGAGCATTTCCAAGAACACAGGCGCGTTCGCGGCTTATTTATCGTCACTGCGCGCTAATCGCAAGTATCACGCAACGAAACAAAACGTCAAGGCATTTTTGGGGCAGAGCGCAGTGGGCGAGGCGGTGAGTGACGCTGTTTCAGCGACTAAAAAAGTCGTCAAGAACACGGTGTACTACCGCAACACACACGGCAATCTCTTCGAGAACTTAGGGTTCAAATACTACGGTATTGTTGACGGTCACAACCTTGAAGAGTTAGTCAACGTGTTAGAGCTGACGAAACTGATTGATACGCCCTGCCTCATTCACGTCAACACCAAAAAAGGCAAGGGGTTCAAGCCTGCCGAGCGCAACTCGGGGGAGTATCACGGTGTTTCGGTAGGTCTTTGTGAAAGGCTTTCTGAAAAATCTGCCGAAAGCAGTAAAAACCGCCAAACGGTGGCTTATTCTCAGGTATTCGGTCAAACAATCGCCGACTTTGCTGAACACGACGAGAGTATTGTGCTGATTTCGGCGGCGATGAAATACGCTACGGGCTGTAACTATTTTAACGACCGTTTCCCCGAGCGGTTTTACGACTGCGGAATCGCCGAGGGTCACGCAGTCACGTTCGCGGCAGGGTTAGCAAGTGTTCGTGACAGTAAATCGCCGCCTGTAACGCCCGTGTTCGCCGTGTACTCGACGTTTTTACAGCGCGGGTTCGACCGATTGTTGCACGATGCGGCAATCGAGAAACAGCATATTGTGTTGGCAATCGACCGCGCAGGTGTAGTGGGTGAGGACGGCGAGACACATCAAGGTGTGTTCGATGTTGCTATGCTGTCGGTCATTCCGGGTGTCACTTTGTTCAGCCCCGCGAATGTCGGGGAGCTGAAAGAGTGTCTCCGCAAGGCGTTATACGAAATCAACGCGCCTGTAGCCGTGCGTTATCCGCGCGGTGCGGCGCGAGCGGGCGAGTACACAGGGGAGTGGCGGCTGTTCGCCAAACAGTCAGGGCGGCTGGTTGTGACGTACGGTAGGCTTACAGAGAAAGCGTTGGCGCGGGACTGTGATGTGATACAGCTTGTTCGCATCGTGCCGTTGCCCGAGGAGGCAGTAGCGGCGGCGGCGGAGTATAGAGACATTGTGTTTTGGGAAGAGGGCAGTGAACGCGGGGGAATCGGCGAGGCACTCCTGCTTGCGCTCACGCGGCGCGGCTGGCGTGGGAAGTACGACATTAAGGCAGTCACCGATTTTATACCCTGTGCAGACGCACAAACACAGTTACGGAGGATTATTACATGACGGCTCATCGCGTTCGCGATTCTCACAATACTCCTTACACCGCCGTTCACGTTCATCGCGCACACGCTGTTGCTTTTTTTCAATAACGGCGATTGCAAAAAGCGTATCGGAAAGCAAGTCAAACAAAACCGCAAGCATTTCGATTTCTTCGACTCTCTTATCCTTCGCCATAAGCGAAGCAATATTATTCACAATGGCGGCAAGCTCCGCCGCATTACAATCACAATCCAGATTATTCATGGTATAGCATATGATAAGACTTGATAAAGAATTACACGCGCGGGGTTTGGCAAAAAGCCGCAGTGTCGCCGCCGCGTTAATCGCGGACGGCAAAGTTACCGTGAACGGTGTGGTGGTGACTAAGCCTGCACTCGCGGTCAGCGACGGCGACTGTCTGCAAGTCAGCGACTACCCTAAATACGTATCACGCGGCGGCTACAAACTCGGGCACGCGTTGGCGCATTTCGGCATAGACGTCGCAGGCAAAATCTGCCTTGACGCAGGCGCGAGTACGGGCGGATTCACCGACTGTATGCTACAATCGGGGGCGCGCCGCGTGTACGCGGTGGACGTGGGTACGAGCCAGCTTGACGCGCGTTTACAGGGGGATTCACGCGTTGTGTCACTCGAGCAGTGTGACATCAGAACAGCAACTCTTCCGGAAAAAGCAGACTTCGCCGCCGCAGACGTGTCGTTCATATCCGTAAAGCTGATTCTGCCCGAGGTGCGGCGACTCATTCAGGCGAGCGCACACGTTATCGTGTTAGTCAAGCCGCAGTTCGAGTATGGCAGGAAACACAAGGGCGTCATCACCGACCGTAAAGTTCATGAGAAAATCGTCGCCGACGTTATCGCCTTCGCGGAGGGGTGCGGTTTCGCGGTGTGCGGCGTGTGCGAATCGCCCATATTGGGCAAATCGGGAAACAAGGAGTTTTTGGTAGACCTCCTCGTAAACTCGGAGTGAGCGAAAAGTTACAGCGAATTTTTCGCCGGACAAGGCGAATTTTCGCAGTAGGCTTTGTGCCTTTCAAGAAAATTCAACGCAGTATGGCGGATAAATTCGCTATATTTTCGCCAAGAGCGAGTTTACGAGGAGGTCTGTATGCTTGTGCATTTAGTTACAAAAAAAGAAGAACATCAAAGCGCAGTGTACGACAATGTCCTGCACAAGTTAGACGAGTTGGGCGTCGGCGTAGTGGGTGACATTGCCGCGTGTGATGCGGTTGTCACGATTGGCGGCGACGGGACGATTCTGCGTGCAGGGCGGGGCGCGGCAATGGCGCGTAAGCCGTTGTTAGGCATTAACACAGGGACGTTAGGGTTCATGGCAACGCTTGAGACGGACGAGTTGGACAAGTTGGCGCGGCTCAAAACCGCCGATTATTCCATCAGCCGCCGTATGGCGTTGTCTGTGGAGTGTTTGCAAGAGTCGCATTTGGCACTCAATGACGTAGTGTTACACCGCGCGGCAACGGCGCGATTGCCCGAATTCACGGTACTGCGCGGAGATACCGAAGTGTTGAAAATCCGCGCGGACGGCATGATTGCCGCGTCGCCTACGGGTTCAACGGCGTACTCGTTATCGGCGGGCGGCCCGATGATTGAGCCTGAATTAGAGTGTTTTTTGCTTACCGCAGTCTGCCCTCACACGCTGTTCAACCGCCCTATGATTTTCTCGCCCGAATCGCGCCTGCGTATTTGTACCAACAACGTGTCGGTCATTGTTGACGGCAACATGGTGGCGGAGTATACCGAGAACAGCACTGTTACCGTCACCAAGTCGGCACATTATCTTGACTTGATTGACATTGACGGCAACAGTTTCTACAACTCGATTCATAATAAACTGATGAAGCCTTTGAAGTAACATGGAGTTGATATGAATAACAAACGACATCAGGAAATTCTCGCGATAATTCGCGATACAGAAGTCACCAATCAAGATGTGTTGATTGACGAGTTGCGCCGTCGCGGATTCGTGGTGACGCAACCCACCGTATCACGCGATATTGCGCGGTTAGGGTTGCGAAAGTCGCTAACGGATAAGGGCGTGTATTGCTACTGCGTACCCGAAACACTCAAGACTAAAAAGTTTGCGGGTGTGTTCTCGCAAGCGGTGCGGAGCATAATGCCCGCTTTGAACACAGTCGTCGTCAAGACGTATCAGGGCATGGCGTCGGCGGTGTGCGTCGCGCTCGAGACAATGGAAATTCCCCTCGTGGTGGGGTCAATCGCAGGGGACGACACAATATTCATAATGACGCGTTCAGAGAAAGACGCGGCAGAGTTAGTCGTAAAACTAAGGAAATTGCTATAGGGAATAATGGGTATGCTAAAGGAATTGTATATTGAAAATCTTGCCATAATTGAAAAAGCCGTCATAACTTTTGAGGGCAGTTTTAGCGCGTTCACAGGCGAAACAGGCGCGGGGAAAAGCATACTCATTGGCGGAATCAACGCCGTACTCGGCGAGCGCGTGAGCAAAGACATAGTGCGCGCGGGGGCGGACAAAGCAGTCGTCACTGCGTTGTTTCAGTCGGGAGAGAGAGAGCTGTTGCTCACGCGGGAAATCGGCGCGTCGGGCAATTCCATTGCGCGAATCGACGGACGCACTACTACCGCCTCGGAACTCAAAGAAGTCGCGGTGGGGTTGATTGACGTTCACGGACAGCACCAGACGCGCCTTATTACGTCGGCGGACGTGCAACTCGCGCTGATTGATTCGTTCGGCAACATTTCAAAGGTAGAGTATACCGAGGCGTTTCGGGCGTTTTCAGAAGTGTCTAAACGCTTGAAAAGCCAAACGCAAGCCAACGCATTCAGAGAAGAAAAAATCGAAATTCTCACAAGCAAAATTGCCGATTTAGAGCCCTACAAGCTCAAACGCGGCGAAGAAGACGAAGTGTCCGCACAGCTTGACAGACTACGTAACGTGCAACACATTTCCGACACGCTGAATCGTGCGTATTCGGCGTTAGCGTCAGACTCGGGCGAGGAATTCGGAGCGGTTGACTTGTTGAACATTTGCAAAATCAGCATGGGTGAGGCGGCGAAGTATGTCCCCGAATGTGCGGCATTGCATGAAAGGTTGGCAGAGCTTGCCATTGAAGCTGCCGACATCAAAAGCGAAATCGCGCCGTTGTTGACCGAGAAAGCACACGCCGAAAAACTGCCCCTGTATGAGGAGCGTATGAGCGATTTTTTGCGACTGCGCCGCAAGTATAACGTGAGCGATATAGACGAGTTAGTGGAGGCACTTGACGAGTGGCGCGAGGAGTTATCCGCGTTGCATAACAGCGACGTGAATCTGCAAAAATTAACGGACGAGAAAGCGGCACTCGGCGTACGTGTGCGCGAGTTGGGCGACGCACTCAGCCGTGAGCGCGAACGCATCGCGCTGTCGTTGTCTGCGCGAATCTGTGATGAATTGGCGTACTTGGATATGCCCAATACGCGGTTAGTGTTCGCGTTGCGGCGCGATAAAGTCACCATCAGCGGAATGGACACGGCAGAGCTGTTAATCGCCGCCAACAAAGGCGAAGAACCTAAGCCGCTGTCCAAGATTGCCAGCGGCGGTGAGCTGTCGCGGATTATGCTTGCAATCAAGAGCGTTCAGGCGGACGGCGACAACGCAACCATGATTTTTGACGAAATCGACGCGGGAATCAGCGGACGCGCCGCGCACAAAGTCGGGCTGAAAATGCGCGAACTCAGCCGTGGGCGGCAGGTGTTGTGCGTCACGCATTTGGCGCAAATCGCGGCAATGGCTGACCATCACCTGCTGATTGAAAAAGCCACCAAGTCGGACGGACGGACATATACGGCAGTGCGCCACATTGTCGGCGAGGAACGCAAACGCGAAGTCGCGCGGATTATTTCGGGCGACGACGACGAGTTGTCGTTAGCCAACGCTGAACGACTGTTGTGTCGAAATGGCGTGTAGCGCAATATGGGGCTCCGCCCCAAACCCCGCGAGCTTTTTGAAAAAAGCTCGACCAAAAACTTTATAAATCAACAATTAAAGCAGGGTACGTTCCCTGCTTTTTGTGTTACATAATATACTTACATATATATCACAATAAAAGTAGTTATATTATAATAAATAATGTATTGATATAATTGTTATAATATAAATTATGGTGGTGATGACAATGAATGATAAATTTCGTATACCTGTTCCTAAATTGCGCGGAGAAGATAATCACTCAAGCGTGACGGTGCGAATGGCTAATGACTTGGTTGACAGATTGGAAAGCATTGCAGGAAAGACAGGATACAGCCGTTCACGGGTAATCATTATGGCGTTAGAATACGCTTTAGACCGACTTGAAATTGATGAGCAAGAGCAGACGCATGAAGAAGTTTAAGCAAAATCTTCCGTTCATACTCACAATGGCGGCGTTCACGACAGCGTGCGCTGTCTTAAGTGTACTTGCGATTCGCAACGAGCCACAGTATGTCCGACTCGTCCCAAGCAGTACAAGCGTATCCGACGCGTCTGACACAATAGACACGCCCGCCACAGCGGAAGAATCGCCGCCGCTCAACATCAACACCGCCACGGCTGAAGAGTTGCAGACGCTTCCGGGAATCGGAGCGTCGCGCGCCGCCGACATCATCGCGTATCGCGAGGCGAACGGCGGATTCTTGTACATTGAGGAGTTATTGCAAATCAGCGGTATCGGGGACAAGACGTTCGAGAATTTACGCGAATTAGTGTGCGTGGAGTAAGAAAAACCCGGTGTTTCCCCACCGGGTTTTTCGTTTTGGTTAATATATGCTTATCAACTTTATTTTCTGTCCACGCCCAATAATTAAACATAAACAGTTGCCTATATAATAGTATACCATGCTTCACCGCATTTGTCAAGACGTTTCACGCAAATCTTTTCGACAATTTATGCAAACCGCATAAAAACCAACGTCAGCGCGCCGACAGCCATAGCGGCGATAACGAAAATCCACTTGAGGGACATCGCCTTGTCGTCTGCCGTTTCGTTGACAGGGCGTGGCAGAAGTTTCGCTTGTTGCAAAGCGTTCAAAAGCGGTTTGTACAGCATAATGGCGAACACCGCGTTGAGCGTGCCTTTGAACAGGTTGAACGGCGCGTACACCGTCGCCAACATTCCCCCCACTATTTCTCGTACTTTAGAGGTAGGGAGAAATTCAACAGGGTTTGAACCCGGGACAGGGATTTCTATATAAATCGGAGTCAGCAGATAATTCCACAGTACCATCACCGCCGTGACGCTCAACACGCCTGCGATTAACCCCATGACCGCGCCCTGCAACGTCTTGCGCTTGCTGTAGATGATACAGGCGGGCAGTACGAACGCGCAGGTTGACACCACGTTCATAATCATGCCAATCCAGCCGCCTCCGCCAAACGTGAACATCTCAATCACAGACACGACGAATGACATCAGCACCGCCGCGAACGGCCCATAAAGGAACGCGCCGAAAAGAATAATCATGTCTTTTATATCAAAGTTCAAGAATGGCGCGGCAGGAACAAGCGGCGGCAGGAGCGTGAAAACGTACGTTGTAATCACCGCTAACGCGGACAACATTCCCATTGTCGCTAAGTTCTTGGTCTGAAACGCGTATTTGGGTGCGGTTGAGATTGCTTTTTTTGCGTTATTATTTTCTGCCATTTGTTTTCCTTTCAGAACGTGTACCAATAGCCTGAGCGTGAAAAAATTTGAGTGAATTTTGTGCCATGCAAGGCAAATTTTTTGTAATGCTTTGTGCTTTGCGAAAAATTTTAACGATGCAGGGCGCGAAATTCGCTAAATTTTTATCGTGAACGGATATTGATACACGTTCTCGTAGAAAACGCCCTCGGAGATGCCACCCGAGGGCGTAATTTTTTATTTAGAGAGCTTTTACGCCGCGCGATTTTGTGCCACTTTCGTTGTATACTTATCGGTGGTATCCTGTAAAGCGATTGCGGACGCTCCGTACCACGCAGTCACGTTCTGAGTTACATCACCACCGTCGCCATTAAAGCCTGTAACTGTGCCCTGCAGCGAATTCAAAATCGGGAATGCGCCGAATATAAAGCCGTCATTAGTCATGTTCGCGTTTTTTATGCCCACGCTTGTTCCGTTAGTCAAGTTCTGAAATTTTGAGTGATACGCCACGACAACACGCAAATCGCTGTCAACCATTGCATAGTAATACCCGTCAATCTCGGCGGATTTCATGAACTGCGTCAACTGCCCTTTGATAAAGTTGAACGATGTGACATTCGCGAGGGCTGTCTCGTTTCCTCCGCCATCAAGTTTCATTTCTAATTTCTCACCGGTTTTCTCATACCGAATGTAAAAATACTTACCGCTAATTGCGGCGTCATCACGCGTTTTAGTATCCCACGTAAACTCCATGGGTGAGTTATCGTAGTCCATCACGTTTAAGAAAGTTTGCTGGAGTGCGAAGTAAAACGACGTCGCGTGGGAGTTAGAGCTTCTGCCCTCGGCGCGGCGGTTATACGCAATCGCATTCGGAATCGCCACTGCCGACATAATCGCGATAATGGCAATAACTATGACAAGCTCCACTAATGTGAAACCTTTCTTGCTCCGTGCTTTATGTAAATATTTCAACATAACAACGCCCTCCTGTATTCTACAGCTATAGAGTTATTATAACACGCTGTTTCGCTATTGTCAAGGGTTTTCGCTAAAATATTTTCATAACATTATACAAAAAATTTCACAACAATTGCCCGCGCTTGTTATACAACGTCCCTGCTCCTAAGTATAGACAGAGAAACACCGACAGGCAGGTTACGGTGCATATTGCAATGATGATGGCGATTTGGTACAGGATTGCCGTGGTGGGCATTGTACCTGACAGGATTTGCCCGGTCATCATGCCCGGCAGAGAGATAATGCCCATACCCAACATGGAGTTGAGCGTGGGGAGCAGAGCCGTCTCAATCGACGCGTTCACGAAAGGCGTGAGGGCTTTTCGCGGCGTTACGCCCATGTCTAAAAGCGTGTCGATTTGGTTGCGGTTCGCGGTGATGTTATCGTTGAATGCGCGCAGACCGAGGCTCATTCCCGTCATTGCATTTCCTATGACCATACCGCTGATGGGGATTGTGTATTGTGCATTGAACAAGCTCACACCCACGATTGCTGTGATAAAAAAGCACACGACGCTAATCCCTGACAGGCTGAGCGACAACGCGGTAATAACCTTGAACCGTTTATTTATGTTTTTATTCCTGTGCAAAACCATGTAAACGGCGAACGCAGTCATGAGTGCCAAATAAGCAAGTGTGAACGCGGGGTGCGGGTTCTCGAAAATGAACGTGAGTATTAACCCCGCCAACACTAACTGCACAGTCATGCGACAGCTTGCAACGATTAACAGTTTTGTCTGCGCGATTTGCCGATTCTTCATAATCAGCAAAACGACAATGAGGAGCAGGTACACAAGCGCGAACTGCCCGATATTAAGCGCGATTATATCGTTCATAACGTCACCACCCTGTCCGCGAATATTTCGGTAATCGCGCTGTCATGCGATACGACAATCAGCGTCATGCCGTTATCGCGGCAATGTGCCTTGATGTTAGTCATGACTTGTACCGCCGTCTGCGTGTCTAATGCGCTTGTCGGTTCGTCCAACAGCAGGACTTTCGCGCCAAGTGACAGGTTCACCGCCAAGAACACACGTTGCCGCTCACCACCCGACAATACGCCGCACTCGTTAGTCATGGACAAATCGTCGGCACAACACAGCGAGAGACAGTCATTAACAGTCGATTCGTTGGGGTAAGGGCGGTCTAAATAAGCGTGAAACGCCCCGAAGTTTTGCACGATTGTCTTGTCCGCAAACAGGTAGGGCGACTGTCGCACGAGAAGAACCTCACGGCGATACGCCGCAGTGTCGTCGTCGAGAATGGCGTTCACATCTCTGCCTTTATAGGTAACAACGCCCGACGTGGGGGAAATCGTCCCGTTGAGCAGCCGCAACAGTGTAGACTTGCCCGAGCCGCTTTTGCCGCATACGAAAACAACGCCGCCCTCCGATATTTGCACATCAGAGTAGCGGACGATGTTTTTGTAGTCTACGTTATCAAGCGTGAACATTAAACCTCCACGGAAACCCCGAGCGAGTGGGGGTTCGCTTAAATTTTTTCGCCAGACGAGGCGAAATTTTGCCGCAAGGCTTTGTGCCCTTGCAAAAAATTAACGCAGTATGGCGAAAAATATATTGCAAAGATGTGGTATTCAATAAGTCAATCCGCTATATAATCCTCACAGACACGACTTTGTCAATCGCCTTGATTTTATCAGCGAATCCGTCGCATTTGCCGCTGATGTCCAACACCGAATAAGCATAGTCTTTCTTAGAACGGCTCTCCATATTCTCGATATTACCGTTGCTGGAAGATATTGCAGTGGTGATTTGTTCAATCATGCCGCCCTCGTTCTTGTGAATGACGCACAGCTTGAAGTCGCCTGTCTTATTCATGGACAGATTGGGT
Source organism: Oscillospiraceae bacterium (assembly GCA_009778605.1). Classification (GTDB taxonomy): domain Bacteria; phylum Bacillota; class Clostridia; order Oscillospirales; family Ruminococcaceae; genus Ruminiclostridium_E. Next base: position 47,931 of record WRJN01000002.1, read on the forward strand.
AGATTGACGGAGTTTTTAATGTTGCCGTTCTCAATGTAGTCAATAACTTGATTGACCGCCATAATAGCGCAGTTGTCCTCGCTTTCGGGCGTGGACGCGCCCAAGTGCGGAATAGCAATCACTCCCTCAACACCGATTAAATCATCAGTGGGGAAGTCCGTCACGTAGGAGGCGACTTTGCCGCTCTCGAGCGCGGCAATCAACGCCGCATTATCCACCAATTCCGACCGCGCAAAGTTGACAATACGTACACCGTCTTTGCATTGCGCGAGGCTTTCCGCGTTAATCATACCCCGCGTCGCGTCGGTTACGGGCGCGTTGAGGGAAATATAGTCACAGTTCTCGTAAATTTCGCGCAAATCTTTGACATAGTTAAACTTACGCGAAAGCGACAACGCCCCGCCCACAGACAAGTAAGGGTCATAACCGCATACTTCCATTTTCAATGCGGCGGCGGCATTCGCCACTAACGCGCCGATTGCGCCTAACCCAATCACGCCTAATTTCTTACCGAGAAGCTCAGGACCGCCGTACGCGCCCTTGATTTTTTCCACAAGTTTAGGCACTTCGTCGCCTTTTCCTTTGAGCGTTTTACATTCGTCAATCGCCGCCGTGATTTTGCGGTTAGACAGCAACAACCCCGTAATCGCTAACTCCTTGACGCCGTTGGCGTTCGCGCCCGGCGTGTTGAACACGACAATCCCCTGCTCACTGCATTTGTCAACAGGAATGTTATTCGTCCCCGCGCCTGCCCTGCCGATACACAATAACTCGGGATTAAACGTCATGTCGTGCATACTCGCGCTACGCAACAGAATCGCTTCGGGGGTGCCGATTTTGTCCACGTTTTCTACCGTGTACTTGTCGCTGTCGAACAAATCCGTTCCGCAAGGCGCGATTTTGTTGAGTGTTTCAATCTTTATCATTTTTGTAAGAACCTTTCTACCTATTTATTCTCTTTGTCGAACTTTTCAATAAAGTCAACCAACGCCTGTACGCCCTCAAGAGGCATTGCATTGTAGATACTCGCGCGCATTCCGCCCACAGAGCGGTGTCCGCCTAAGTTGACTAACCCTGCTGACTTCGCTTCGGCGATGAACTTCTTGTCAAGCTCTGCATTACCTGTCACGAACGTCACGTTCATAAGCGAACGGTCTTTTTTAGCAACGGGATTGCTGAACAACGCCGACGAGTCAATCGCGTTATACAACAGCGCGGCTTTCTTCTCGTTGCGCTCTTTCATAGCCGCCAACCCGCCGTTGGATTTGACCCACTCCAACACCAAACCGCACATATAAATGGAATAGGTCGGCGGCGTGTTGTACAGCGAGTCATTGTCGGCGTACGTCTTATACCGCAACATTGTCGGGACATGACCGCGAGCCGCGTTTGCGCCCTCAAAGTCTTGAATTAAATCTTCACGCACAATCACCACAGTCACGCCTGAAGGGCCCATGTTCTTTTGAGCGCAGGCGTAAATCAACCCGAAAGAGGACACGTCAACAGGCTCTGACAGAATACACGACGACATATCCGACACCAACGGCACACTGCCAGTATCGGGCAAATCGACGAACCTGCTCCCGAAGATTGTATTATTCTGGCAGATGTGGAAATAATCGGCGTCGGGCGTGAACGCGGACTTATCGAGTTCGGGTATATACGAGAACGTCTTGTCTTTGCTGGAAACAATCAGCTTTGCTTCAAGATAATTCGCCGCCTCGGAGTAGGCTTTACCCGCCCACTGACCCGTCACCACGAAATCCGCTTTGCCGACTTTGCGGAGATTTTGCGGAATCATCTCAAACTGCATATGTGAGCCGCCTTGAATGAACAGCACTTTATAGTTGTCGGGAATCGCCATGACCTCGCGCAGTAACGACTCACACCCCTTGTGAATCGCCTCATAGTCCGCACCCCGGTGCGACATTTCCATGACCGACTGCCCCGAATCACCGTACGCCACCAATTCAGCCGCCGCTTTTTGAAGAACTTCTCTCGGCAATACCGCCGGGCCCGCGCTAAAATTGTAAACCTGCATTTTTTAGACCATACCTTTCTGTCACCAACGTGACATGAAATCAATAGACCTCTTGCGAAATTAAATGCGTGGGGATTTGCTTAGGCAATTTTTCGCCAGACAAGGCGAAAAACGCAGAAATGCTTTGTGCATTTCGAGTATTTTCAACGCAGTATGGCGAAAAATTGACCGCAAAGACATCGCATTTTAATTTCGCAAGAGGTCTAATAAGTCAATCCGCTATAAACAAACTCTAACCGATTTTTAGCTTAATTTAACTTAAAATTCTTGACTAAGTCCTCCAGTACGCGCGCTAAACTGCTCAATTCTTCGCTCGCGGCGGCACTTTCTTCAGCAGTTGCGCTGTTTGTCTGAATCACCTGCGCCACTTGGTCAATTCCGAGATTAACCTGTGCTATACTCGTTGACTGTTCCTCACCCGATTGAGCGATTTCCTCAACATAATGCACACTCTCGTTTATTCCGCTGACGATTTCCGCAAGGCTCTCTGCCGTTTCGTGAGCGATTCGACTTCCCAACTGCGCTTTTTCTCCTGAGTTCATGATGAGCGTCCCTGTTTCCTTAGCGGCTTGCGCGCTCTTGGCGGCGAGGTTTCGCACCTCCTCAGCCACAACCGCGAACCCCTTGCCCGCGTCACCCGCCCGCGCAGCTTCGACCGCCGCATTCAAGGCAAGAATGTTGGTTTGAAAAGCAATATCGTCAATCACTTTGATGACTTTGCTGATGCTTTGGCTGGCTTGGTTAATTTCGTTGACGGCGGCAATCATTTCGTCCATTCGGTTGCTGCCTTTTTCGGCGTTAATCTTAATCGTGTTGGACATTTTGGCGGTCTGCGCCGCTTTTTCGGCGTTTTCTTTAGTCTTTTGTGCAATTTCAAACACTGACGATGACAGTTCCTGCACGGCGGCGGCTTGCTGGGTTGAACCTTGCGCCAACGCCTGTGCCCCCGCGCTGATTTGCCTTGAACCTGAAGTGACCAACGCAGTGGAACTTTGAATTTGGCTGAACATATCGTTTAGATTCCGCAACGTCTTTTGCAACGACACGCCGATTGTGTCTTTGTCGGACAGTGGTTTTATTTCACTGCTTAAGTCCCCACGCGCCACGCGCTCTAACTCTGCGCTCACGAACGAAACGTGTTCGAGAAACGACGCAGTCGCGGCGATACACACGCCTGTTTCGTCCTTCAACGTCGAGTAAGTCTGAATTGTATTCACGTCCTCGGGCAAGAGTGCGATGTTACCCGTCGTGCCTGCGCGGTTCATGAACTTCGTCAAGGGGATTAGCGGTTTACTGATAAGATTAGATATATAAAACGCCAAGAAAACTGCTACCGCAACAACAATAATCAAAACAACGATAATTAACAAATTTAAAGTTTCCGTAAGTTTTGTATTCGCTTCAGACGTTTGCGCCCCTGATTCGACTTTCATGTTCAAACACGTTTCAAAACCCTCGATAATCTTGTTCATGGTGGGTGCAATGTGAATCAACCCCTCATCGACTTTTTCAACATCACCGTCCTTAGCCCACGAATACGCTTGCCGGATAAAGTCCAAGTATTCATTTTCGTACAGCGTGCGGGATTCCGCGAATGTGTTTTTGGCTTCATCGGAGACGATTGTGGCAAAGTAAGCGTCGAGATGTTTCTCGTTTTCCGCTTTATTAGAATCAGCGACTTGACGCGCACGCTCAATCCTTTCAGAATCTTCATGCAACGCGCCGAGTGCGTATTCACGCGCGCATACTCGCATTTCCTGCATATTGTCGAGAATCTTTGACATATAAGGCATGGGTACCGCCATCGACTCATACGAATTGTTATATGATGAGTTAATGCTCTTTATACAAATAAGTGAAAAAACACCTAACCCTATTGTCATCATCACAACAATCATGAAGCTGATGATTAGTTTTACGGACACTTTAAGATTTTTCATAGTTCAACCCTCCTCAACAATTTATTACATTATATTAAAGACACATTGTTTTGG
>WRJN01000003.1 GCA_009778605.1 Oscillospiraceae bacterium
GAGAGTGTTGCACAGTCAAGCGCGTCGGAGGTGAACAAGCACGCGATTGCCGCCAACGTCGCAGCAGTGTATCCGCGGGAGATTCTATGCGGTATTCCTAAGAAGATGACGGCTACGCAAGTGGGTGTGGCGCGGTATAAGAGCGAGTCGGAAGACGAATATGACAGCCAGACAGTGTTTCCGCGCAATCCTTCTTTTTATGGCGGCGGCGGACGGCTCACGGGTAAGAAGCGCGGTGACGCTTATCATAAGGCGATGGAGTTGATAGACTTTACGCGCGGCGATTATACGGCGCAGTTGCAAGAAATGCAGGCGCGGTTCACGGAAATGGAGTATAAGGCGATTGAACCCGCGCACATTCTCGGATTCTTTGACAGTGCATTGGGGCGGCGCGCAGTTGCCGCAGAGCGTGTAGTTAAAGAGTATAAGCTGTACACCGAAATTGAGATTAGCGCGCTGGGTATTGACGCGCCCGCCCTTCCCGCAGACGCACCGCGCCCATTTATTCAGGGAATCGCCGATATGTTTTTTTACGAGGGCGGCGAGATTGTGTTAGTGGATTACAAAACCAATCGCAACACAACCGCAGATAAATTACGCGAGGATTACGGCGGTCAGTTGGGCGTATATAAGAAGGCGATTGAGGAAATGACGGGCGTTCGGGTCAAAGAATGCGTGCTGTATTCCTTTGAGCAGGGGGAAATATTGTTGTAATTTTGCGCGATTTTTTAACAATATGTAGTGTATTTGTGTATATTCACCAAAATCGAGGACATAATTACTCAATATATTGTACACATTTTTTTTGGTAAAGGGCTTGTAATTCGTCAAAACTTGTGTTATAATACAATCTGTTGCTGTGAGCAAATACAGTAATCAAGCGGATTCAAAACCGCTTGGAAATATAAAAACGGAACACACGGCAACGTGTTGCGTACTATGTGATGAAAGACTTGGGAGCGAAATAATGGCTGTTAAAGAAAAAGTTAGAATCAAAGTAAAAGGTTATGAGCATAGCCTTGTTGACACGGCGGCGTCTAAGATTATAGAGACGGCTAAACGTAGCGGCTCGCGTGTTGCGGGTCCGATTCCGTTGCCGACGGACAAGGAAACGATAACAATTTTACGTGCGGTTCATAAGTATAAGGACAGCCGTGAGCAGTTCGAGTTGAGAACGCACAAACGCTTGATAGATGTTATTCGCCCTACCAATAAAACAGTAGAGGCTTTGCAGGGGCTTGAGCTTCCTGCGGGTGTTGACATTTCGATGGAGTTCTAAAATAGCGATTATGTTGGTGTTCGCGCATCAACCAATGATTGGAGAAGATGATGAAAAAAGCGATTATCGGTAAGAAAATCGGCATGACGCAGATTTTTGAGAACGGGAAAATGATACCTGTGACTGTTATTGAGGCGGGGCCTTGTGTGATTGCGCAGAAGAAAACCCTTGAGAATGACGGATACGAAGCGGTGCAACTCGGATTCGGGGATATGAAACCCGAGAGAGTCAACAAACCGCGTCAGGGTCACTTTCAAAAGAACGACATTCCTTTTAAGAGGAAGTTAAGAGAGTTTAAGTTAGAGGACGCGGCGAACATGAACGTGGGCGATTTCGTTAAAGCAGACACGTTTGAGGCGGGCGACGTCATTGACGTTTGCGGAACAAGCAAAGGTAAAGGGTTCCAAGGCGCGATTAAACGCCACGGATTGAGCCGTATTAAGGAAACGCACGGTTCGGGTCCTACACACAGGCACGCCGGTTCAATGGGTGCGTGTTCAAGCCCGTCGAGAATCTTTAAGGGCAAGAAAATGCCCGGGCATATGGGTACCGACAGAATCACCATTCAAAATTTAACAGTGGTTAAGGTGGATGCGGAACGCAACCTCATTGCTGTTAAGGGGGCTATTCCCGGACCTAATCAAGGGATTGTTTATTTGACTGACGCAATTAAAGCGATATAAGAAGTCGCGAGTTTCATGTCACGAAGGTGACGGAAAGGTATGGCTTAAAAATGGCAGATGTAAAGGTTTATGATATGTCGGGGAACGAAACGTCTACACTTTCGGTGAGTGATGATGTTTTTGGGATTGACCCTAATAGAGAAGTTATGCACGCGGTTGTTGTTAATTATCTTGCCAATCAACGGCAGGGTACACAATCTACACTGACACGTACGGAAGTCAGCGGCGGCGGTAAGAAACCGTGGCGTCAAAAGGGAACGGGGCGCGCGAGACACGGTTCCAGCAGAAGCCCTATTTGGCGTACAGGCGGTGTGGCACTCGGACCGAAACCGAGAAGCTATCGTTACACGCTCAACAAAAAAGTCCGCAGACTTGCGCTGAAGTCGGCATTGTCGGCGAAAGTTGCTAACGGTGAAATGCTCGTTCTTGACGGATTGAAAATGGACGAGTTCAAAACTAAAACAATGATTGGCGCGTTGAAAACACACCTCGAAACGCAAAAAACGATTACTATCAAGCGAGGCGATAACGAGGGAAAAGAAGTTGTTCGCAGTTACTGGGGTTCGGCGTTGATTGTGTTGGGCTCGGTTGACACGAAAGTGATTAAAAGCGCGGCGAACATTCCGGGAGTTAAGACTGCTCAAGTGAATACTTTGTGCGTTTATGATATTTTAAATCACGATAAGTTGATTATAGCCAAAGATGCCGTCGCGAAGATTGAGGAGGTGTACGCATAATGCAGTTTGTACCACAAGACATTATTCTTCGCCCGGTGATTACCGAAAAGGCGACTGATAACCTCATGATGGGGAAGTACACTTTTAAGGTTGCGCGGGAAGCGAACAAGATTGAGATTAAAAAAGCGGTTGAGGCGTTGTTTGACGGTGTTAAGGTTCAAAAAGTCAACACCATGAACGTCCGCGGACAGTTCAGACGTCAAGGCAGGAACGCAGGCGGTTATACGCCTAAGTGGAAAAAGGCGATTGTTACGTTGGCAGAGGGTTCTAAGACGATTGAATTCTTTGACGGCATGGTATAACGTACACGGCGATAGTGACGGAATTTGAAATGAGTTTGTAGGAGTATAAATATGGCGATTAAGTTTTATAAACCCACCACGCCGGGGCGTCGCGGAATGTCTGTAGTAGATTACAGCCATTTGTCGAAAGTTTCCCCCGAGAAAAGCCTTTTGAAACCTGTGAAAAAACACGCAGGACGTTCAGCGGGCGGAGAGATTACCGTTCGGCATAAAGGCGGCGGGAATCGCAGAAAATATCGCATTATTGACTTCAAGCGTAACAAGTTAGACATGGACGCTAAGGTTGTTACCCTTGAGTATGACCCCAACCGCACATCGTTTATCGCGCTTGTGGAGTATGAGGACGGCGAGAAACGCTATATCATTGCGCCAGACAAACTCGAAGTCGGTCACGTTGTACGCTCGGGCAAAGGCGCGGACATTAAAATCGGTAACGCAATGAAACTGATTGATATGCCGCTCGGTACTGTGGTTCACAACATCGAAATGCAGCCCGGTAAGGGTGGGCAAATGGTGCGTAGCGCGGGTAATTCTGCTCAGTTGATGGCGAAAGAAAACAAAATGGTGTTGTTACGGTTGCCGAGTGGTGAGTTACGCAACGTCCCTGAGAATTGCATGGCGACAATCGGGACTGTGTCGAATCCTGACCACCAAAACGTCAATTACGGTAAAGCAGGGCGCAAACGCCATATGGGGATTAAACCTACTGTGCGCGGTTCGGTAATGAACCCCTGTGACCACCCTCACGGTGGTGGTGAAGGTAAGTCACCCGTGGGCAGACCGGGTCCCGTGACGCCTTGGGGTAAACCTGCATTAGGGTATAAAACCCGTAAAGCGAACAAGAGTTCTGATAAAATGATTGTGAAACGCCGCGGCAAGAAGTGAGTAAGAAAGGCGTAGGGAGATTATTATGAGTAGAAGCGTTAAAAAAGGGCCTTTCGTGCAAGAAGTTTTGCTGAAGCGTGTTCGGGAGATGAACGAGAAACAGGAAAAGAAAGTTCTCAAAACATGGAGTCGTGCCAGCACTATATTCCCCGATTTTATCGGACATACTTTTGCCGTGCATGACGGCAGGAAACACATTCCCGTGTATGTTACCGAGGATATGGTCGGTCACAAGTTAGGTGAGTTTGCGCCCACGAGAACGTATCGGGGGCACGCGGGCGGCAAGACTACCAAGAAGTAAATCACTTACTAATTCAGCGAGGTCTTTTCGCGAAGAGATATTTACGGAGGAACTGAATCATGGCAAAAATTGCCGGTAAAAGTCTGCCCAACGCAGAGAATATAGGCGCGTCTTTGGCACTTCTTTATGATAAGAAGATGTCTGCAGATGTTTTAAGCAGAGCGGGGGTGAGCCCCACTATACAGCTCAGAGAGCTTAGTGACGCTGATAAAAAGAAAATCGCTAATGCGTTAGGGTGCAGGGCTGAACTCGTATTCGTTCGCATTTCTCCGCGAAAAATCAAGATTGTGCTTGACTTGATTCGTGACAAGAAATGCAATGAAGCGTTGGCTATATTAAAGCATACCCCGAAATCGGCAAGTGAGCCTTTGTTGAAGTTGCTCAAGTCTGCTATGGCGAATGCAGAAAACAATCACGATATGAACATTGATGATTGTTTCATAGTAGAATGTGGTTGCGGGCCTGGGGTTATTATGAAACGAATTCGCCCGAAAGACCACGGACGGGCGCACCGAATTTATAAAAGAACGTCGCACGTAACAATGGTTTTGAGAGAGGGTAACGCCTGAACGACGGCGAACTCTGTATGCGGTATAAAATAACGTCTCGGTTATAAATGAATGCCGAGGAGGGGGAAAAATGGGTCAGAAAGTAAATCCACACGGACTTAGAGTAGGTATAATCAAGGATTGGGATTCGCGTTGGTACGTGGGCAAGCGGGACTTTGGCGACACCTTGGTTGAGGATTTCAATATCCGTAAGTATTTGATGGGTAAGACTTATTCGTCTGAAAAGTCGCCTTTTCCGATGAAACCCGGGATTGCTAACATCGAAATTGAACGCGACGCAACGAAAATCAAAGTGTTTATTCATACTGCGCGCCCTGGATTGTTAATCGGTCAAAAAGGCGCGGAGATTGAGCGTATTCGTGCGGACGTTGAGAAGATTACGGGCGGTAAACCCGTGAATCTGAATATAGTCGAAGTCAAAGAAATTGACCTTGCGGCAAAACTTGTCGCGGAAGATATAGCGCGTCAACTCGAGATGCGTACGTCTTTCAGACGCGCAATGAAGTCTTGCATTAAACGGACGATGGACGCGGGCGCGCACGGAATTAAAACTATGGTTTCGGGGCGGCTCGGCGGAGCGGAAATCGCGCGTTCGGAGAGTTATCATGAGGGGACTATTCCCTTGCATACGCTCCGTGCTGATATTGACTATGCTCACGCAGAAGCAATGACTACCTATGGCATTATCGGTGTTAAGGTATGGATTTATAAAGGTGAAGTTCTTAAAGGTGAAGCGGGCGCGAAACAACGCCAAATCGCTGAACGTAACCGCACAAAACGTCGTGATGACCGTCCTGACCGCCCGCGCGGCGACAGACGTGACCGTCGTGACGGTGGCGGCGGCAGACCCGGATTTGGCGGACGCGACGGTGGACGCGGCGGACGCGACGGAGGGCGTGGCGGTCGTGATGAACGTCCTACAGGGCCCAGACCTCAAGGCGGGTTCAGAAATACACCTGCTGCTAAACCTGCACCTGCTCCGGCACCTGAGGCGGCTGCGCCGACTGAGGGAGCGAGTGAAGAATAAGTCCGACTTTGTTCGGAGTTGGTGTCAAGGAGTTCGGTTTTGTCGAACTTGCGGAGAAAATCAGTGGCTTAGGTCGAGGGTTTTCGGAGTTGTGAAATATATAAGGAGGAATAGAATATGCTTATTCCTAAAAGAGTGAAGTACAGACGGCAACATCGCGGACGTATGACCGGGAAAGCCACTCGCGGCAACATGGTCAGTCATGGCGAATATGGGTTGCAGTCCCTTGAACCGTCTTGGATTACTTCTAATCAGATTGAAGCCGCGCGTATTGCGATGACACGTTATATCAAGCGTGGCGGTCAAGTTTGGATTAAAATATTCCCACACAAACCAGTTACGGAGAAACCTGCAGAAACACGCATGGGTTCAGGTAAAGGTTCGCCTGAGTATTGGGTTGCGGTGGTTAAGCCCGGCAGAGTTATGTTTGAGATTGCGGGCGTTCCCGAGGAAACGGCGCGCGAAGCAATGCGGTTGGCAATGCACAAACTTCCTGTGAAGTGTAAGTTTGTCAAGCGCGATGAGGTTGCGGCAGAGGAGGGTAATGAATAATGAAAAGTGTTAAAGAGTTCAGAGACCTTTCTGCGGCAGAGCTTGACAAAAAAGCAGGCGACCTGAAGCAAGAGCTTTTTAATCTGCGGTTTCAGCTTGCCGTGAATCAGCTTGATAATCCTATGCGACTCAAGGCTGTGAAAAGGCAAATTGCGATAGTTAAAACAGTGCAACGCGAACGTCAGTTAGACGTTGCGAGTAGCTGAGAGGGGCGAAGAATAAACGATGAGTGATATTAAAACTGCACAAAAGGCAAGAAACCTCAGAAAAACAAGAATCGGTGTGGTCGCGAGCAATAAGATGGACAAGACGATTGTAGTCGAAATTGTTGAGAACGTCCGTCACCCGATGTATAAGAAAATCGTGAAGCGTACGATTAAGTTTAAGGCACACGACGAAGAAAACACCTGTAACATCGGCGACAAAGTCGAGATTATGGAAACTCGCCCGCTCTCGAAAGAGAAACGGTGGCGTTTGGTGAATGTTCTCGAGCGTGCGAAGTAAACTCTAAACGGTCTTTAGGGAAGAAGGTGTGAAAAGATGATTCAGATGCAAACGAGATTGAAAGTCGCCGATAACACAGGTGCAAAAGAAGTCATGTGCATTCGTGTGTTGGGTGGGACTCGTAAGAGATATGCAGGTGTTGGTGATGTGATTGTTGCGTCAGTCAAGAAAGCGAATCCGGGCGGAACGGCGTCAAAAGGCGAAGTTGTGAAATGCGTCGTTGTGCGTACCAAGTCTGCCATTGGCAGAGCCGACGGAACGTATATTCGTTTTGACGAGAATGCGGCAGTTATTATCAAAGACGACAAGAATCCGCGAGGAACACGGATTTTTGGTCCGGTAGCGCGCGAGTTGAGAGAAAAAGAATACGTTAAGATTCTTTCGCTTGCTCCGGAAGTGCTTTGACATAACAGGCGGTTGACAGTTTAGCTTTTGGACATTGTATATTAGGGATTGAGGGCAAGAATTGTTGCGATTTCTCGTGTGATGAATGAAAGAGTTTCATGTCACGCAGGTGGCAGAAAGGGATGGACTGAAAAATGAATCAGTTACACGTTAAAACAGGCGATACCGTTATTTTAAGAACGGGAAAATATAAAGATAAATTCTCTAAGCCGGGTGTACGCCGTACAGGTAAGGTTGTAGGAGTCAGCCCGAAAGAGGGTAAAGTTATTGTTGAGGGAATCAACAAGGTAAAAAAACACGTTAAACCGCGCAGAGTGGGCGAACCCGGCGGTATTATCGAGGCGGAAGCTCCGATTTATGCTTGCAAAGTTCAGCTTGTGTGCCCTAAATGCGATTCGCCTACTCGGGTAGGACATCGGTTCGAGGAAACCAAAGGCGTGACTAAAAAAATTCGTGTGTGCAAGAAGTGCGATAAACCCGTCTAAAAAGTCGGAGTCGTGGAAATGATTTAGAGTTTCTGCGTCCGTAAAGGAGTAATTACAAATGGCAAGAATGAAGACGTATTATAAAGAAACGGTGCTTCCCGCACTTTTCAAGAAATTCGCGTATAAAAGCGTGATGCAAGTTCCCAAGATTGATAAAATCACCATCAACGTGGGTTGCGGCGAGGCTAAGGACAATCCTAAAGTAATCGAGAGCATTATGAAGGATTTGAAAGCGATTACCGGGCAACAGCCTGTCGTGTGTAAAGCGAAGAAGTCGGTCGCGAACTTTAAGCTGCGCGAGGGGAATAACATCGGCGTTAAGCTGACGCTCCGAGGCGAGATTATGTACGAGTTTCTTGACAGGCTCTTCAATGTGGCGCTGCCTCGTGTAAGGGATTTTAGGGGGATTAACCCTAACTCTTTCGACGGACGCGGTAACTACTCGGTGGGTATTAAAGAACAGTTGATTTTCCCTGAAATCGAGTATGACAAGATTGACACGATTCGCGGTATGGACATTAATTTTGTCACCACTGCGAAAACGGACGAAGAGGCAAAAGAGTTGCTCACTCTCATGGGTGCGCCGTTTGCTAAGGTTTAGAGGGTAGGGAGTATTTATAATGGCTAAGAAATCAATGGTCGCTAAGCAACAACGTGCAATTATCGCCAAAGAGTTGGGTAAACCCAAAGCATCGACGCGTGCGTATAATCGGTGTAAACTCTGCGGTCGCCCGCACGCTTACTTGCGTAAGTTCGGGATTTGCAGGATTTGTTTCAGAGAATTAGCGTATAAAGGTCATATACCGGGCGTTAAAAAAGCGTCTTGGTAAACCGTCAGTCATGACGGAATAGAATCACTTAAAACCATTATTACCTATGGAGGAAAAATAATGCAAGTTACCGATACAATTGCGGATATGCTGACAAGAATACGTAACGCCAATGCAGCGAAACACCCCACTGTTGATGTTCCTCGTTCTAACGAGAAAAAGCAAATCGCTCAGATTTTGCAAGACGAGGGATATATAAAGAGTTTCCGAATGATTGAGGACAACAAACAAGGTGTGATTAGAATCACCTTGCGATATGTTGAGGGCAGGAAACAAGTCATTACCGGATTGCGCCGTGTTTCTAAGCCCGGTCTTAGAATTTATTCTAATTCTAAAGAGATGCCCAAAGTCATGAAAGGGTTAGGTATCGCGATTGTGTCCACCTCGAAAGGGATAATGACCGATAGAAAAGCGCGAGCCGAAAATGTCGGCGGCGAAGTCTTAGCTTTCGTGTGGTAGGCTGAACGCGCAAACTTTGTAGGGCGCGGGCTGATGTTTCGCGTTGAAAAAGGAAAGGGTTACGTGGTTCGTGTAGTGAACGTGCCCGGATTAGGAGTTAAAATGTCACGTATAGGGAAAATGCCTATTTCTGTTCCTGCGGGAGTAGATGTAAAGATTGACGGATGTTGTGTTACGGTGAAAGGTCCGAAAGGCACGCTCACCAAAGAGTTCAAGCCGTCTATGAAGATTGCGCTGAACGACGGTACAGTCACCGTTACACCTGCGACGGACAGCAAGGCTGACCGCTCATTCCACGGACTCACGCGGACTTTGCTCAACAACATGGTTGTGGGTGTTACGCAGGGGTTCAAGAAAGAATTAGAGATTCAAGGCGTCGGGTATCGTTGCCAGAAAAAAGGCAAGGATTTGGATTTGACTTTGGGGTTCTCGCATCCTGTGGTTGTTTCGGATAACGATGACATTACCATTGAAGCACCATCGCCTACTCGGATTGTGATTAGCGGGATTGATAATCAGAAAGTCGGGCAGTTTGCGGCTGAAGTACGGGCTATTCGTCCGCCTGAGCCATACAAAGGCAAAGGTGTGAGATACGTTGACGAAGTAGTCAAACGTAAAGAAGGTAAAGCGGCTAAGGGTAAAAAGTAAGCCGACGTATAACAATGGCTTAATGATAGGCTGATTATAGAGAGATTGATTAGGTTGAAATTAAATCCTCGTTAATTGGAGGAAAGTATTTTCGTGTCACGTTGGTGGCGGAAAGGTATGGTCTAAAAATGATTAAACCTGTGAATAAAAATGCGGGACGGCTACGCAGACATAAACGTGTGAGAGGTAAAATCAGCGGGACTGCCGCTCGCCCTCGTTTGAACGTGTTTCGTTCGGCGTGTCATATGTACGCGCAACTCATCGACGACGATAAAGGCGTGACTATATGCGCGGCGTCAACCACCGATAAGGCGTTCACTGAGTATGGCGGCAACGTCGAGGCGGCGAAAAAAATTGGGTTGGCGATTGCCGAAAAAGGCAAGAAAGCAGGCGTTACCGAAGTCGTGTTCGACCGTTCGGGGTACGTGTATCACGGTAGAGTTGCGGCGTTGGCTGACGGTGCGCGCGAAGGCGGCTTGAAGTTTTAGGGATAACCGAAGTTTCTATTTTTGGAGGAAAAGATGGCTTTATTAAATGCAGCGGATTTTACACTCACCGAAAAGGTGGTAAATATTAAACGCGTTTCTAAAACGGTTAAGGGTGGGCGGATTATGAAAATTTCTGCTTTAGTCGTTGTGGGAGACGGTAACGGCGTTGTTGGTATGGGTATAGGCAAGTCTAATGAGGTACCCGACGCAATCCGTAAAGGGATTGAGGACGCTAAGAAAAATTTAGTGAAAGTCACGCTCAAAGACAGCACGATTCCTCACGAGTTCGTGGGCAAGTATGGCGCGGGGGCAGTTTTGCTCAAGCCTGCACCAGAGGGTACCGGCGTTATCGCGGGCGGGCCCGTACGTGCAGTTGTTGAGGCGGCGGGGGTTCGTAATATTCGTACGAAGTCTTTGCGCTCAAACAATCCCTGTAATGTCGTGAGAGCGACTTTGCAAGGGCTGATGTCTATGCGAAACGCTGACGAAGTTGCGGCGTTGCGCGGCAAAACCGCAAAACAGATTCTGACGGCTAAAACGTCGTAGGTAAGAGGTTCGGGGCAGTAGCTCCATGTAGAAAGCGGGGTGTAACTTATGAAGAAAATTAAACTTATAAAGTCCTTGATTGGACGTAAAGATTCACATATCGCAACTGCACATTCGTTCGGGTTAAAGAAAATCGGCGACATTACCGAGCAACCCGACAATGACGCGACTAACGGTAAAATCAGGCACATCTCGTATTTAATAGAGGTGCAATAAGCCGCAGTACGAGGTTTTTCTCGGAAAGGCGTGTAGAGGTATTTTAGAATGAAATTGCATGAATTATCACCCGCTAAGGGTTCTAACAGAGAAACAAAACGCATCGGGCGCGGTCACGGTTCCGGTTGGGGTAAGACGTCCGGTAAAGGACACAAAGGTCAATGGGCACGCGCGGGCGGCGGTGTTCGTCCGGGGTTTGAGGGCGGTCAAACGTCACTCGCAAGGCGTATGCCTAAAAGAGGATTCAACAACATCTTCAAAACCGAGTATGCCGTTGTTAATGTTCGGGACTTGGAAAAGCGGTTCGAGAGCGGTGCTGTGGTTGATGAAGCGGCTATTATGGAGTCGGGGTTAGTCAAGAAACCGTTAGACGGAATCAAAGTTCTTGGTATGGGGAGCATATCCAAAAAGCTGACGGTTAAAGTCACGAAGTTTTCAGAGACTGCTAAAACGAAAATTGAGGCGGCAGGTGGGAGCATTGAAGCACTTCCCGAGAAAGCGAAGTTCCTCCCCAATAACGCAAACGCGAAGAAACGCGCGGAAGAGAAGGCTAAATTTAGCAAAGCATAAACTCATGGAGTGCAAACACGAAAGGACTATATGAATGGGTGTATTCATTAACGCGTGGAAGATTGCCGACTTACGTAAAAAAATGCTTTTTACGCTGTTTATCGTTTTAATCTTCCGTATAGGTTCACATATATTAGTTCCCTTTATCACCCCCAACGCTATGTCGGGGTTATTAGGGGGCGACGGTACGTTAATGCAGTATTTTGATGCGATTACCGGGGGCGCGCTCGGGCGGGGGACGTTGTTTGCGATGTCCATTACGCCGTATATCAACGCCTCGATTATTATGCAGTTGCTGACGGTGGCGATTCCCGCATTAGAGCGTATGCAAAAAGAGGGCGAGGCGGGTCAAAAGAAAATCAATAAGATTATCAAGCTGTTGGCGTTGGCAATCGGGATTTTCCAAGCGACTGCGTTCTATTTCGTACTCGTGAACATGAACGAAATCCCTATCGTGGAAAACGACATGATTGTGGGATACACCGAGGCTTTACGGTATGCGGCTGAGGGCGGTTTCTACGGGTTCATGGAAATGATAGTTATTATCGGCTGTTTCACGGCGGGGGCGTCGCTGATTATTTGGCTCGGTGAGCAAATCACCGATAAGGGAATCGGTAACGGTATTTCTATGATACTGTTTGCGGGGATTATCTCGGGTGTTCCTAAGGAAATAGGAGACTTGATTAAAGTCATGACTGCCCGTGACGGCGGATGGCAAAATATCGTGTACGTACCGTTGATTCTGATTATCTATATCGCGATGATTGGGTTCGTTGTCCACATGACCAACGCCGAACGGCGGATTCCCGTGCAGTATGCGAAACGCCAAGTCGGGCGTAAGATGTACGGCGGTCAAAGCTCACACATTCCGATTAAAGTCGCGATGTCGGGGGTTATGCCCATTATCTTTGCGATGTCCATTATGAGTTTACCGCAGACGATTCTGCACTTTTTCAAGATTACACCAATGACACACCCACCCGGTTCGGGCGGTGTTTGGGCGAAGTTCTTTGAGCTGTTCAATTCCACGAGTTGGATTTACGCGGTGGTGTATTTCCTCCTCATTATCGGGTTTAATTATTTCTATGTTGCGGTGCAGTATAATCCTGTGGAAATTGCCAACAACCTCAAGAAAAACAATGGCGCGATTCCGGGGTATCGCCCGGGCAAACCGACATCAGACTTTATCCACAACTCGTTGTCGAAGATTACGTTTATCGGTGCAATCTTCCTCGGGATTGTCGCGATTTTCCCCATTGCATTCTCCAACATCACTGACCTGACAGGTCAGCGGATTCAAGGGTTGTCGTTAGGTGGTACAACCGTACTCATCGTAGTCGGTGTTGCGCTCGAAACAATGAGAACGCTCGAGAGCCAAATGATGATGCGTCACCACAAGGGATTCTTGGAGTAAGTCATAATATAGTTGATTAACTCCAAAATAGTCTCGCAAAATTGAATTTAACCGACTATAAAATAAGGAAAAGCGGTTGCTAATTTCGACAGAAAATCTGTCAGTGAGGTGTTATAATGAAACTAATCTTTTTAGGTGCGCCGGGTTCGGGTAAAGGCACGCAAGCGGAGTACGTCAGCGCGAAAATGAACATTCCGCCGATTTCTACGGGGAATATGTTGCGCGAAGCTGTGAAAAACGGTACCGACGCGGGTCTTTCGGCTAAGGCGTATATGGACAGAGGCGACCTTGTTCCCGATGAAGTCGTAATCGGGATTATTAAAGACAGAGTGGCGCAGGAAGACTGCAAAGACGGGTTTATTCTTGACGGATTCCCTCGCACAGTCGAGCAAGCGCAAGCACTTGAGGATATGGGCATTAAAATTGATTTAGCGGTTGAGATTGCTGTTCCCGATGACCGTATCTGTGAGAGAATGGGCGGCAGACGTGTCTGTGACAAGTGTGGCGCGTCATATCATGTGGATTATAAGCCTACTAAGGTTGACGGGAAGTGCGATTCTTGCGACGGTAACGCCGTCCAAAGAGCGGACGACGTTCCTGAAACCGTGTTATCGCGGCTCAAAACCTATCACGAGAAAACCGCGCCGTTGTTGGATTTCTACGGCAAACTCGGTAAACTTAAAACCGTCGAGGGGCAAATTGAGATTGAGGACACCAAACGGCTGACTTTCGAGGCAATCGGTTGTTAATAATCGTCGGAGGTAAGGCATGATTGGTTTTCCACGCCGACGAAACGGTTCGCGGATTATTATAAAGACACCGCGCGAAATTACGATTATGCGTAAGTCTGCCGAGATTTCGGCGTTAGCACTCAAGCACGCAGGCGAGTTGATTGTCCCAGGCATGAGTACGTGGGAGCTGAATCGTGAAATAGGTAACTTCATTAAGAACAGAGGTGCAAAAGCGTCCTTTCGCGGATTGTACGGATACCCCGGTAACGCTTGTATTTCAATCAATGAAGAGTTGATACACGGTATTCCTTCCAAAAGACGATACCTTAAAGAAGGCGATATTGTGAGCATTGACGTGGGGGCGTGCAAAGACGGGTATCACGGCGATAATGCAGCTACGTTCTTTTGCGGCGAGGTCGCACAGCGCACTCGTGATTTGGTGCAAACGTGCGAGAAGTCGTTAGACGATGCGATTGCACAGGCGTATTCAGGGAATCGAATCGGCGATATTGCACACGCGATTCAAACTCGGTTAGAGGGCGGCGGTTACTATATTCCCGAAGATTATTTCGGGCACGGAGTCGGCAGGGATTTGCATGAAGACCCCAGCGTTCCGAATTTCGGAGAAGCGGGCAGAGGACCGAGGCTAACGCCGGGTATGACGCTTGCGATTGAGCCGATGGTGAACGCCTCAACGAGAGAAACAAAGATTCTGCGCGATAAGTGGACGGTGGTCGAGGGGAATGGCAAATTGTCGGCACATTGTGAACATACAATCTTGATTACTAAAGATGAGCCTTTGGTGATGACTAAGTTAGTATGAATAACTATATATTATGTAAAAGCGCGGCGGGTCACGACAAGGGAAGCTGGTACGCAGTCGTGCGGCAGGAGTCGGGGTTCGTGTATATCGCGGACGGGCGACGACGTAAGCTGAACGCGCCTAAGAAAAAGAATATTAAACACGTTGAGTTGACGCGGAAAACCATTGAGGCGGAGTATTCCACCGATAAGTCGTTACGCAAAGCGTTGTGGGAGTATAACTTCGGCGGTAATCTGAAAGATAATGAGGGAGGCGGAGATTTTGGCTAAAGATGATGTAATCGAAGTAGAAGGCGTGATAAGTGAAGCATTGCCTAACGCGACATTTCGGGTTGAGCTTTCTAACGGGCATAAAAT
This sequence comes from Oscillospiraceae bacterium, assembly GCA_009778605.1. Taxonomy (GTDB): domain Bacteria; phylum Bacillota; class Clostridia; order Oscillospirales; family Ruminococcaceae; genus Ruminiclostridium_E. Next base: position 14,811 of record WRJN01000003.1, read on the forward strand.
CCTCGCTCACGTAAGCGGACGGCTCAGAATGAACTATATACGCATATTACCGGGCGATAAAGTAACGATTGAAATGTCGCCGTATGATTTGACTAAGGGGCGCATAACATGGCGCGCCAAGTGAGGGGGAGTAAAAAATGAAAGTAAGACCATCTGTGAAACCCATGTGCGATAAGTGCAAGATTATCAAACGGCACGGACGTGTTATGGTGATTTGTAAGGAACCGAAACACAAACAACGTCAAGGGTGACGGACAATTAGGGGTTAGGATTTATAATCTGGAGGAAATTTATAATGGCGAGAATTTCAGGGGTAGACTTACCGAAAGCGAAACGTATTGAAATCGGCTTAACTTACGTTTACGGAATAGGCAGGAAAACTGCGAACGATATTTTAGCGGCGGCGGGTGTCAATCCCGATACGCGGGTCAAAGACCTCACCGATGCCGAGGAAGCGAAAATCCGTGAAGTGATTGACGCCAACGGTTATATGGTGGAGGGTGACCTTCGGCGTGAAACCGCGCTTAACATAAAACGGTTGATTGAGATTAACTGTTACCGCGGGATTCGTCATCGTAAAGGCTTGCCCGTTCGCGGTCAACGTACTAAAACGAATGCGCGCACACGCAAAGGGCCGAGAAAGACTATTGCTAACAAGAAAAAATAGGTTGAGTTGCGTCCGAATCGTCAGCGGTTCGGTGTATGGATTTTGCTTGTTTATATCAAGTTTTGATGGGAGATATTTATGGCAGTTACTAAAAAAGGCGGCGGTAAAAAACCAGTAATCCGCAGAAGGCGCGAGCGCAAGAATATCGAGAACGGCTCGGCGCATATTCAGTCTACCTTTAACAACACAATCGTGACCATTTCCGATTTGCACGGCAATGCTCTTTCGTGGGCGTCGGCAGGCGGATTAGGGTTCAGGGGTTCGAGGAAATCTACTCCTTTCGCGGCGTCGTCCGCTGCGGAAACTGCGGCGAAAGCGGCAATGGAGCATGGGCTCAAGACCGTTGAAGTCTACGTCAAAGGTCCGGGTTCAGGGCGTGAGGCGGCGATTCGTGCGTTGCAAACTGCGGGTCTTGAAGTGCGTATGATTAAAGATGTGACGCCCATTCCGCACAATGGTTGCAGACCGCCTAAACGTCGTCGGGTTTAGTCATGGACAGAATGAAAAAGCAGTTTCTGACGTTTATGCAGGATTGCAGCGCGTTGCTTTTTGGCGAGTTCACGCTCAAAAGCGGGCGCAAATCCCCTTATTTCATTAACACGGGTGAGTATACGACGAATCGTCAGATTGAACGCCTCGGTGAGTTTTATGGAGTTATGATTGAAGAATCTATGGACGAACACGGCGTAGAGTTTGATGTGTTATTCGGGCCTGCTTACAAGGGCATTCCGTTAGCGGTCATGGCGGCGTCCAACCTTGAGTGTGAGGTAGGCGTTGCATTTAATCGCAAGGAGGCGAAAGACCACGGCGACGGTAAGTTGATTTTAGGGCACGTACCCAAGAATGGCGACAGGGTCGCGATTATAGAAGACGTCACCACTGCGGGAACGTCCGTCCGCGAAACGATTGAGCTGTTCAAGTCTATGAACATTGATGTGAAAATCGTCGCGCTGTACATCTCGATTGACCGCATGGAAAAAGGGACGGGTGACTTGAGTGCGACTCAGCAAATAACAAAAGAGTTTGGGATTCCTGTGTATTCCATCGCAACCGCGCAGGATATCATCAAGTATTTGGAGAAAAGCGGCAACTCTGCCGCTGTTGCAATGCGGGAATACCTCGCGCAATACGGAGTTTGAAGGAGAAAACAATGGCAGTTTACAGAGAACCTATTTCAAAGAAATGCAAGTCGTTGGGAATCAGCCCTGCGGTGCTCGGTTACACGCAAAAAAAGGAAACGCGGCGTAAGTTCGGAGCAGGAAGCAATACACGCAAGAAGTTGTCGGAGTATGGGTTGCAGCTCAAAGAAAAACAGAAACTGCGTTTTATATACGGGGTCTTGGAAAAGCAGTTCTACCGCTACTACGAAATCGCGGTTAAGGAAGACGGTATCACAGGCGAAAACCTGATTGCTTTGCTTGAATCAAGGCTTGATAATGTTGTTTACCGCATGAACATGGCGATTACTCGCCGTGAAGCGCGCCAATTAGTCGGTCACGGGCATTTCACCGTGAACGGTAAGCGCGTGGATATACCCTCTTACAGGGTTAAGCCGGGCGATGTTGTTGCTCTGCATGAGCGTAGCAGAAAATCGCCTAAGTTTGAGCAAATCATGGAGTTGACTCACGGCAGACCGGGACCGCAATGGTTGGAAATCAACCGCGAAGGGCGTTCAGCGAAAGTTGTGCGTAAACCCTTGCGTGAAGAGCTTGACTTTGAAATCCAAGAAAACTTGGTGGTGGAGCTGTATTCTAAGTAAAGCTAAACAAGGGCTGCGGCGTCGGTGGCTCTGCCGCCGAGCAGGCAGCTTGACGAAAGCTAAACAAGGGCTGCGGCGTCGGTGGCTCTGCTATTGAGCAGGCGGCTTGACGCTCCGCGCCATTAACCAATAAAGTTTATGCAATAATATTACGACTGTCGGAGGGTTTTGAATGTTAGAAAGAATTGAGAAGTCCGAGATTGAAACGATTAAGCTGAAACCCGATGGAACCTACGGTATGTTCTGCCTTGAACCGCTTGAATGCGGATTCGGCAATACGTTAGGTAATAGTTTAAGACGCGTTTTGCTCTCATCGTTGCCGGGTGTGGCAGTAACCTCCGTTAAAATCGACGGAATCAAGCATGAGTTCTCTACAATCCCCGGTGTTAAAGAGGACGTTACCGAAATTATACTCAACGTCAAAGGCTTGCTGGCGAAAATGCACGGCGATTGCCCCAAGACGGTTTATATCAACGCCGAGGGCGAATGCGAAGTCAAAGCGCGAGACATCGAATCGGACAGCGAAATCGAAATTGTTGAGCCCAACACGCACATTGCATCGCTTGAGCCGGGTGCAAAGCTGAATATGGAGCTTACTTTCGACACGGGGCGCGGATACACCAGCGCAGATAAAAATAAGTTGCAGTTACAACCGATTATCGGCGTACTCGCTATAGACAGTATCTACACGCCTGTTTTGAAAGTCAACTATTCGGTGGAGAATACGCGTGTCGGTCAACGGACTGACTTTGATAAACTGACCATTGAGGTTTGGACAGACGGCACTATTTCAGCAAAAGAAGCAATGTCATACGCGGCGAAACTTTTGTGTGAGCATTTGATGTTGTTTGTGGAGTTGTCCGACGACATAAATCAGCCTGTGCTGATGGCAGAAAAAGAGGATAAGAGCAAGGATAAAATCCTCGAAATGACGATTGAGGATTTGGATTTATCCGTCCGTTCGTTTAACTGCCTCAAGCGCGCAGGAATCAACACGGTGGACGATTTGATTAGTAAATCGCCCGAAGATATGATGAAAGTCCGCAACCTCGGCAAGAAGTCGTTCGACGAAGTGCGTGAAAAACTCGTTTCGTTAGGGTTTGACTTAGCACCGAGCGATGAGAGTATGTGAAAGCAAAACAAGGGCTCAAAGGGCGGCTCTGCCGACCCGAAGCCTGACGGACAACGGGCGCAGTGTCGCGCACGCGTGGCGATAGAAACGTCATATATGTAGGAGGAATTAGTAATGGCTATGAGAAAATTAGGCAGACCGACCGCTCACAGAAACGCGATGTTGCGTGGTATGGTGACGGCTTTGTTGGAGAATGAACGAATTGAGACCACTGTCACACGCGCGAAAGAGTTGCGTAGCCTTGCCGAAAAGGTGATTACAATGGGCAAGAATGCGTCGGCAGACGGAGCGCGGGGTTTGCATTCAAAAAGACAGGTGTTCGCAGTCGTGACTAAGGAAGACGTTTCAAAGAAACTGTTCGACGAAATCGCGCCAAGATACTCTGACCGCAACGGCGGTTACACGCGCATAATTCGCATTGGTCCGCGCCGCGGTGACGCCGCTGAAATGGCGATTATTGAACTGGTGTGATTTTCTTGTGAAATTTTGCCGAAAAATGTTGACTTTTGTTGAACGATGTGCTATAATTGACTATACAGTCAATTATGCACATATATAATAGCTTTATAATTCAGAAGTTTTAAGCATACTTGCACATATCTTTCAAGTGAGGCATAAAATCTAATACGTTCTTTTCAGTGCAAGAAGGAGGAATAATATGGGTAGTATTAAAGACAACCAAGCTGTTTATACCATTACTGATACATCACCTAATCCGGCAACTCATAGAAGGCATCCCACTAAGCGTTCCGTGAACAGCGGATTAAAGTTGGATATGCTTGCAGCGGTTAAAAATTTGGGTTATGGACCAAGTAGCGCGGAAGGAAAAAAAATGGTGGCAGATGGACTTGAAAAATTTAACTCCTGAAGATGTCAAATCTATAATGGAAACCGCCGAAGGATTTTTTGAAACTTGTAAGATAAAATATGGCGATGCGGCGGTTCATTATGATAAAAATGCTTTAGATAATGCTATAGAACGAACTGATAAGGTTCTTACACGCATTATGAAAGATGCTATGGTGGAAGGAACAACCACATTGGATTTGCATAAATTGCAAACAGGGTATATTTTAGGGTTTGCAAGCAAGAGAAATTGTGTTTTTGTTCCTCCTTTTGATTTATCGCCTTATGAAAGCGAAGACCCCATTATTTATGACCCCAATACAGAGTTTATTATAAGATTACTTAGGGTTTTAGTAGAAGCGCAATGTATAGCAGAAAATACAGCGCGTATAGAGGCAAATGGTAGAGTAACAAACAAAACAGAAAATACAAAAATTGAAAATTGTTTTTGGAAACCTACAGGATATAGAATTTGGCGTCCTAATAATATTATAAAAATAGATGGAGAAGTGCAAGATTTTAGGTCGTCATTGTTTAGGCTTATTTCATCGTTGACAGATGTAGACGATGATATTTTAGAAAGTCCGTTCTTTGTTTCGTTGGTTTACTCCGTTTCAATTTCAAATTTTCTTCAACAGGCTTGGAGTGACTGCGTTGTTTATGGGAAAGTTGATAAATATTATAATGAAAACAAATAATATCCCTAAAAAAAAGCCGAACAGTAATGTTCGGCTTTACTATGCCCACTTCCGCAGAGCCAATCTCACGTCGTACCGCGCATACGCGCCGATTGCCGCACCGAGGAACGCGCCCGCGATTATATCGGACAGGTAATGCACGTACAGGTACACGCGCGAGAACGCGATTGTCGCCGCCAACACGAACGCCGCGAGTCCCCACCGCTTGTCCGCACAGTATACGACTGCCGCCGCCGCGAATGACACCAACGCGTGTGAGGAAGGAAACGAGTATCCGCGCGGGCGTTTGATTAACAGCGCAACATCGGGGTTTTCCGCGCAGGGGCGAGCGCGCCCGACTAACGGTTTCATCAACACTTCGCTGATTAACACGCCGAAAATCAGCGCAACCAACATCGCCACACCGATTGGACGGTGTTTTTTTGTTGCAATCAGGAGCAGGGCGGTCAAGACCCACGCCGCCCCTTTATCGCCGAGTTTTGTCGTCACGACCATTACCTTGTCAAGCAAATCGCCGCGTACGTTTTTTTGTATAAATTCAACTATTCGCATGACATTATTATGTCGCGTTGTGCCGCTTATATACGCCGAGAATTACGGAATTCAATTCCGCCCGTGAAGGCGTTATAATGCAAGTCTTGACATTCGTTGTCGGTGAAGAAATATTCGGTAACGAAGCAAAACGGTATAAACGCCGCCGACTGTAACAGCGCGCTTTCAGCCGCCAATAAATGTTCGTCGATTTTCGCCGGAGAGGTCTCAGTGCGTGCGCGGCGAAGATGTTTCGCGGCGTCTTTACTCGATTTCGCGCCTGACCACGCCATAATCGGTTCTAACACTGCCGCAGGGCTGTTATACGTAGCGATTGCATTGACGGCGGCGATGTCATAACTGCCGTCGGCGAACGCCCGCGCAAACTCTTCAGCGGACAGAGGAACGATTTCGCAAAACAGCCCTAATGTAGCCTGCCACTGTTGCGCTATGGAGCGTACTTGTGATAAAATCACGTCACTTTCGGAGGACACAGGCACGATTAACACGGGGTTCGCCGCCACTAAGCGAGAAACGCTTTCATAGAGCCGCGCCGCCTCGTCAGCGTCATGGGCAATGGCGTCAGGTGTTTTTTCAAGCTGTACACTGTCGGGAATAATGCGGTTTGCGGCAGAAACACCACTGCGTTCGGTGACGAGCGTTGACGAATCGGTTGCCAACGCAAGTGCGCGGCGCAAATCGGCATTCTTGAACACGCCCGACGTGTTGAACCCCATCCCCCACACCGAGTTGTCAGTGCCCGAGTGCGAGAAACCTTTATCAATCAAGTCTGCGGCAGTTTCGCCGCTAAGTACGATACAATCGGTGTCGCCATTGGCGAAACGCTCGGGCGCGCGCCCCCTGTCCATGAGAAATTCCACGCGGCGCGGATAGATTTGCCCGAACTGCGCGGTGTGATTATTGCTGTTGTTGCGCGTGAGTATAATGCGGTTTTCATAGTACCAGTGCGGGTCATACACCCAATCCTGCAGAATAAACGCGCCGTTGGACGCGATTGCACAATCAGCGTAGACCAAGCCGTACCGCCCTTGTGTACGCTTGAAAAAGTCCCGATTCACTGGGAAGGCGGGCGGCATTGTCAGTAGAATAGGGAAGTTAGCGTCGGGTTGTTCAAGTGTTATAATCAGCGTGTAGTCGTCTTTGGCGGACACGCCGAGGCTGTCGGAATCTAACTCTCCTGCGTGAATTTGCCTTGCGTTTTGAATGCTGTAGTAGTCAGCGGCGTTAAGTGAGCGGATTGCGGGGTTGAACAGCCGCTCAAACGCGAACACAAAGTCATCAGCGGTGCAGGGGCGGTTGAAGTCCCCCGAGTCCCGCCACGTTACGCCCTCGCGCAGATAAAAGGTATACGTCAGCGCGTCGTCAGACACGGTGTATGTCTCGGATACTCCCGCGATGACAGCCCCCTCCTCGTCCATACGCAACAGCCCGTCAAAAATGTTGGCGATAATCTGTCGCGCAGTTTTGTCAACGGCGGTCTGCGGGTCGAGGGTTTTCGGATTAACCTCAATGTCAATGACAAAAATGCCGTCACTTCCGTCGGAGGCGTTGCGGCAACCTGAAAGCGCGGCAACACTCAAAAGTGTCGCCGCTAACAATATCGCATTACAAACTAATTTCAATCGCTTTGCCATGTTGCAAACTTTCCTTAACATCTATTGCGCGTTGGTTTGTACTGCCCTTGAACTTCGCGTCATAGGTTTTGCGAACGCTGTCGAATCGCCCGTCAACCAACACATCAATTCGCGACAACAGCGCGCGAATGTCGTCGCCTTGTTTTGATTGCGACCGAGAGTATAATTCATCGAATGTATACCCGCTGTAGCACATAATGTGGTGGTGCGGCAGACGCGCGGCTAATTCCGCGAACGCCACGGCTTGCGCGAAAGGCTCTCCGCCGCTGAACGTCACGCCGTCTAACAGCGGGTCGCTCTCAATTTGCGCGACAATGTCGGATATATCCATAAGCTCTCCGCCGAAAAAGTCATGAGTTGAGGGGTTGTGACAGTCGGGGCATTTGAGCGGACAACCCTGCCCGAATACCACAAAACGAATCCCCGGCCCGTCAACTATTGAGTTCTTGGTGAGCCCTGATACTCTTATAACTCCGGGCGTTCGCGCTGCACTTGCGCCCTCCGCACGGCAGGCAGAGCCTACTTGCTTGGCACTTATTTGCATACATACTCCGTAGCCGCGTTTACGCCTGCGGCCAATGATTTTTCATAGTCATTGCTTTTTATGAACGATGCGACGAATCCCGCCAACAACACGTCCCCCGCCCCGACTGTGTAGCCGTTTTGCGCGGTTCGTGCAGGTTTAGACGTGTACACCGCGCCGTCAGCGGTGGTGAGTGTCGCGCCTGATTCGCCGTAACTCGCCAAGATGTTCATGTTTTCGAGTTTCGGGAACATTTCGGCTATTTGAGCAAGTTCATGTTCGTTCGGCGCAATCAGCCACGCGGACTTATTCAGCACCACCTCGCGCAATGCGTCTCCCGATGTGTCCACCGCAACAGTCACGCCTTTGAGCGTCAACTCCGCCGACAGTGCCGCGTAAATACGGGCAGGTACGCCCTTTGGAATGCTCCCGCTGATAATGAGAAAGTCCCCCTGTTTGAGCCCTGCAAGCATCATGGTCATGGCGGCGAGGGACATTTCGTCAGCGGTGAAGTCTCCGTTAATTTCGGTGACAGCCTGACTGCGGAGCTTGACGTTTATGCGCGTGTCACAGCCCTCAGACGCGACAATAACGCTGTCAAACCCTTCTGTTTTGAGCAATCGCGTGAATTCTCGCCCTGCAAATCCGTCGCCCACTATGCAGATTGCCCTGCTCACGATTCCTTGCGCTTTGAGGGCGCGCGATACGTTCACGCCTTTTCCTGACGCGGTTACGCGCTGTACGTGACTGCGGTTGACGCCGCCGATGTTAATTTTGTCAACTTCCATGACATAATCGAGCGAAGGGTTCATGGTGAGTGTATATATCATGGAATCGGCTAATTGGCTTTACTCAGCCAGTTATGCGCCACTTCGAGTGCTTCATACAGGCTGTCGCGGTTAGTGGTTTTGATTTTGCTCACGTCTAAGTTTTCGGTATCGGTGGGTAACAACTGAACGCGCACTTTGTCGGCAATGTCAATGCTTTTGCCGCCCGCGCCGTCTACTTTTTTAGTGGACTGAATGTCCAACACAGTCACATAATCCCCCGACATATTGCCGTAATGCACTTTATTGTTCTTGCGGACTAAATGGTGTCCTTTATAGGTGAAAAAATCCATATTGTTTATTCTACATCTCCCTTCGTAAGTTACTCTTATATTATACACTGTGAATCGCCCGCTGTCAAGAAATAATAAAAATTTTGTTAAAAGTATTGACAAGCGGCTTTTTTTGTGTTATAATCGCTATTGTAAGATAGTAAACGGAGCCGGAGTTAAAAACTCCGGTTCTTGTAAATAGTGGAGTTTAATGGGTAGTATTGAATCACGGATTAGAAAAGCCGTCATGCCATTTTTGGCTGATAACGATTGTCGATTATGGGACGTTGTTTTTGAAAAAGAAGGGGCATATCATTATTTGCGCGTCTTGTTTGACTGTTCAGACGGCGCGTTAGACATGGACACTTGTGAACGGCTCACACGCCCGCTCAACGAGTTGATTGACGCGGAGAAAATTGAGCAAATCGACATTGTTGAGGTGGGTTCGCCCGGGATTACGCGGAGGTTACGCCACGCGGAGCATTTCGAGCAGTGTACGGGTAAGCGTGTACGAGTTTTGAAACGCGCTGATAACGGCAAAACCGAAACGCTCTTGGGCGTTTTGCAAGGATTTAATGAGCAGGATAAGTCTGTTAAAATAAATGAAGAAAGTATTCTTCTCAAAAAGTGTTTAAGAGTTACGCTTGAGGAGCGAGAGGAGCAAATGCAATGAGTGCCATGAACACAGAATTGTTTGATGCGTTGGCGGCGGTCGCCAAAGAAAAGGGGATTTCTGCGGAAGTTTTAGTCGAGAAGATTCAGACGGCGTTAGTGATTGCCATTAAGAAAGATTACCCCTACAGCGAAGACATTACGTTTAATATAGATATTACCAAGGGCAAGTTTGACGTTTGCATTAACAAAGAAATCGTTGAGACTGAGGACGACATTGAGGACGACGCCAACCAAATTGACTTAGCGGCGGCGAACAAAATCTCCAAGAAATATAGGGTAGGCGACACCTGCGCCATTAAACTCAATACACGGCATTTCGGCAGGATTGCGGCACAAACCGCCAAGCAGGTCATTAAGCAGGGCATCAAAGAAGTCGAACGTGACCAGTTGCTTGAGCAGTGGGGCAGTTTGCAGAACGAGGCGATGAACGTCAAGGTTCAAAAAGTCGAGCCGGATACGGGCAATGCGTTTGTGGAAATCAACGGAACGGAAGTTGTGCTGTTCAAGAGTGACCAGATTCCCGGTGAAGTGATTCGCGGCGGCGATGTGGTGAAGGTGTATATCTCGGGCGTTTCGGCGAATGACCGCCGCCCTACGTTGCGTATTTCGCGTACGCACAACAACTTAGTCAAGAAGTTGTTTGAAACAGAAGTCCCCGAAGTGAATGAGGGAATTGTGGAAATCCGCGCAGTCAGCCGTGAAGCGGGAATCCGCAGCAAAGTCGCGGTGTGGAGCAATGACGAGAACGTGGACGCGATTGGCGCGTGTATCGGGCAGGGGCGTACGCGTATTAGTGCGATTTGCGACGAAATCGGCGGCGAAAAGATTGATATGCTGTTGTATAATGAAGACCCGCGCGAGTTCATCAAGCAGGCACTCAAACCCGCTGAAGTCGTTCATGTTGAGATTCCCGTGAATGAAGACGGCGAAATTGAGGAAAAAAGCTGTACCGTGACTGTGCCTGACAATCAGTTGTCGTTAGCAATCGGCAACAAGGGGCAGAATGCGAAGTTGGCGGCGAGGCTCACAGGATATAAAATCGACATTCGACCGGAGTCGGGGTTTTATAATGGCGAATGATGAACGTCACGTTCCGCAACGTATGTGTGTGGCGTGTCGCGAGCGGGGCGATAAGTCGGCGTTTGTGCGAATCGGTGCCAAGGAGTTCGGCTTTGCCGAACCCGCGGAGTGCGCAAGCGTAGCGCAGACGCACGGAGTGAAAGCAGGGCGCGGCGCGTACATTCACCGTGACGCGAAGTGTGTGAAAATCGCCGTGAAAAAGCGCAGTTTTGACCGTGCGTTGCGCCGTAAAGTGCCTGATGAGGTTTATAAAGAGTTAGAGGACATGGTGAGCAATGAACAGTAACGCGCTGAACACGTTGGGGTTGTGCAAAAAGGCGGGCAAACTCGTGACTGGGTTTGACGCGGTAGTTGCGGACATTCGCAACGCCGCAGGTGTTTTGGTAACGTCGGATTTGTCGGAGAAAACGCGTAAAGAAATCACGTTTCATTGCGATAAGCATAACCGCAAGTTAGTGGAGCTTGACTGTACCATGACGGACATACAAAACGTATTAAACAAGAAAACGGGCATTATTGCCGTTTTAGACAAGGGCTTTTTTGAGAGCATAACAAAATAAACGCGCAGGCGCGTTTCGGGAGCAAGACCGTATATAAATAAAGGGGCAAGAGCTGAATGGAACAAAAATTCAAGTTGCGGGACGCGGCGAGTGAACTCGGAGTTGACGCTTCGGAAATCGTTACAATCGTCAAGAATTATTTCGGGACGGAGAAGAAAACGGCGGGGACGCTTGTCCTCGACGAGCTTAACGTCGTCTTAGAAAAGATTTTTTCGGATAAGGTGACGGATAATGTAGACGATTATTACGCTACGAAACCCGCGAAATCGGATAAGCCGTCTAAGCCCGATAAACCGAAAACAGTCAAGAAATCTGCGCCTAAGACTAAGGAAAAGCCGCTTGATAAAGACAAGAAAGACGAGTCAAAACCTGCGGCGCGTTCGGCGCGTGCGTTAGGTGACAGACCTGCGTCGGGCGGTGACAGAGCCGCGCGGAACGCTGAGCGCAAACCTCGTGAGCAAGCACCTGCACCTGCTCCTAAGCGACCGCCTATGCCCATTGGCGAGATGAGCGCGATTTACGGCAGACCGGGCGTTCCTAATAAAAAGCCGCCTAAGGTAATCGAGGAGAACGCGCCTGAAACGGCGGCGGCGGTTGAATCGAAAGTGAAAAAGACGGTTGAGCCGCTCAAACCGCGTGCAATCGTCAAGGAAGAAAAGCAAACGAAAGCTCCTAAAAAGAAAATGACGCCTAAAGCCGTTCAAGCGGCAGTAGACGTGACAACGCTTAAAATAAATGACCCGCCTAAGGCGAAGCAAAAGGGTGAGGCGGTTCAGCGTGGTGAGCAGATTGTCAAGCGTGTGGACACGCGCGGCAATTATGTTCAGTTGGACAAATACAACGAAAAGTATGACACTATTGCCGCACAGCAAACGCCGCAGTTGGGCGGCGGAAGCGGGCGTAACACGGGGCGTAGCGGGGGTTACGGCGGCGGCGCGCCAAACAGCCGCGGACGGCAGAAGTTCGGCGGCGGCAGAGGGGGTCAGCGGCATCACAGGGGCGGGCATCATCAGGCGCGCAGAGGTCCTGAGACGGAAGTGGAAAAAGCGATTCGTTTGGAGTTGGAGAAAGCGCGCAGCAAACAACTCGAGGTGATGATTCCCGACGATATTATTATTTCGGAGTTAGCGTCTCGCCTGAAAGTCAAAGCCAGTGCAGTTATAAAAAGGCTGATGATGTTGGGCATAATGGCGAACCAAAATCAAACAATAGATTATGACACGGCGGCACTCGTCGCGGAAGAACTCGGCGCGAAAGTGGGTAAAGAGGTTATCGTTACGGTGGAAGAACGTCTGTTCGAGGACATTGAGGACACCGACGAGAATCTGCAAGCGCGTTCGCCTGTCGTTGTCGTTATGGGTCACGTTGACCATGGTAAAACGTCTTTGCTTGACGCGATTCGCGACAGTGACGTAGCGTCGGGTGAAGCGGGCGGGATTACGCAGCACATCGGCGCGCACAGGGTACGCACAGGCGACAAGAAAATCACGTTCCTTGACACGCCCGGGCATGAGGCATTCACGTCTATGCGGGCGCGGGGCGCGAACATTACCGATATTGCGATTCTCGTAGTCGCGGCAGACGACGGGATTATGCCGCAGACGATAGAGTCGATTAACCACGCTAAAGCGGCGAACGTCGCCATTATTGTGGCAATCAACAAAATGGACAAAGAAGAAGCCAATCCTGCACGAATTAAGCAGGAGTTGACTGAACACGGGCTTGTTATAGAAGAGTGGGGCGGCGATATTATTTGTTGCGAAGTCTCCGCTAAAAAGCGAATGGGGATTGAGAACCTGCTTGAAATGGTAAACCTCACGGCAGAAGTCCTTGACCTTAAAGCTAATCCCGACCGTTTGGCGGTGGGTACGGTCATTGAGGCGCGCTTGGACAAAGGGCGCGGTCCTGTGGCGACTTTGTTGGTGCAAAAAGGTACGCTGAACACAGGAGATGTCTTGATTGCGGGGACTGCGGTGGGGCGCGTACGCGTCATGCTTGATTCAAAGGGCAAGGCAGTCAAGAATGCGGGACCGTCTGTTCCCGTTGAGATTACGGGGTTAGGCGAAGTGCCCAGTGCGGGCGACCAGTTCTCGGCAGTCGCGGACGAAAAACTCGCGCGGGAGCTTGTGGAGCAACGCAAGCATGAAGCCAAAGAAGCGCAGTTCAAACAGTATAACAAAGTCACACTTGATAACTTGTTCAGCCATATTGAGCAAGGCGCGGTTAAAGAACTGCCCATTATCGTAAAAGCAGACGTGCAGGGTTCGGTGGAGGCAGTGCGGCAGTCGCTTGAAAAACTGTCCGAAAAGCACGACGAAGTTAAGATTCGCGTCATTCACGGCGGTGTAGGCGCGATTAGCGAAAGCGATGTTATGTTAGCCAATGCGTCAGGTGCGATTATCGTCGGGTTCAACGTGCGTCCGCACCCTGCGGCGGCTGAGAACGCTAAGAAAGACGATGTGGAAATCCGCACGTATCGAATCATCTACGACGCGATTGAGGAAATCGAAACGGCGATGAAAGGTATGCTCGCGCCTAAGTTCAAGGAAGTTGAAATGGCGCGCATTGAAGTGCGGCAGGTTTACAAAATCACCGGTTCGGGGATTGTTGCGGGTTGCTACGTCTTGGACGGAACGGTTACTCGTGCGTGTGAAATGCGCGTAGTGCGGGACGGGATTGTTGTGTTCGAGGACAAAATCAACACCTTGAAACGGTTCAAAGACGATGTTAAAGAAGTCGCTCACGGATATGAGTGCGGGATTAGCCTTGATAAGTTCAGCGACATCAAGGAGGGGGACATTTTTGAGGCGTTCATTATGGAAGAAGTCAAGCAATAAGGAGCCGCCAATAAATACAAGAGAAACGTCAAGTTTATTTATTGGCGGTTCCTAACGGAGGGCATACAGCATGAGTATGAGTAGTAAGAACAACAGCCGTACGGCGGAGGATATTAAAAGAGAAATCGGCGTTTCCATGCGTGAGTTTACCTTTGATACGGTGGTGAGCGTTTCGCATTGTGAACTGTCTAACGATTTGTCACACTGTAAAGTCTACATCTCGACGTTTGAGGGGGGCGAAAAGACTGTTGCGGCAGTGGAGCGGTTGCAGAAAGCGGAGGGGATTTTCAAGAAGAACATCAATGCGCGCATCAAGATGCGGAAGATTCCCGAGTTGATTTTTCTGCCTGATAACTCACTCGATTATTATGACAAAATTTCGGGGATTATTGATGAAATCAACGAGGCGAAAAGTTGAAATCAATGAGGTTAAAGAGGTGTAACTATGCGTGATACTGAACTTTACTTGAATTTGAAACTCATGTTAGCATTGCTTGACGCAGAGCAATATGCCGAACTGAGAGAAGCAATCGTTGCTACGTTAGAAAAGTTAGACGGCAAAGTCGCTAAGAACGTGAAGGAATAACGCTTATGAAAGTTACACTAAGCCGCGCCGCCGAATTCTTTAAGCAGAATAATTATTTTACCCTGCTGTGTCATGCCAATCCCGACGGCGATACCCTCGGGAGCGGCTATGCTTTGTGCGGGGTTTTGCATTTGATGGGCAAATACGCGCGCCTGCGTTGTGCGGACGAGCCGTCGCCGCGGTTCGCTTACCTCAAAGACGCGCTTGTTCCGGGGTTGGACGTTTTCCCGGAGGGGGTGTCCGAAACAATCGTAGCGGTTGATGTTGCCGACACGGAACTTCTCGGCGATTTGAAACATGAGTACGCGAAGTTTGACTTTTGTGTAGACCACCACATTTCCAACAAGCTATACGCAGAGCAGACGCTGCTTGATTCATCAGCGGCGGCGTGCGCGGAAGTTGTGTGGGATTTGATTTGTGAGCTGAAGAATCTTCTCGCGTTAGTCAACGATGTTGAATTGTTGCTTACTCCGCAAGTCGCGGCGGCAGTATACACGGGCGTGTCCACCGATACGGGGTGTTTTCGGTTCTCCAACACCACGCCAAAATCGCACAGGATTGCCGCCGATGTCATGGAGTATGGCTTTGACGTGGCGAAAATAAACTATCTGATGTTTGAGATGAAAACGCGCAAGCGGCTGGAGTTAGAGCAAAAGGCGTTGGCAGGGGTGGAGTTTTTCTACGGCGGCAAGTGCGCGGTAATCACGCTCACTGTCGATATGCTCGAGGGGATTGACCCTGCGGACACGGGTGGAGTGTCGGTGTTGTCCAAACAAGTCGAGGGGGTTGATGTGGGCGTGATTATTAAAGAGCGTGACCCTGCGAAAGAGCTGAACGCATGGAAAATATCCCTGCGTACTAACACGAACATAAATGCACAGGCGATTTGTTGTACATTCGGCGGCGGCGGGCATATGCGGGCGGCAGGGTGTAAGATAAAAGGCACGTTAGACGAGGTGAAAGAGCTTGTGTTAGCGGAGATTGCAAAACAAGTCGAGTGTGTTAAGTAACTCAAGGCAACCTCCGAAAACCTCGGTGCATTTTCGCTGTGCAGATTTTTTCGTGCTTAATTGAGTGTCAAGCAGCCTGCCGACTGGCAGAGCCAGCCGCACTGCTGCTCTTCTTTTGCTTTTGCACAAAAAAACGCAGGCAATACTTTGTGTATTAACGAGTATTTTTGTGCAAAATGACGGATAAAACCTGTGCCGCGAAAATGCGGCGAGGTTTTCGGAGGTTGCCTCAACAATATTATGGGGGACGCTTTGAATATATACGCACATTTATGCGGTGATTCAAAGCAATCTATGATTGTGAACGGAATAATTTGCGTATATAAACCTGCCGGGTATACATCGTTTGACATCATCGCGATTATGCGGCGGCTTTTGAATACAAAAAAAATCGGGCATTCGGGTACGCTTGACCCCATGGCGGAGGGCGTACTCCCGACCTTTGTCGGTGCGGCGACGAAAGCCGTGGACTTCTGCCCCGATTGCGATAAAGAATACCGCGCGGCATTTCGCCTCGGGTTGACTACCGACACGCAAGACATCAGCGGTGCGGTTTTGTCGGAACAGTTTGTGAGCATTTCGGACAAGCGTTTCCGCGAAGTCGCGGCGAAGTACGTCGGCGAGATTGACCAGATTCCGCCTATGTATTCGGCGGTGAAAGTCGGCGGTAAGAAACTGTATGAATTGGCGCGCAAAGGCATCAAAGACGAGGACATCAAGCGCGAGTCACGCAGGGTGACGATTCATTCGCTGATTATCGAAAGTTTCGACGAGGAGAAACAATCGGGGTTGCTCCGCGTGAGCTGTTCTAAAGGGACGTATATTCGTACGTTGATTCACGACATCGGGGGGGAACTCGGCGGCGGCGCGGTCATGACTGCGCTGCAACGTACGCGCTCCAATGGGTTTACGTTGGCGGATTGTCATTCGTTGGAGAGCCTGCGCGAATTGTACGCGAACACGCCCGAAAAGTTGCCCGATTTGCTGATTCCGCTGTGCCGATTGTTTGATTATCCGCGCGCGCAGTTGGACGCGGAGCAGACACAGATGTTTCGCAACGGCGTGACGTTGAGTGCCGATTATGTGCGCTTTGAGCGGGTGTACGACGGGACGTATTCGGTGTATGACGTGTCGGGGAGAATCGTCGCGTTAGCGAAAATTGAACCCGACCATTCGGTGGCAATTACGCAGAGGTTTAATTATGGGGATTGATAACGAAAAAAAAACCGCTGTCGCGTTAGGAATGTTTGACGGCGTTCACCTCGGGCACGCCAAAGTCATTGGGGCGGTTTTGGGGAGTGAGCGTTCGGCGGTGTTCACGTTTGCGGCATTGCATGAACATTCACTAATTCAGCCTTGTATGAACAAATTTGCGCGATTGCGGGAGTTGGGTATACAGTTCGTTTATTCGTCCGATTTCAACAGCGTTAAGGACTTGTCGGCGGAGGAGTTCGTACGGGACATATTAGTCGGCAAGATGAACGCAGAGCGTGTCGCCTGCGGGTGTGATTTTCGGTTCGCGAAAAGCGCGAGTGCCGACGCGGACGAATTACGGCGGCTGTGTGAGCGGTACGGCGTGGAGGTCAGCGTTGTGCAGCCCGTGACAGTCGGCGGCGAAGCCATCAGTTCCACGCGCATTCGCGCGGCGATTCGCAGCGGTGATATAGCGGCGGCGAATACGTTGTTGGGGTACGATTTGCGGTATACTCTCGAAGTTGTGGAGGGGGCGAAACTCGGGCGGACGCTCGACTTCCCGACAATTAACCAGACATTGCCCGAAACGTGCGTTTTGCCGCGATTCGGCGTGTATAAGAGCAGTGTGCAAATCGGCGGCGCGCAGTACAGGGCAATCACCAACATCGGTAATAAACCCACGGTGTCTGACGGCAAACGCGTCACGATGGAGACGCACATTCCCGGGTTCAGCTTTGACTTGTACGGGCAAGCTGCCACGGTAATCTTACATGAGTTTGTACGGGAAGAACGCAAGTTCGCCTCAATAGACGAGTTGAAAAAACAAATAGATTTAGATATTAGAAAGGTTTTCAAGACTCCAAGATAAAACTTGATATATAATAGACCTCTTGCGAAATTAAAATGCGGTGTCTTTGCGGTCAATTTTCCGCCATACTGCGTTGAAAATACTCGAAATGCACAAAGCATTTCTGCGTTTTTCGCCTTGTCTGACGAAAAATTGCCTTCGCAAATCCCCTCGCATTTAATTTCGCAAGAGGTCTAATAAGAAGAAGATTTGTCTTACGATTAAGATAGAAGGGTATGGTTATAAAAATGAAAGTTAGAACACGGTTTGCGCCCAGCCCTACAGGGTTCATGCACTTAGGCAATCTGCGTACCGCGCTGTATGCGTGGTTATTCGCGCGGAGTCACGGTGGAAGTTTTGTTCTGCGAATCGAGGACACCGACCAATCGCGATATGTCGAGGGGGCAGTAGACGTGATTTACTCGACACTGCGGGAGTGTGGCTTGACGTGGGACGAGGGTCCTGACGTGGGCGGCGATTACGCGCCGTATGTGCAGAGTGAGCGCAAGGGCGATTACATGAAATACGCTCTTGAGTTAGTGCAAAAAGGCGCGGCGTATTACTGTTATTGCAATCCCGACGATGAGGAGTGTAACTGTCGTCATTTGCAGAAAAATTCGGTTAGTTTAGTCATTCGGCAGAAAACGCCCGATGAGGGTTCGACGAGTTTCACGGACAGCATTTACGGGGAAATAACCGTGCCTAATACCGAGATTGAAGACCAGATTTTAATTAAGTCAGACGGTATGCCCACGTATAATTTCGCTAACGTAATCGACGACCACGCCATGAATATCACGCACATCATTCGCGGGAATGAGTATTTGTCGTCAACGCCCAAATACAACCTTTTGTATGAGGCATTCGGGTGGGACGTGCCGACGTACGTTCATGTTCCGCAGATTATGCGCGACGCGACGCACAAGCTCTCTAAGCGGGACGGTGACGCGTATTTCAGCGACTTCAAGGACAAGGGGTACTTGACGGCTGCTATTATCAATTATATCGCGTTACTCGGATGGTCGCCCAAAGGCGACGATTCCGAACGCGAAATTTTCACGACTTTAGAAGAGTTAGTCAGCGCGTTTGGGACGGCGGGTATTTCTAAGTCTCCCGCTATATTCGACGCGGAGAAAATGCGCGCTATTAACGCGGAGCATATTCGCCGATTGTCGCTTGAATCGTTTGTTGCGTTGGCGAAACCGTACGTGCCTCAAGCGGACATTGACTATAACGTGTTGTGTGCGGCGTTACAGCCGCGTACGGAAGTGTTGGGTGACATTACAGCACAGGTGGATTTTATTGCAGGCGTGGGACAGTATTCGCCTAACGTGTATATGAACAAGAAAATGAAAACTGCGCCCGATACGGCGTTAGAGGCCCTTAGCGAGGCTTTGACTGTCTTGACTGATACCGCAACCTTTTCTAAAGATGACTTGTTTGAGGCGTTCAAAGCGGTCGCCACCGCGAACGAGCGTAAAGTCGGCTGGTATTTGTATCCGCTGCAAGTCGCTCTCACGGGTAAGACGACTGCACCCGGCGGCGGGTTGGACGTGTGCGTGATGTTCGGGCGCGACGAGAGTATTAAACGTGTGAAAGAAGCGATGGAGTTGCTGTGATTGAAGTAAAAAATCTCACTAAGAATTACGGCAATAACAAAGCCGTTGATAATATTTCGTTTACTGCCGAAAAAGGCAGTATACTCGGGTTTTTGGGACCCAACGGCGCAGGGAAATCCACCACCATGAACATTCTCACAGGGTATATTTCCAGTTCGGGTGGACGCGCTATGTTAGACGGCGTTGACGTTTTGGAGAACCCAATCGCGGCGAAGCGCAAAATCGGGTATTTGCCTGAACACCCGCCTGTATACGGCGATATGACCGTTGAGGAGTATCTGCGGTTCGTGTACGCGCTCAAGAAAGCGAAACTGCCGCGTAATTCGCATTTGAACGAAATTTGTGAATTAGTCAAGATTACCGATATGCGGCGGCGGCTGATTCGCAACCTCTCTAAGGGGTATAAACAGCGCGTGGGTTTGGCGCAGGCACTCGTCGGCAATCCGCCCATTCTGATTTTGGACGAGCCTACGGTGGGGCTTGACCCTAAGCAGATTATCGAGATTCGTTCGCTTGTGAAGAAACTCGGCAAGAATCATACGGTGATTTTATCGTCGCACATTCTGCCCGAAGTGCAGGCGGTGTGTGACAAAATCGTGATTATTAACAAAGGCAAAATCGTCGCTGATGATACGGCGGGCAGTTTGTCCGAACATCTCGGGAGCAGTTCGACTAAGGTGGTTTTGCGCGTTGAGGGTAAGGCGACGGAAATCGAGAAGTTGCTCAGCGGAGTCAAAGACGTGGTGAAGGTGTTCACGGGCGCGGTTATTGAACCGCCCGATGTGCGGGAGTATCACGTCGAGTCTAAGCCGGATACGGACATTCGGCGGGAAGTGTTCCGCAGGTTAGCGAATCGGAATTATCCTGTGTTGATGATGAGGTCTAACGAGTTGTCACTTGAGGAGATTTTCCTGCGATTGACGGCGGGTGATGTGATTGATGAGCTTAAAGGAGGCAAAGCGTAAGTGACTGCTATTTTTAGACGTGAGATAAAGTCTTATTTCGTGACGCCGTTAGGTTATGTTTTTATCGGTGTGTGTCAAATATTTTCGGGGGCGTTCTTTTTCTTTTTTACGCTGACGAGTAATGATGCGGATATGGGCAGCGTGGACTTTTCGCCTATGTTCTCGCTTATGTTTTTTGTGCTGATGGTGACGATTCCGCTGTTGACTATGCGGCTGTTGTCGGAGGAGCGGCGTGCGCGTACCGACCAACTCACGCTCACCGCGCCTGTTAGTTTGGCGGGGCTTGTGACCGCTAAGTTCGCCGCCGCGTACAGCATATTTTTAATCAGCATGGCGATTATGCCTGTGTACGGCATTGTTCTTTCGCAGTATACCGACGCGCTGAACTGGTTCACTTTGTTAGGGCATATGACGGGCATTATTCTGCTTGGCGCGGTGTATACGTCGGCGGGGTTGTTCGTGTCGTCCCTCACCGAGAATCAGATGGTTGCCGCGATATTAAGCGTTTTCCTCAACATTGGCCTTTTGTTGACGAATATTGCCGCGTCATACGCGGGAGTAGGTTTTTTGGCAGACGCATTGCGTAGCCTGTCACTCCTTGAGCGGTATGAGCGGTTCACGATTGGTATGTTTGAACTCGAGAGCGTGTTGTTCTTTATTAGCGTTGTAGCGGTGTTCTTGTTCCTCACTGTTCGCATACTTGAGAGACGGAGGTGGGCGTGATGAACAAAGTCAAAGGTGCGTTGCGCGCGATTGTGCGTTTTTTCGGCAACAAGCGGTTCAAGTACGGCACACTTTCTGTGGTGATGACTGCGGCGTTTGTCGCCGTGGTGGTTTTGGTCAACATTTTGGGTTCGATGGCTTTGTCGCGCGTGGGAACGTCAATCGACACGTCGGCAGAGCGAATCTTTTCGATTCTGCCCGAGACGGCTGAGTATTTGAGCGAGTTGGAGGACAGCGTAACTATTACCGTAGCCAGCCGCGAACATGAGTTTGTTACGTTGGGGATTAGCGAGTTCTACAATCAGACCAACGAAATACTCAAGCGGTTCGCCGAGAGCGGCAACCATGTCACGTTAGAGTACGTAGATATATTGACTAACCCCGAGTTCGCGTCAAATTATGACGATGATTTGGGGAAAGACTGGGTGATTATACGCTCAGGTAATACAGAGCGTGAGCGGATTTTGAAGAGCAAAGACTATCTCAACGCGACGTATTACGACACGCGCACAGGCGCGCAGATTTCCGAAAACGAGTATCAGCTTATGGCGCAAATGGGCGCGGGTATGTATGTGCAACGAGATGTTTCTACTATGGCGGAGAGTGCATTTTTGTCTGCGGTCATGTCTGTCACCAGTACCGAACCTGTGCGGGTGGCGTTCACGGCGAATCATGGCGAGAGCCGCCAACAACAAATGGAGGCGCTGCTCTCGTTGAATGCGTATACCGTGGAGTATATCGACTTAGTTATGCAGGAAATTGACAACGAGTTGGACATTCTCATTATGAACGCGCCTAATGCCGATTTGTCCAAAGAGGTTTTGAACAAGATTTCAAAGTGGCTCAACAATGACGGAATGTTCGGCAAAGAGTTCTTTTACTTTGCACACAGCACCGCCGAAACGCCGAGATTGGATAAGTTTTTGAGTAATGAGTGGGGCATTACCCCTGAACGCGCGTACGTGGTTCAGCGGGATTCACGTTATGCGTCGCCCATTTCGATTACGGGGCTTCCTATGGACGTGCAGTATTTTCAGCCCCACGATTATTTCAGCGCGCTCAACGACAGCTATAACATTTTCGGCGATAATATGCGCTACGTCAACGCCGATTGGGAGACCAAGAGCGTGGGGATTCAAACGGTTATGCGGACGCGTACGCTGTTGTCGTCGAATTTCGGCGCGTACGTTGTGCCTTTCGGAGAAAGCATTGACACGTATGACTACAGCGCGGCGGAGTCGGGTTCGTTCCCCATTGCCGTACGCAGCAGTATGGAGCGGCACCTCACGGACGGGGATTTCGATATGCTCGAGAGCAGCGTTACCGTGTTCGGTGGCACGAATGTGTTTTTGGGCGCGTTCATGGTACGCCCCGGCACGAATAATGCGGCGTTTTTCCTGGCAATGATGAATGACGTGAGCGGCAAGGACGACGATGTTCCGGTAATCGCACCTAAGTCCATCAAAGTTCCTATGTTTGAAATTTCGGCAGGGCAAGCAGAGGCGTTGGGGGTCACTTTTGCGTTGGTGATTCCGTTTATATTGATTGTTACGGGCGTTGTCGTGTGGGTGAGGAGAATAAGGAGCTAAGCAAAACAAGAGCCAAAGGGTCGGGCTTTGCCCGACCTGAGGCTTGACGATTGGAGTAAATATGAAACTAAAATATCAAATTATACTGTTTGCGGGAATTTTCGTGGCGGCATTGGCGGCGGCGGTTATCGTATTGCAAGTCACACGCGGCGGCGATATTGAAACCGATGTCGTGGGCACGCAAAGCGAAGGTGATGAGATTCGTTTGTTTTCGTTTGAGGAGAACGAGGTTAATTCCATAAACATAGTCAATCAAAACAACGAGGAGGGGTATTTCATTGTGTCCGACGCGACTCGGGATTATTACGCCATTAAACAAATCAGCGAAAAATTCCCCGAGGATATGCGCGCCGATATTCCGTATAATCAGTCGGCACTGAAAGACTTGGCGGTGGCGTTGGGTTCATTAACCCTGACCGCTCTTGTAGAAAGAGAAGCATCTGACCTTGAGCGATACGGGTTGACGACGCAGAATCACACGGCGCGTGTGGGCGTTATTCTTAAAGATGGCGGGCGTCACGCATTTTTAATCGGCAATCTTGCGCCCGGCGGCACGGAGTATTACTTTTGCACGAGCGAATCGCAAGACGTTTACACCATTCGCGTGCAGGACGCGGGCGTGTTTATGGTGGGGCAGTATCACTGGTTGGAACGCCTGATGTTCCCTATGGCTTCAACGCTCCCTGATATTGACAGAATCATCATCAACCGCATTGATTGGGACGAGGCGGGTCAAGAAAAAATGGTTATTGAGCCGCTCCCCGAGTCACAGGACACGGCGGATATTCGGTCGCCTAATCGCCACAAACTGACCTCCCCTGTGAATCTTGAAATTGACCCTGAAACGTCAAACGGTGTAGTCAACGGTTTGTTCGGAATGTCGGCAAGCGAAATCGTTACCGTGACACCCGATGATGAAGAGTTGAAAACGATGGGGTTGATGTTCGGAGGGGATAATCCGCCTACGTGTATGGTGGAAGCGGTCACGGGTAACACCATTCACCGATTGGTTATCGGAACGTATTTGCAAGACGAGTCGGGCAATAAGTCGGGGCATTGGTTTGCATTGAGCAGTTACGCGCCGGGGCTGGTGTTTTTAGTTCCTGTGGAGTTGTTGCCGTGGCTGTATGTCGAGCCCGGGGACTTGTTGGCGGAAATGTTTGCACAACCGTTCATATACGGCGTGGACACGCTGACAGTCAAAACTCCTGACAACGAGTCGGTGTTTGTCATAACCGGGGACATGGAGAAAAACCAAGTCACGCACAACGGCGAATTGCTCAAAGGTTCGCACAAGGATTCCTCCACCGAGAGGGGGCGGTTCGCGGACTTGTATATGTTCATTATTTCCGTGCGCGCTGATGAGCTGTTCACCGACGAGTTGCCCGAAGATTCTGAGCCGATTGTGAGCGTGAAGTATACGTTCCGCGACGAAAACAGTGAAGACTTGTTCATCGAGTATTACGAAGCAGAAGATTTCAGGACGATTGTGCGTATCAACGGCATGAATCTTTTTAAGATGCGTTCGCATTATTCCGAGCGGTTGGTGTCTAACTTAGCGGCGTTTGAGGCAGGCGAGACAATCATCAATGATTGGTAAGCTGAAGCGTTTGTACGGCAAGTATCGCGAAGCCGTCACGTATGTTTTTTTTGGCGGTTGCACTACGCTTGTGGGGCTAATCGTGCGGTACGCCGCGTTTTACGCGGGCATCGAGCTGAATATCGCCGACATCATAAGCTGGGTTTGCGCGGTGACGTTTGCATTTTTTGTCAACAAAGTTTTCGTGTTCCGCAACAAGTCCTCAGGGCGAAAAGAGTGGATTAGGCAAGCCGCGTCGTTCTACGCCGCGCGGCTGTTGACGTTGGGGGTTCAGCTTGTTTTCATGAACGTAACGGTGTATGTGTTGGGGTTGCGTGAAGACGTGATGATATTAGTCGTGCAGGTGTTTATTTTCGTGGGGAATTATCTGCTTAGTAAGTTTTTGATTTTTCGGAAAAAGGGTTGACATTTCGGTTTGTGTGTGGTATAGTATAGCAGTTCCGCTTGACATTTGCGTTTTATTCGCAGATAAATTTTGTGTTATACAAGGCGAAAATTTCGCGAATATACGCTTATATTTAAGAAATTTTCAACGCAGTATAAC
>WRJN01000004.1 GCA_009778605.1 Oscillospiraceae bacterium
GGGATTTGCGAAGGCAATTTTTCGTCAGACAAGGCGAAAAACGCAGAAATGCTTTGTGCATTTCGAGTATTTTCAACGCAGTATGGCGGAAAATTGACCGCAAAGACACCGCATTTTAATTTCTCAAGAGGTCTATTATGTATTAGGGCGGAATTGAATCCGCCCATAACATTCATCTCACTCCGTGAAATCCGCATCTACCACATTATCATCATCCATGTTCGGCATACCCGCCGCCGCCATATCCTCTGGTGTAGGCATACCTTCAGCACCGCCCGCCGCAGCCCCCTGCTCCTGATAAATGCGCCCGAAAATGCCCTGCGCCTCTTTCATGAGCGTTTCCTTAGCCGACTTAACCGCATCAATATCATCACCCTTGAGTGCCTCTTCAAGAGCCTCAATCAACGAGTTAATCTTCGCCTTATCGTCGTCGGTTACTTTCTCGCCGAAATCTTCCATAGACTTTTTAATCTGGAACACGGCTTGGTCTGCCTCGTTACGCGCCTCGACTTCTTCTTTGCGCTTCTTGTCCTCGTCGGCATACGCCTCGGCATTCTTGACCGCTTTATCAATGTCCTCCTTGCTCATATTGGTGGACGCGGTAATGCTGATATGCTGTGACTTACCCGTGCCCAAATCCTTGGCGGACACGTTGACGATTCCGTTCGCGTCAATGTCAAAACTAACCTCAATCTGCGGCACGCCACGCGGCGCGGGCGCGATTCCGTCAAGGCGGAAGTTGCCGATTGACTTGTTATCTTTCGCGAACTCGCGCTCACCCTGCAAAACGTGAATATCCACGCTGGACTGATTATCAGCCGCCGTAGAATACACTTGTGACTTCTTGACAGGAATGGTCGTATTACGCTCAATCATCTTGGTGCATACTTCGCCGAGTGTCTCAATGCCTAAAGACAGCGGCGTAACGTCAAGCAGTAACAAATCGCCGCCCAACTCCTGATTGATAATCCCGCCTTGAATCGCCGCCCCCATTGCCACACACTCATCAGGGTTGATACCCTTGAACGGCTCTTTCCCGAGGAAGTTCTTCACTGCGTCCTGCACGGCGGGAATGCGCGTTGAACCGCCCACAAGCAAGACTTTGTGAATCTCGTCTTTGCTCAGCCCCGAATCGCTCAACGCCATTTTGAGCGGTGCCATTGTCTTATCCACCAAATCAGCAGTCAACTCGTTGAATTTCGCGCGCGAAATGTCCACACTCAAATGTTTGGGACCTGTCGAGTCCGCCGTAATATAAGGAATGTTCACGTTGACGGTTGCCGCGCCCGAAAGCGTGATTTTCGCTTTCTCCGCCTCGTCTTTGAGACGCTGCATAGCAATGCTGTCGCCCGTCAAATCAATGCCGTGAGACTTTTTGAACTCGCTCGCCAAGAAATCAATGACTCGCTTGTCAAAGTCATCACCGCCGAGTCGGTTATCCCCCGCAGTCGCCAAAACTTTCTGAATCCCGTCGCCCATTTCAATAACCGAAACGTCGAACGTACCGCCGCCAAGGTCATACACGACGATGTTTTGCTCATTCTCCTTATCCATGCCGTAGGAGAGTGCCGCCGCCGTCGGCTCGTTAATAATGCGCTTGACGTTCAAGCCGGTAATCTGCCCTGCGTCTTTAGTCGCCTGCCGTTGCGCGTCGGTAAAATATGCCGGCACAGTAATCACCGCGTCGGTGACTGTCTGTCCGAGGTATGCTTCTGCATCTGTTTTGAGCTTTTGCAGAATCATCGCCGATATTTCTTGCGGCGTATATTTCTTGCCGTCAATATCGACTTTTCTGTTCGTACCCATGTCGCGCTTGATTGAAATAATCGTTTTGTCGGGGTTAGTGACCGACTGGTTTTTTGCTAACTGCCCGACTAACCGCTCACCGTCCTTTGTGAACGCGACGATTGAAGGAGTAGTCCGCGAACCCTCGGCGTTAGCAATCACTATTGCCTCGCCGCCCTCAATAACCGACACACACGAGTTTGTTGTGCCTAAGTCAATTCCTATAATCTTTGCCATTTCGTTGTTCTCCTTTGTAATTTATTTTATCTCTATTGAGCATTTTTTCTTGTTTAGTTTGTTTGTCCTCACTCCACAATCGCCACCATAGCAAAACGAATGACGCGGTTGCCGATTCGGTATCCTTTTTGGAACACCTCGGCGATTTGCCCGCTCTCAAGCGTATCATGAGGGACGTTTTGGACAGCCTGATGAATGGCAGGGTCAAACGCCTCAGTGCTGACTTCTTCCACACCCAAGTTTGCCAACGCCGTGACGAAACTCTCGCGAATCATCTCTATACCGGTTTTGTAGTTAGCGTCGGAGCATTCCGCCGACAACGCCCTCTCAATATTATCGAGAATGGGCAAAAACGCCGTGACGTTTCCTGCCGTAATTTCGGGGACTAACTCCAACCGTTCGCGCGCCGTGCGCTTGCGATAATTGTCATACTCGGCGGCTTGTCGCACAAGCTGTTCCTTTAACAGAACAACTTCCGACTGCGCCTCATCTGCCGTTTCGGGGTCAATGATTTCCACCCCGGGGGAGTCGGAAGAGGCGACGTTCGCCTCCTCCGTTATTGTAAACGTGTCTTCGTTCTTCTTGTTCTTTTTCACTTTTTCCCATCTCCTTGCCTTTTAGAACATATACCAACAGCCTTAGTGTGGCAAAATTCCGTCAAATTTTAACGTATGTTCTTATGTTCATGCGTTTAACAAGCCTCGTGCGCTCCAATCACTGCAGCGGTGTAATCAAGAATGGTGTGAACCGACGCGTCTTCTTGTTTCCCGTGAACCGCTACAAAAACGCCGCCTACCGAACCTTTTTCACCAATCGGAATCATGGTAATCCACTCTGACTTATCCGCGCTGAGCCCGTTGTAACGCTCGCCTTTTGAAATCACTTTCTTCATCTGCTCTTTATTTTTGAGCCCTCTGCCCTCGTCATCTTCCGCACCGGAAACGATAACGCCTTCTTTATCTGCTACGAAACAAAGTTTGCCTGTCGATTTACGGAGCTCAACACAGCATTTGCGCGAAATCTCGTTCTCGCCGAGTGCCGAGTATTTCTTAAACGCTACGCCGTCTGACAACAAGAACACCTCTAACTTGTCGCCGCCTGTGATGTTGAGCCGCCTTTTGATGTTTTGCGGAATAGTGATTCTTCCCAAATCGTCCAATTTTCTTACAATCCCTGTAGTTTGCATAATTTCCTCCAAAATTTCTGTTCCCGGCTTTGCTTCTGTATAGAGCGTAAGCACTTTAAGGGAACGACCATAAATTCATACGGTCAAATTTAATACGAGGTGAACTTATCGGTTTTCCTCGGTGTCGGTTTCGGTACCCGACAGCAGTTTGGTGACTTCGACGGCAAAATAATCCACATAAGGAATGAGTTTCTTATAATCCAACCTCATCGGCCCGATTACGCCAAAACTTCCCGCCG
The DNA here is from genome assembly GCA_009778605.1 of Oscillospiraceae bacterium. GTDB lineage: Bacteria > Bacillota > Clostridia > Oscillospirales > Ruminococcaceae > Ruminiclostridium_E. The sequence goes on from WRJN01000004.1 coordinate 3,448, forward strand.
TTTGTCCGTGCTTTTGATAGCTCCCTGCAATTAGCCCCGAATTGCTGACCGCAAAAGTGTCTGACTCCTCTCCTCCTAACACCACGTTGATTTCGGAGAACGCATTGTCTAAAAATTCGGTGAACGCCCCTTTACTTTCAAGAATCGACAATATCTCTTTCTTATGCAAATCCTCAAAAGCAATCAGGTGGTTTTGACCGTCAAACTTAAACCGGCTGGACGTCATCTCCCCCGAGAGGTCTGCCACTGCTTTGAGCAACGGCGATAACGACGCCATATAAGTCCCTAAAGCCAAACCCATTCGCTCGATAAATTCGGGGGAGAGGTGTTGCGGATTCACCCCCGAAAGGTTCTCGTTGGCGAACTCCGTAAAAAACGCCAACTGTTCGTGATTGAGGTCGAACGATAACCTGCACACACGATTCTTGATTCCTCCGCCGGAAGTCACGAGTAAAAGCACATATACTCGCTTCCCTGCGGGAATCACGTCAACTTTGGTGATTACCGAAAACTTCGCTAAATTATGCGACGATACCACCGCACACTTAGTCAGCTCTGCTAACGCATTGCCTGCGTTCTCGATAATCAGCTCGTCAGTGTCGCCGCAAATGCCGCGTACCGCCGAGTCAATAATGCCCTTGTCCTCATCGGACAAAACGCTGTTGCGGTCGGTTGACAGGTTCTCTATATATACCCTGTAACCCTTGACCGTAGGAACCCGCCCTGCCGACGTGTGCGGCTGTTCAAGATAGCCCTCCTGCTCGAGTTGAGCCATCTCGTTACGGATTGTGGCGGGGGAGACCGCGAAGTCTAACAATCCGGCGAGCAACTTGGAACCAATCGGCTCACCGTTCTTGATATATTCGTCGATAACCGCTTCTAAGATTTTGAATCTGCGTTCGTTGACCGACATTCGACAGCCTCCCTTAGGCATTATATATATAAATTATATATATTAGCACTCTCGTTGAATGAGTGCTAATACGTAGTGTATCATGGTTTTTTCCAAATGTCAATACCTTTTTCCAAAAAAATTAAAAAAATTTTTTTCGAGAAGGCTTTTATACTAATTTTTAACAGGTCTATTGACGCAAAATGTACAATATACTGTTTAAGAAAGCCTAAAACAGCCTATAATAGACCTATCCGCGAACTCCGAGCGAGTGAAATTTTGAAGCGAATTTTTCGTCAGACGAGGCGAGTTTTTACAGTAATGCTTTGTGCATTACAAGAAAATGTAACGAAGTATGGCGGGAAATTCGCCCAAAATTCACCGCGAGCGAGTTCGCGGACAGGTCTAATAATGTATTACAGTAAAGGAAGTACAAGAACTATGCTTCAATTCAACGATTTCACCGAAAAAGCCAATGCAGGGCTGAACGCCGCTGTCAAGACCGCGCAATCTCTCGGACACATTTATATAGGCAGTGAACATATCCTGTGCGGATTATTGTCGGAGGACAGTAGTTCCGCCTCGGGCAACTCCATGGCGTTTCGCGCGCTCAGCAAACACGGAATTACCCGCGACGAGATTCTCTACAAAATTGAAGCGGTGGTAGGCAAAGGTATACCCACCAAGCTGAACTCTGCCGATTTCACGCCGCGCAGTAAGCGTATACTCGAGAACGCTCTCACCGAAGCACGTACCGCGTCAGGGCGGCGACACACGTTCGCGGGAACGGAACACCTCTTAAAAGCAATCATCAAAGACACTGAATGTTACGCTGTACTGCTCTTGCGCGAACTCGGCGTGAACATCACTGCACTGTATGGGGATTGTACTGCCGATTCAACGCGCGACGGAGAGGGCTACGGCGACGACGAGCTGTTCGGTGACACGACTGATTCCGGCTACTTCAAGGGCGGCAAAAGCACGAGCAGTAACACAGCGACGACTGCGAAAAAAGCCAAGACTGCGTTGGACAAATACTGTCGCGACCTCACCGAAATGGCTAAACAAAATAAAATCGACCCCGTAGTCAACCGTGACGACGAAATCGAGCGCGTGATTCAGGCTCTTATGCGGCGGCGCAAAAATAATCCTTGTTTAATCGGCGAAAGCGGCGTAGGCAAGACGGCTGTCGCAGAGGGTCTCGCCCTCAAAATCGCGCAAGGCGGCACGGGGAGCGTACCCGAAAACCTCAAACACAAACGCCTGCTCATGTTGGACTTGCCCTCAATGCTTGCGGGCGCGAAGTATCGCGGCGATTTTGAGGAGCGTATCAAGTCCGCGTTGGACGAGGCAATACGCGACGGCAACGTGATACTGTTCATTGACGAGCTGCACTCTATTATAGGTGCGGGCGCGGCGGAGGGCGCGATTGACGCGGCGAATATCCTCAAACCGCAGTTGGCGCGCGGCGAGATTCAGCTCATCGGCGCGACGACTATAGAGGAATACCGCCGATTTATCGAGAAAGACTCAGCGTTAGAACGCCGATTCCAGCCCATCACCATTGACGAGCCGGACGAACCGTCGGCGATTCGTATACTTGAGGGACTGCGCGACAAATACGAGGCGCACCACAAAGTAAAAATCGCCGACTCGGCAATCACGGCGGCGGTGGAACTGTCCGCGCGTTATATCAATGACCGTTTTCTCCCCGATAAGGCGATTGACCTCATTGACGAGGCAAGCGCGCTGTTGCGCCTGCGCGCGTTCACTGCACCGCCCGACATTCAGGAGTTAGAGGAAAAACTCCTGCGCCTCACTGACGAAAAAGCCGACGCAGTAAACGCGCAGGACTTTGAGTTAGCCGCCAACCTGCGAGACAAAGAACGCCGATTCACACAAGAGTTAGACGAGCTGAAAGCGCGTCTCCCCGCATTCAAGGCTACGCCCAGCGCACAACCTCGCGACACGTCGACGCGCTTCATGAAGCCGCCCGCTAAACAGCGCAGCCCCGAGACCTACGGCGAAATCACCGCCGATTCAATCTCCGAGCTTGTAGCGAAGCAAACGGGAATTCCCGTAGCGCGGCTGTCGTTGGACGAGGCGGCAAAAGTAACGCACCTTGAGAGTCAACTCAAACAGCGCGTCATCGGGCAAGACGAGGCAGTGGAATCGGTATCGCGCGCTATTAAACGCAGCCGTGCAGGATTCAAAAACCCCCACCGCCCAATCGGGACATTCGTGTTTTTGGGACCCACAGGCGTAGGCAAAACTGAGCTGTGCAAGTCATTGGCGTCCGAGCTTTTTGGGGACGATTCGGCGTTAATCCGCCTTGATATGTCCGAATATATGGAGAAACACGCGGTTTCTAAACTAATCGGCTCACCCCCCGGGTACGTGGGATATGAGGACGGCGGTCAACTCACCGAAAAAGTGCGGCGCAAGCCCTACTCGGTGATTTTATTCGACGAAATCGAAAAAGCCCACCCCGACGTGTATAACATCTTTTTGCAAATCATGGAAGACGGCATACTCACATCGTCGGACGGGCGCAAAGTCTCGTTCAAGAACGCAGTCGTGATTATGACCTCCAACGTGGGCGCGTCGCTCATCACCGAAAACCGCGGCGCAATCGGCTTTGGCGAGTCATCAGACAAAGAGTGCGCCGTGAACACGCGCGTATTAGACGAGTTGAAAAAGTCATTCAAACCCGAATTCATCAACCGCGTGGACGATATTATCGTGTTCAACAAGCTGTCACAGTCTGCTAACGAGCAAATTTGCCGACTGCTGTTGGAGGGCGTGAAACAGCGCGCAACCGCATTAGGCATCACGTTAGACTTCGCCTACAACGCCGTGTCCGCATTAGCCGCGCAGGGCTACGATAAAACCTACGGGGCGCGTCCGTTGAGGCGACTTATCACGACACAAATCGAGAATATGCTGTCCGAAAAACTCCTGCTTAGCGAAATTGAAACGGGAGACAGCATAGAAATAACATTCGACGGAGGTGAGTTTTCATGCAGCAAATACGAGTTGAGCAAGAAGGAGAATATGAGCAAGAGCGCGAGTTAAAAGAGTTTGCCGATGAATTAGAAGAAAGCGGTGTTCGCTACACCGCTTTTTCCTCACATAGCGTAAAAAATCGCCATATAACATATTTGCGAATATTTACAATTCAAGCGGTTGCCGCCGCATTTCTCTTAATCGCCGCCGTTATCGCGCATATAGTCGGTCTCGTCGACTTTGAAGTGTACAGGCACGCCATCTTCAAATAAGACGTTGGGTTCACCCTGAATCAACGGCATAAAATACCCTCGCGCCTGTTCGTTAATGCCGTTCCCCTGCGTGTTTATCCACTCAGCGGGAAAATGCCGCACATGATTAGCCACACACTTCACGTCAACGGGCAAATATTCAACCTTATACGGGGCGTCGCTAACCCGCACAATGGACATCATAACGCCGCTGTACCCCTCTGTGACTGCCGCGCGAACGCCTGCCGCCGCCACCTCTGCCGCCTCGTCCAAATCAGTCATTGACGCAATATGACTCGCACATCGCTGCATGACATTTAATTCGATTGAGCGAACTTTGCACACCAACTTATCTGAAACTTGCGCCTCGAGAAACTTTCCTAACCCCGCCAAATACTTATGCCCGAACACGTCGGCTTTGCCGGACTGGTTATCGGCGGCGACGTACTCGCCGTCCGCGTCCTTGAGCCCCTCAGACACCGCTACAATCACGGCGCGAATGCCGCTCTCATGCAGATTCGCGACGTCTTTCAGAAACGTCTGCACATCAAACGGACGCTCAGGTAAATAAATCAGATGGGGCATTCCGCCGCACGTTTCGCGCAAAATGGACGTTGAGGCGGTCAGCCAGCCCGCGTCGCGCCCCATAACCTCAATAATCGTCACAGAATTAACGTAATAGACGTTGCTGTCTGCGATAATTTCCTTTACCGTCGCCGCGAGATACTTCGCCGCAGAGCCAAATCCGGGCGTGTGGTCGGTCTCGGGAAGGTCATTATCTATCGTTTTCGGAATACCGACAAAGCGAATATTTATACCTTTGCTAACTACATAATCGTGAAGTTTACTCACTGTGTCCATAGAGTCATTACCACCTATATAAAAAAACGCGCCAATGTTACGTTTCACTAAGTTGGCGATAATCTTGGGGTAGTCCTCCTCGGTGAGTTTGATTCTGCACGAGCCGAGTGCCGATGAAGGCGTTTGACGCAGTGTCACCATACCGTACGGACGCGCCACGAGCGCGCGTAAGTCGCAAAACTCATCGTTCATGACTCCTGCGATTCCATTCTTTGCGCCATAAATATGTTCTACTTGGCTAATTTTCATCGCCTCAGCGATAACTCCCGCGAGTGATGAGTTGATAGCGGCGGTCGGGCCGCCCGATTGCGCTACTGCAATATTCATGTACATTTCCTTCCACTATAGCGAATGTATTTCACATATTATTTGTTTATCACTTCGCTGATAAACCGTTCAATCAACTTTCTGTCCTTAAACCCGTCCACTTCAACCCCACTGCTGACATCCACCGCATAGGGCGACACACGCCGAATCGCCTCCGCTACGTTGTCGGGGTTCAACCCGCCTGCCAAGAAGTAGGGAGTAGTCACGGAGGGGAGCGTACCCCAGTCAAACGTCCTGCCGGAGCCGGGTGAGGGGCTGTCGAATAGCAGAAAATCCGCCGAACCTTGAGGCGAATCAGTCTTGACTGCGCGAATAATTTTCTTGTCCGTCTGTAATGTCAAAGTGCGAATATACTCATCGTCTTCATTACCGTGAAGCTGAATCATGTCGATTATTCCGCTTTTCGCCAAATTATGAACATTTATAATAGGCTCATTCACGAACACCCCCACCACGATTACGCTATGTGAAATAGCATCACGCAGTTCGGCAGCCTGCTTAAGCGTAACTTTTCGGCGACTCTCTGCAAAAACGAACCCGACATAGTCGGGTTTTATTTGTAGGCTATTGATGATTTCCACATCTTGCATACGCGTCAATCCACAAATTTTCACTCGTGTCATGGAACACTCTACCCCTTTAACTCCGCTATAGCTATTTTCTTATCCACACTACGCATAATTTTTTCACCTATAAGTACCGCATCCACACCCACAGATTGTAGCCGCGCCACCTCCTCACGAGTCGTGATTCCACTCTCCGCGACGAACACAAGTTCAGGCGGAACGCGCCGACGTAATTGTTCACTAAGCGAAATATCCACCTCGAACGTCTTTAGGTTACGATTATTTACACCCACGATTCGCGCACCTGCCGCCAACGCCGTCTCAATCTCGGTTTCATCATGGGTCTCAACCAACGCGCACAGCCCTAACGCGTCTGCAAGCTGAATATACCGCGTAAGCGTGTCACGGTCAATCACCGCACAGATGAGCAAAATCGCCGACGCTCCAATACACTTCGCTTCGTAAATCATATACTCGTCTATAGTGAAATCTTTTCGCAAAAGTGGAGTTTCAACTCGCGATGATATTTCGCTCAAGTATGAGTCCGCGCCTTTGAACCAGTCTGGTTCGGTCAGGACTGAAATGGCAGCCGCCCCTGCCTCCGTGTAGTCTTGCGCGATTTGCAAGTAGTCGAATTCCTCAGCAATTATGCCCTTAGATGGCGACGCCCGCTTAATTTCACAGATAAACGATATTCCCTCACCGCGTAACGCGTTCTCGAAAGCGAAACCTCCTTTGGGTAATGCCAATGCCCGCTGTTCAATTTCACTAAGAGAAACTATCGCCTTATTTCGCTCGACGCGAATGCGCGTTTGTTCACATATTTGCTGTAATATGTTCATTTTGCCTCCTCCGTAAACGCCGCACATTTGTTCATGTATTTGCTAAGGCATGAACGCTCACTTAGCATAATATTTTCACTTATTAGAATATCTCACGAAATCGGCAAGTTTCGCTGCCGCCGCACCACTGTCGATTGCCTCGTTCGCCTCCTTGATTGCAGCCTCGATAGTGTCATACTTCCCTGTTACGAACATCGCCGCGCCTGCGTTAAGCACTGCCGCATCACGTTTTGCCCCTCGCTCACCGCTGAACAGTGACCGCAGAATTGCGGCATTTTCGGCAGGCTCTCCGCCTTGCAAATCGGCTTTATGACAGCGCGTGAACCAGAAATTTTCAGGTTTGATTGTGTACGAGCGCACCCACCCGTCTTTGACTTCGCAAACGAAAGTATCCGACGAAAGCGAAACTTCGTCAATCCCGTCCTCGCCGTGAACAACCATAGCGCGCTCCACCCCTAACGCAAGCATTACCTGCGCGAGTGGCTCTACAAGCGTTTTGTCGTACACACCCATCAACTCCATGCGCGCCCCGGCAGGGTTAGTCAGCGGACCTAATATGTTGAAAACCGTGCGAATCCCCAACTCTCGTCGCACAGGTGCAACATATTTCATCGCTAAGTGATAATTTTGTGCATAGAGAAAACAGATTCCAATTTCGCTAAGCATTGCCGTGCTTTTCTCCGGAGGAATGTCGATTTTGACGCCGAGTGCCTCCAACACGTCCGCCGAGCCGCACTTGCTGGACGCACTGCGATTGCCGTGCTTGGCAATAGGAACACCCGCCGCCGCCGCGATAATGGAAGCGGCAGTGGAGATGTTAAACGTGTTGGAGTGGTCGCCGCCGGTGCCGACTATTTCAAGGACGTCAAAATCGTGCAAGAGCCGTACACAGTGCGCGCGCATACCCTGAGCCGATGCGGAAATTTCATCAATAGTTTCACCTTTCAGGCTTAACGCGGTCAGGTACGCGCTCATTTGAACGGCAGTCGCCTCACCCGTCATGATTTGCTCCATGACAGCGCGCGCCGTGTCGTACGACAAATCCTGCTTTTTCGATAAGTCGATAATTGCTTGTTTTATCATATGTTTTTATCTTTCATATCTTTTTTAATGACTCATTCAACATAGTGGAAGAAATTCCTTTAGTGTATGGAAAATACACCACTTTAGTGCCGATGTTCGCTAATTCCTCCTCGATTTGTTTCCATTTGGGCGTATCGTACCAATCATCACCCACGAACAAATACTCTGCTTTGAGCTTGCGGCACATCGCCACTTTGTCCATATTTTCCTGCGGAACGACTGCGTCAACATAGCGAACAGACCTCACGATTTCCGCACGGTCACCGTAGCATATTGTCGCCTGTTTGCCTTTGTAGCTGACCAACTCGTCCGTCGTTACGCCCACAACGAGCCTGTCGCACATTGCCTTGGCGTTTTTAAGCAGACTCAAGTGACCTATGTGAAACAAGTCATAGACCCCGGAAGTGTACCCGATAATCATGAATTTCCTCGCTTTGTGTTCAAATATTCGCCTAACAGACGTTGGTGTTCAATATTTGCGTCAATAAAATCGTTTATTTTAGTCAGCTTTTTTTCGCATTTCGCGATATATTTTTCGAGTTGTTTATTCTCGGCTTTTAGTTCGTCGATTTTCGCCCGCAACTCGTCATTTTCCTGAGCTAACTTGGTTTCGTTTGTGACGTTTTTGGGTTTTCGCAACTTCATTTGTTCCACCCCATTTCTTCATTCGTCTTTTGAATGTATTCGCTCAAAATGCCCGACCAATTCTCATAGCCCTTGTCAACGCCGTGATTATGTGAGGTAATGTCGTTAGGCAAATAATATATATCGCCGAATCGGGTTTCGGTGTTCTCGACTGCCGAATGCAGGAAGTCAAACTCCACGCCGTTCAACTCCATTTTATGCGCGGGGAATACGTCTTCAGTACGCAGCGTATGGAATCGCGGAGTCGCGGCGCGGCTCCCGATATGCGTGGAGTATCCTACGTGATTGCCCGACTTAAAGAACAGCCCGTCGTAAATCGAATCTAAGTCTTTACGAATAAATTCAAGCGAGGCGGCGTAGCGCGTTTTCTTGTCCTGATACTCGTTGTTAAAAAAGTCTTTCACAATCGTTTTGCCTAACTCCTTACGCGTCGCGATTATCTCGGAAGCAACTTTTTCACTAACTTCGTCCACTTTACACAGCATATTGAATTCCAAAAAACACTTGAACCCGCCGCTGCCGTGGTCAACGGAGCGCAAGCTATAGCTGAACCCATACGTCCCGGGAATGCTCTTGTAGACTTTCAGCAAAGGTCTCATATAGAATCCGGGTAAGATGTCGTCGTTTACCATCTCCCAAAATCGGTAAAAGTCCTCCCGCGGCATGAGAATATCCACGTCATCGTCCCATGGAATGAAACCTTTATGACGCATCGCGCCTATAACGCCGCCGCCGTATATGAAATAGCTCAAGCCGTGTTTCTTGCACAGCGCGTCAAACACGCGCAACAGCGTGAACGTGCCCTCTTGAATGTGCGAAACTTTAGCGTCGGGCTTCATGGAGGCAAAGAAATCCTTCTTCGCGTCGGCGACTTTGGCTGTGTCAGGCTCAAGCGCGCGCCAAAACAAATCCTGCTGTGTTTTGTTGAGCGTTTTAACCTTTTCTAACGCATTGTCATAAGCGGCGATGCTGTAATTTTTCATGTTATGACCATTCCTTTCATAGCTTGTTATACGTTTCTCGGAGCCACTTTGCATCGTCGGTATTTAAATAAGTAGTGGTTGTTATTTCCACACCGTCTGCTTTTGCTTTTGTTGCTAATCGCAACGCCAACTCGCGCATTTTAGGCGTAAGCGGCTCATACTTGAGTTTCTGATTGCTCGATAACGCAATGACTTTGCAACCGACATTTTTCACAAGGTCATAGAATCCGTCAATATCGGCTTCATTGTCGTTCACGCCTTTGAGCATGATATACTTCAGCGTCAACCCCGCTTTTTGAACGGGATACTTCTTCAAATTCGCCACAACCTTGTTCCACGAATCGAGTTTTTTGACTGTCTTAAAAGTTTCGCGCGTACCTGCGTCCATGGACACCACCGTGCTGTACACGCGCCCCGTTTTCATAAGCACGCCCAATTTTTCACGGTAAATCGAAAGGTTGGTAATAAGTTTGATTCGCCATTTCGTTTTAAGCAAAATGTCCAATATTTCGTCACACTGTTTATTAGCGCAAAATTCTCCGTTAGAAAGCTGAATCGTGAATTTGTTGTTATCAAACTCAGGCATTTGCGAAAGCTGTTGAATGATTTCGCAGGTCGTGAATCCTTCGTTCTCACCCTTGAGCTTTTCCAAAGCACCTTCGGAAAAGCAGTAGATACACTTGAAGTTACACACGTCCCCAGGATTATTTGAACCGAAGTTTACCATGTCCAACGCCACATCTGCCCGCCAGAATCCCGGTTTCAAAAGCGGACACTTTGAACAGTCATTCGGTTTGCCGTTACGTATATCGTCAACCAATTGTGTCGTATATCGCTGCCAATGCGCGATGCGTTCAGGGATTGAGCCAGACGTTTGAACAACGGGGTTCATTCCCGCTACGCAACAAGGCGAAAACGTGTTCATGCGATAACTGATAAAATGCCCCAAGAAGTGACAGCCAAGGCGATACTCCATATTCGCATTCAAAAACTTGATTCGCTCCTGCGGCAATAGACGAAGCATTCTGTTGGCAGTATTGTAGGGGTCGCTGTACAGAATCCACACATCAGCGTTGGGATAACGCTCCAACGCCTTTTCTACCTCAAGCGCGTCATACTTCCCTAAAACCTTGCCCTTGATTTTACCGTTTTTGAACTTAACATCATGGTCGGTAAACGCAACCGGAACGCTTGTTTTTGCTATGAATGAATCTATTCGTCCGGACAAGTTATCGGGGATTCCATAGTAGATGGCTTCTCGGTTTTGCGGGAATTGCAGAGTGTTTGAGTCAGGCGACGCGATAACCTGACCGCCCCGCGCGCGTAAACGCTCCTGCGATTTCACAATGGGGCATATACGCTCACACCGTCGGCATTTCGTACACCGCGCTTTGTCAACAACGGCAACGTCACCCTCTGCAGTGCTATGAATAACAATTGCTTTGTTCGGGCAGATGTTCATACAAGCTCCACAACCGATACAAGCCGCGCCCAACTGTTGAATCTTCAGCCATGTTTCCGCTTGTGTCGGGAGAGTCGGCATTGGCGGTTCGGGCGAAGGAGGAATATCTTGCGAATCTATAACAAACCTGAGTGTGACCGATTCCTCGTCCACAAGCGTAACAGATACGGACTTGTCCAAGCTGCGAATAAAGTCCTCTGTCAAGTATTCTTTGATTTCGTCGTAAAAAACGCTGTAAAAATAATATCCGCCGATAAAATGTTGAATATCATCAATCCTGACGCGGTAGTTATGATGCCGCACCATGAACGAACCGACAACTTTTTCGGGGCATTTCATATACATCGCGTATTCAGGGTAGAAAACCCCATTAAGCATATGACGGGCGCGACGATAAATCGTCTGCGCGAAATACGTGGGGTCATACTTTTTGATAGTCGTCGATTTAATACCGTCGGCAATCGCACGTTTATACGTTCGCCACGCCGCCATCAACATCTCGAGGTAGGTGTGGAACGATGTTGCGCGCGAGTAAATCGCGTTGAGGTTCTCGTCTGCGTTGCGTAGCGCAAACTCGTAATACTTAGGCGACGGCGCGTATTTCGTAACCTCGAACAGCGCGTACGCTACCCAGTGGTCACGGTGCTGAACGTAGTTCTTCACAATAAAGTTGTCCACCGAACGCTTCGCCGCTTTCAAGAACCTCTCATCTTTGGTGTAGGTGTATGCGCGCGCTAACGCAAACGTCGCCTCGCCGTCATAATAAACGGTGCGGAATTCATTCTCGGCGTTTCCGCGCTCAAACCCCGGAAAGTCAAGTATATGCCAATATTCACCCGTTTTGGCGTTCTGCATTTGCAATATTCCGTTCGCCAACTTGCGGACGGTTTCGACGTATCCTGCAATAGTTTCGCTGTCGGCAGAATCGGCGAAAACGTCAAGGTATTCGGTGTACATGATGATTGCCACGCCACACGCGCCTAACTTGATTTCGTTTGCATTACGCTCGACAAGAAACGCCGTATCGTCGTCTTTATACTCAATTTCGCGTTCCATATACGCAATCGCGCTCGACAACTTAGGCATTAGTTTTTCCCGCTTTTCGGGTGGGCTCATACGGTAGAGGTTGATTAAACTCCACAACGACGACGCGTGCCGTACAATGTTATACCCGCTGATTTGTGCATCGAAAACGGGGAAATAGCCATAGATGAACGCTCCGTCGGGTTGAATCTCGTTCGCAAGAAACTCCGACGCCTGTACAATCGTTTCACGCACGATGTCCCCGTCAACCACGTCTATTCGCCTCCGCCCAAAATCGGCAGCGTCAAGCGTGTCGGCGTACAGCTCGTGTACGACGTCATCTTCGCCGCAAAAGAATCCGCGCGTGGTGAAAATAGTAATACGTTCGGGGATTTCGTCAATTGGAGGCAGGTCATAACACCTCTTGCGATAAGTGTTGAGGTTATCCTGCACAATCAAGCTCGCGTCATACTCAAACGCGCGCGAATTAAACTCACTCTCGGTATAATACGCAATCATTTTATTGCCGTTTAGCTCGCTCTCAAGGAACGCCGTCTTGTCCCCTTTGAAGTCAGGCGTAAGCGAAACGCCCACGCGCATATAATTGCGCCAACGCTCATTGATTACGATTTTATTAAGGTCAACGGTGTTGATTTCTTCATACGAAACTACAACGTCGGCTTTTACCCAGACCGCGCCGAAAGGTTTCTTATCTTTCTTGCGTTTCGTTAAATAATTATCAGCCCTGCGTTCCGCACCCGCCCACGCACCTGCAAGAGTCGCCGCGCTTGCGTTAAACACCCGCGCACGTCCGCGCTTGTTGGACACGGATAAAAACACCACAAACATCTCTGCGTCTGTGTTGGCTTTTAATTCCAACGCCAGCCCTGCCGAAACTTCCTGTGACAGGACGGCTTTTTTTAATGCGTCAATGCGTTTATACTTTCCCATCAGAACTAATATACCTCGTTATACGTCAGATTATAGCAAGAATTGGCAAAGCCAATCCTTGCAACAGCCCTTGTTTTGTTAGAGCCTGTTTAGTCGCCGAATCTTTGATTCAAGACGTCACGCAGTTTAAGTGCCGCACCTTTTTGCAGACCTTTTGATTTGTTGATACACTCGTCACGGAAATCATTCGCTCTGTCGATGGCTTCGATTCCCGTCATAACCGCCAAAACACACCCTAAGACTACGCTCGCCGCTCCGAATAACAGAGACAATACTAACAGATACTTTTTCATGGTTTGATTCCTCTTTTCATGTTTATTATATAATCTTTTTCAAGATTTTATTGATGTTATTGACAACCACGTCTCCGGTAATACGCAGTTGTTTTTCGCTTTGGCAGGAGTTGAACATTGCGATTTGTCGATAAATATACGCTAAGTCATCAGTGCCGTTTTCAAATATCACCTCAAAGATGGATTTGGCGTGTTCGTATCCCGTCTTGAACATATACGAGATTGAGCCGCGGTCAAACGCGAATGAATTCTTGATAACTTTGTCGTCCATAAAGTTAATTTTGATGAGCTTGTTATCGAAGTATTCGTTCTCGAACGAGTAGGCGTCGCTGTCAAAATGCACGACGATGATATAATCCAAGTGATGTTTCATGAGCGGTTTAATGGGGATATTATCCACCGTCGCACCGTCACAGTATTTGTTGCCCGCAATCTCGACGGTTCGGGCGAAAATCGGCACAGCGATTCCCGCGCGCAGGTATTTCTTGGTCTTTCGAGGCTCAACTTTTTTGAGGTTTACATAATCAAGCGAGACTTTCGTCGTGTTGAAACACGTCACATACAGGTTGGTTTTTATATCGAGTTCGCCCTCACCCACAAACGCGTCAACTAAGTCAGGAATGTAGTTGGGGCGTCCGATTGAACGCAATAGCGGGCGCGCTGAAGCGACGTTGAAGTTGTACCACGCTTTCTCGGCTTGTTTCATTCTGCCTTTCACATAAGCACACGCATTGAATGCGCCCATGGAAGATGCGCTTATGTAGAGCCTGTGGCTCTGATGAGTTGCGTTTCCTATAAACTCATGCAATGCCCGCAAAACCCCGACTTGATAGGCGCATTTGGCAAATCCGCCCGATAAAACAATACCAATGTCCGGCATAGAAACTCTTCTTTCAATCAAAACTTCTATATAGTATACCATAAAAAGGAGATAAAATCAAGCGTTTTTATGAAAAATTTTTATGGAAGCCGTGCTAAACTGTAACTAAATTGTAACTAATTTTTGGTTGACTTTGTGTATATTCTATGATACAATAAAATTATTACATTATAGTAGGAGGGCAAAGTTATGAAACGATTAGATAGAGTTTTATTATCTGTGGTTATTATTGGCGCGATTGCGCTGACCGCGTGCAGTGAGACCACGCCGTCATTGTTCGACGAAACTGACAGCACTGTGAATGTGTGTGAAGCTGATACAACGGAGACTGTTTACGTTGAAGAAACAGAGACAGACAATGTGTTAATGGAGTTAATCGAAATTATATCGGGTAGTACCGTTCATTCTCTTCGACCGTTCGAGAAAATCGAGGATATTGAGCTGTTTTCTTTGTTGAAAGTCTTTTTAGTATGCGGCGGTTTTAGTGAAGATTTGCCGCCAACTGCCGAAAACGAATGGGCGTCAGGGTGGTACTATGACACTGTCAACGATTTTTTCAGAGCCAATTTCAGCTCAACATTTGACATCGACAACTATGAAATGAGCGACGGGGTTTGGCGAGACGAAGAGCAGGGTGCAGTGATTATACCCTCCGCAGATAGAGGAAGTATATACACTGCCGAGCTTAAACTAACCGACATCAAAGAGGACGGCGATTTACTCCATGTATACGTCACTAAGCAATTCTTCGATTGTACCGTAGACGGTTCTCCGTTGAGCGGCGAAGAAGAACATATTTACACGTTTGCGCGGCGAGTTGACGGCTTTAACATAGTGTCGTTTGAGGTGATTGAGCCTTTCGTTGAAGACACTACTGTAGACGAAACTCCCATAGATTATATGGACGGCTTTCAAATAAACGATGAGTGGAAAGTCGTGCAAGACAAGTCCACCAAAAAGTACAGTTTCGTCAATAGCAAAGGCGAGCGGTTTTACGATTTAACATTTGACTCGGTAACGCAAATTTTCGATGATAAATATGCCGAAGATGCAGATGTATTCAAGTGCATTGAAGAGGGCGTCGAGTACACAATATTCTATTTCGGGGGTGACCTTTCCGTAACATATAATACTGAACAGGTGATTTGCGAATACCCAATAACTGTTCTTGTTCACTTAGGTTCCTTAGGTTCAACACGGTCGTTTGAAAAGCGAATGAGCCTTGTTGAAACTTCAATTAAATCTGTCGAAGAAATGTGCAAGGATTACAAGAACGCAATCAAACGTATCTCAGTTTCCGATGAGGTACACAACGCGTTCAAAAACAACCCAACTATCAAGAAAGTGTACAATGCGTATATATACCATGACGATTCATATGCGTGCGTAGATGTTGAACTTAGCGACGGGCGAAAACATTCCATATGCACAAGGTTTGACGAAAACGACGATAACTCCGTCATATCTATGTGGGCTTATTTAGATATAACATACCTTGACTAACCCCCACCGCCAGACCGTTCAACCGAACAGTCTGACTTTTTACCACAACAGTGAAACCAAAACAATCTTGTTTCGCACACGAGGCAAGTTAAGAGAAACATTAGAACGGGAGGGTATACTATGAACAAGCAAGAACTTTTTAAGCAAATCGGCGACATTGACGACGATATTATCGCGGAATCCGTTGAATACACTAAACCCCGCATTTCGTTCGCGAAATGGAACATCATCGCGGTGAGCGTGGCGACACTCGTGCTGACAGTCACGATGGTGTTCATGCTCCACGCATTCAAGCGTGAACCGATGCCACCGCAAAATCCCGAAACCGCGGCTGATGTGACTGACAGTGATACGATTGACACTGACGAAACTGATTATACTGATGACACGTTTGCCATTGATACAGAATCACCCGAAACGCTGACAAAAATGCTCACGTTGGACGACTTGGAATGGCTTGTTGAACCTGCGTTACCGTCGATTGAATATTGTTGGGACCCCTGTGATACTTTTTTTATAGATAATAAACCTATAGATGAACGTACAGGCGAAATTATAGGTGAATTTCATGGAGCACACTGTTGGAGTTTTACACGTTGGGTCTTTGACGCAGAGCGTGATTTATTCGGCAGGTATCATTCAGGCGGTGCGGGTCATTCTGCGATAGAGATGTTTCCTATGGACGACATCGCTAAACACTTCCCCAACTACGCCGATAAAATTTTAACCGTCGAGCTTGTGGATTCGTCAAAGCGTGAGGGCGAAGAACATCGTGCAACTTTTAAGCCCGAGGCTTTCAAGTCTGACTTGAAAGCACTCGTATTCAACGGCGAATTTCTGTCCGATTTTGTCTACCCCCAAGTCAGCAAAGGGCGAAGCATTGACTTATTGGTCGCAGTCGCGGACGATAGCGGCAAGTATGGCGTGGTGAACGCAATCGGAGACACGGCGATTGACTTTATCTTCGATGACCTCATGCTCATTGACGGCTGTTCGGCATTCGCGAAAGTCGGCGGCTTGTGGGGGATTATCTCGTTAGGTGAAGCCACTGTTGACGGCAGAACGGAGAACTACGTCAAGATGTTGTCAGACGGCGACCGTATTAACGATGAGTGGAAAGTCGTGCAAGACAAGTCCACCAAAAAGTACAGTTTCGTCAATAGCAAAGGTGAGCGGTATTACGACCTTACGTTTGATTCGGTAACGCAAATGCCCACCGACAGATTTGAATGTGTTGACGGAAGTGACCTTTATGAAATAGTCGCTATGACTTTTTATGACGATAACGGCAGAGAGTACAACGTAGAAATTGACGGCTGGCTCTCAACAAAACGCACGTATCATGGGTTCACGTCAAACACTCGTACAAACTTAAACTATCATTCGGGATATGATTTTTGGTTTGAGTATTATGAATTGGCAGTCGGATTTATTCTCGAGTTATGCGAAGACTACGAGGGCGCAACCGCGAATCTTGAACATCACAACAATCCTGAAGCGACGCGCGAGTTGTTCAGCCAAGGCGTAACCGTTAAGAGCATTAATAACATCAGCGGCTCTTCTATCGAACCGGTAGTAGGTTTAGATGTCACGTTCAGCAACGGCGAGCAATACACTTTCGCTGTCGGCGTTTATGGCTTTCATGATGATGAACCATACATCGCTTTATTAGAACTTAACTAACACACCTGCGCGCAATGCTCCTGCAACATACACACCATGCAGTCGGGTTTGCGCGCATTACATACTGCCCTGCCGTGCAAGACGAGTCGGTGACAAAACGCCATTGACTCACTTTCGGGGACGAATTCGCGCAACGCAACCTCTACTTTATACGCGTCTTTAGTGCCGCTGACAAGCCCTAACCGATTAGACAAGCGAATGACGTGGGTATCGGCGACAATGGCAGGTTTGCCGAATAACTCACCGCGAATGAGGTTCGCCGTCTTGCGCCCTACGCCCGACAACTGCAACAGCGCGTCCATATCCTGCGGAATTTCGCCGCTGTGGTTTGCCACTAACGCCTCGCACATTGCCTTGATACTCGCCGCTTTGGTCTTGTACAGCCCGCACGTCTTGACTAACTGCTCAATTTCGGAGACGTCGGCGACGGCAAAATCCTCCACGCACTGAAACTTCTCGAACAATGCGGGTGTGACTTGGTTCACGCGCTTGTCGGTACACTGCGCCGACAGCCGCGCGGCTATCAGCAGTTCATGAGGCGCGTCCGCATTATAATTCAACTCACAGCGCGGCTCGGGGTAAGCGTGTTTCAGCGCGGCTATGATTGGTTGGATTGAAGTGGTACACATCCGCAATACTCCTGCCTGTAAATGTTATACTGTTTGCATAGGGCGACGCTACGATTGTAGCCGTCGCCTTTCTTAAAGTCCGCCCACAGCCGCCGAACGGCATACTTTCGCGCGACATCTGCCGCAATGTCATTGATATGCTCAGCGTTTTTCTTGGAACTCATGGTGAGCGTTGTCGTGAACACGTCCATATTCATAACGGCGGCTGTCTTTGCCGTTTCCTCTAACCTGAGCGTATAACACAGCGTACAGCGCGCGCTGTTCTCGGGGAGATGTTCAAGCCCTGCAATGACTGCCTTAAAATAGTCGGGGTGATACGCGCCTGTGAGCATTGGCACACCGAATGCGCTCGCAATGCGCTCCTGTTCGTGCAGTCGCCGCTCATACTCGGGCAGCGGCAAGACGTTGGGGTTGTAATAGAACAAAGTCACGTCATAGTCGGGCGTGAGCCGCTCTAACACCGCCGTCGAACAGGGCGCGCAACAGCTATGAAGCAGTAGACGCGGCATTGTTACTCGTGAGTTTTCCGATAATTTCAAAGACGTGCCCTTTCTGCCACAGGAATGACGACATACAAATCAGCCAGCCGCCACCTTCGGGTAGACTGCACTCGGGCGGTTCAAGTCGCGGCATTCCGCAACCTGCCACAAGCGTTACGATTGTTTCGTCGTCAATGATGAGGGCGGCTCGTTCGATGTCGGCGCGGGTCAAGTCACCAAAAAGCTGATTAAGTGCGGCGACGCACCGTATTGCGTAGGTCTCATTAGCCTCGTCTTTATCCCTCGCGCGCAGATTACTCGCCGTGTGCAGGGTTTTAGAAAGCTCAGGATAACACGAACACGCCCACAGCGCGCATTCCGCCGATGGCGACGTGTACACTCTGCCTACGTTCGGGTATTCGGGCAGGACAGTTGTAGCCGTGCCGGGGCGAATGAGCAGGATTTCAAAATTTTTCATTAAACCTCCGCAAAAGAACTCCGCAAAATCTTTTTAATAATATGTTTACTTTTGTCGAAATATATGATATACTGTTATATAACTATCGTCTATACTCATAAGCGTTTCAGGAGTTTAATATAATGAACAATGATTTTTCGCGCATTTTAGCGTTACTACGCAAGGAGCGCAACCTCAGCCAGAAAAAAGCGGCGACTGACCTCGGCATTGCACAGGCGTTGCTTTCGCATTACGAGAACGGCAAGCGCGAATGCGGGCTGGCATTTTTGGTGAAAGCCGCAGACTACTACAACGTATCCACCGATTATCTTCTCGGACGGACTGCGGCGACTGATGGGAGCCACATCGCCGAGGGGGACATCATGTCCTCTGAAGAAATTGATGCGGCGACTCGCAAGTCCGGCTTTTCGGGCAAGAATATGTCGGCAATGCTCGCCAAGAAAATGTTGATTGGCGGCGTTGATGTCATTTATTCATTGTTGACTAAATACCGGAATCCGAAACTGACTGCGGCAGTGACGGAATTTTTCTCGCTGTCGGTATACACTTGTTTTCGCCTCGTCCACCGTGCCAACCCCAAGAACGATTCCAACATTTTCGGGATTAAAGAAGAAATGGCGTTCAGGAGTGCTGTTGCGGGGCGCAATTTGTGCGAGGGCAGAGCAGTTGTCGCCGCCGACGAGGTGAAACCTGCCGACTTGCCGCAACTTCCCCTAATCACCATGGCGAGTCTTGAGGCGGAATTCGGCAAACAATCCAACGTACTGATGAGCCTTGTCAAAAACAGCGAAAAAGCTATAAGCTAAAGCAACCCCAACACAAACAACGCCATTCTGCCGTTGTGGTAAGGGCACTTCCACTCGTTGACTAACGGAAAGTCATCGTCGGGGGTGCCGTTTTCGTCTAACTCGTTGCGCCACTCGTTGCCGTGTTGTTGGTCGATTATTGCCGACTTGATGAACGCCCACAACCCCTCGGCGCGCTCCGCGTACTTGCGTTCGCCTGTGCGGTTGTACGCGTCGGTAAACCCCACGATTCCCTCCGCTTGCGTCCACCACGCCATTCGGCGATTTACTTTGCCGCCGATTTCCTCGTAGTACATACCGCCGTTGTCTGCGAACGCGATTTCATCTGCCGCGTCCACGAGTGCCGTGTTCATTTTTCGCAGATTCGCGGTTAAATCGGCGGAAACATTATCCCCGAGTATGTCAAGCGTGCGCCCAATCAGCCATGCCGCCTCGACGAAGTGCCCGTATGAAAAAGCGTTGTTGATTGTGGTGTAGTCGGGCGTGAATTGTTCATGAAGTCGGCAGGTGTCTTTATCATAGAGTTTATCGGAGACTACTTGCAACAGCGCGTTCACGCGCGCAACGATTCGGGGGCGGTCGGGGTCGTCACATACTCTCCACATCTCGGTGTATGCTTCGATGAAGTGCAACAGCGCGCCTGTAGTGCGATTCGTGTTGGCGGCGTTCCACTTACGGTCGCAAAACTCGTGATTCTCGGGGTTTTTCTCGACAAGTAAGTCGAACATTTCTAAGGCGTGTCGCAGTGCGTCGGCATTACCGCTTGCCGTGTAATACGCCGACATTGCATAGATGAAAAACGCGTGACAGTATCCGTATTTGTCGCTGTTGGTGTCGATTGGCGTGCCTTTGGGTGACACCATGCGATACAGTCCGCCATGCTCACGGTCTATGAACGCTTTGACGATAAAGTCATAGCAGTGCGTAGCCATACTCAGACATTGCGGCTCCTTTAGTGCTGTGTATGCTGCCGCATAAAACCACAAGATTCTCAAATGAAGTACCGCGCCTTTGGGGTAGGTTGCGTCAACTTGTCCGTCACTGCTGACGTATCCGTAAAATCCGCCGTTGTCACGGTCAGAGAGGGCGTTCCAGAAGGGGATTATATCGTGGGTGAGGTGTTGTTTGATTTCGTGGCTAAACTTTTGCATTTTTTATTTCCTTTCGGGCTTGACATGGGTGAAATTATGTGGTATACTATGTAATACAGAGGACGCACCCGGTAAGCGGTTGACCAAGCTCAAGAAATAGCTGAAAAAACAACTACTTTTGGATGGGCGGTTGTTTTTTTCACATCAACGAGTATTTGCCATAAGATATACAGCATAAGTATATCGACAATTCTCTCCATGAGCATCACTCCTTTCACTTCAGACTTTCGCCTTTGGTAGAAGAAGCTCAGCCAACCGCATACCGCATACCGCACGGGTACGCACCCTGTAAAACATATTATACCATAAAAAAGACAACTTGTCAAGAAAACTCCCCTATCTTTTAGGGGAGTTTTCATATCACTTAAATATCCTGTTAATCACAAGACCCGTAGTGAGTTTCGGGTAGAAATAGGTAGACTTTTGCGGCATTTTACCGCCGCTTAACGCAACGTCGCTAATCTCGCTCACTCTCGTGGGATTGAGCAGAAAACAACAGTTGGCGTCTCCGTTATCCACGGCGGCAATCGCCTCATCAGCTACTTTGACGTAAGTCAGGTTCGTTTGAGCCGCCATGTTCGCTTTGTCGATTCCGAACAGCCGTTCCAACACTAACGAGTGCAGTACCGACACATCAAGACCGCGCAGTGACTCATGGTCGCGAGGCATGATTTGTTTCATGATGTTACGGTCTTTTAGTGTCATCAATGTGTATTTATTGCCACCGCCGTACAGGAGGAACGCATGGTCGCCGCGCATATACTCGCGCCCTAACAACGTGAACGCTTCGTCGCGCGGTAATCCTCTGCTTATGGAGAAATACTGCATTGATTTTGCGAGAATTTCATTGTTGTCAAAATTGGGTAAATCGCGTACAAGCCTGTGCGTGGGGTACACGACTAACCCGGGATTGTTCATGCTCACAAGCATCATAGGCACACCCCATGAGCTTCCTCTGCCCTCGTTTTCCTTGCAATATTTGAGCGCGGTTTCATAGCGGTGATGCCCATCCGCTATGAACACCTGCTTGCCCTCCATAAGCTCCTCAATACGTTCGATGTAGTGTTCGTCCGCAACGGGCCACAGCTTATGCGTGACGTTGTCACCGTCGGTAAACTGAACCGTCGGCGCGTACATTGTCGCGGTCTCCAACAAATCTTGGATTGCGCTCGTGGGGTCGGAGTACAACGAATACACTTGACTGAAGTTGCACCCGGTCGCTTTCATGAGGTTGAATCGGTCAGTCTTAGCCTTGGACAAAGTTTCCTCATGCGGAAGGACGATTCCTTGCGAGAAGTCCGTCAATTCCACCAAAGCGATAAAGCCTTTTACCGCGCGTTCGGTACCGTCGTCATCAAAACTGAACTCATACACGTATATGCTTTCTTTTTCGTCATCTTTCAAAACCCCGTCAATCACCCATTCAGCGACGATTTCACCCGCCTCTTCATAAGACGCCATATCGTCATTCTCTGCGCCGTCTTTGTACGAGCGCGGAAGCTCTAAACGAATGATGTTGTACGGATTCGTCGCAAGAAGTCGCTTGCGTCCTTCTTCGCTGATGATGTCATACGGCGGACAGCAGAGTTCGTCTAACTCCCCCGCTTTTTCGCTGTAACGCGTGCCTATGAACGGTCTGATTTTAGCCATGATTGTTCCTCCAACTCTGGGCAACCGAAACCTACGGTTTCTTGCCCTCCGCAGGTTCGGCAAAGCCGACCCTTTGGTATTTTTATTTTATAGTGTTGCATATTTCAACAAATGCCGCTAACGCCTCATCTACTTTTGACACGTCGCCAATGCCCGCCATTGCCGTATCGGGGCGACCGCCGCCCTTTCCCCCTGTGACCGCCGCGACTGCACCGACAATCGCCCCTGCCTTGAACCCTTTAGTGACTGCCGCTTTGCTGCAAACGCACAGTATATTACTTTCGCCGACTAAAACAGCAATACAGTCTTTGTCTTTAAGTGCGTCACCTGCCTGACGCAGTGCGTTAGCGTCCGCGCCGTTGATTTTTTGCGTGTACAGCTTGATTCCGTCCGTTTCGCCGACTTCGTCAACCACTGCCGACTTTGCCTGCAACCCCGCGATTATCGCGTTGAGCCGCGCAACTTCTTTTGCCGTCGCCGACTTCTCTTTGGCAAGCCGTTCAGCCGCGTCGGTGATTTCGGACTGTTTGTCCGCGATAAGCGCGAGTACACCTGTGCCCGTCACCGCCTCGATTCGCCTGACACCGCTCGCCACGCTCGATTCGCTGATTATCTTAAATAACCCGATTCTGCCCGTATTATCAACGTGACAGCCGCCACACAGCTCTGTCGAAACGTCT
Organism: Oscillospiraceae bacterium; assembly: GCA_009778605.1. Lineage (GTDB taxonomy): Bacteria > Bacillota > Clostridia > Oscillospirales > Ruminococcaceae > Ruminiclostridium_E. The sequence goes on from WRJN01000004.1 coordinate 26,572, forward strand.
TCTATTTTGACTACACGAACAGTGTCACCGTACTTCTCACCAAACAACGCCATTGCACCCATTTTCTTAGCTTCGTCAATGGGCATTTCGGTGATTTCGACGGTCAAGCTCCCTAAAATGTCGTTGTTCATATAATGCTCGACTTTGGCGATTTCGTCCACGGTCAACGCTTGTCCGTGGGTGAAGTCAAAACGACACCTGTGTTCGTCCACAAGTGAACCCGCCTGATGAACGTGTTCTCCCAACGTCATTCGCAATGCCGCTTGCAACAAATGCGCTGACGTGTGATTCCGTGTGATTCCTGCACGGCGTATAACGTCGATTACCGCAGTCACTTTATCGCCTTTTTGCAAATTGCCGACATTCTCGCAGTAACACACTGACAACCCCGACGGCATTTTCTTGGCATCTGACACGACACAATCGTTAATCCACCCTGTATCGCCGACTTGTCCGCCACTCTCGGCATAAAACGGCGTACGTTCAAGCACGACTATATTCCCCGCGATTTCGATGATTGTCGTTTCGATGTTGTTACAATCCACAAACTCATTAGCAAGCCCCGACAATGCCGCATCTGTCGCCTCGTCCCACCCACCTTTGAACGCCTGATTCGCGCGCGCCGTGTCTTTTTGAACTTTCATCAATTCCTTGAACCGCGCCTCATCAAAATCCAAGCCGTTCTCGGCGAGAATTTCGCGCGTCAAATCCACAGGGAACCCGAACGTGTCGTGCAGTTTGAACACCACGTCCCCTGTCACGGATTTGTCGGCGATGTGCGCGTTCAGCAACGCCATACCGTTCTCGACTGTTTTGGCGAACGATTCTTCTTCAGTCAGGAGCGTTTTCTTGATATAAGCCGACTTCTCGGCTAATTCGGGGTAGGCGTCTTTGCTTGATTCAATCACTTTGTCGCACAACTCGTGCAGGAAAGCCTTCGTCACGCCGAGCAGCCGTCCGTGGCGCGCGGCGCGACGCAACAGCCTGCGTAAAACGTAGCCGCGCCCTTCGTTGGAGGGCATTACGCCGTCGCAAATCATAAACGTCGAACTGCGTACGTGGTCGGTGATTACGCGGACGGATATGTCGTTTAACTCCGGGCGTCTTCGTTCTGCGGAACTCGAGCCCTCTGCGGGATTCGGCAAAGCCGAACCCTTGGCTTTTTTATCCGCGCCGTACTTCACGCCCGATATTCGTTCAATCTCGGCAATCACGTCTTTGATTGTATCCACCTCAAACAGATTCGCCGCGCCCTGCATGACGCACGCGAGCCGCTCAAGCCCCATGCCCGTGTCGATGTTTTTATTAGCCAACGGCGTGTAGTTGCCCTTGCCGTCACTGTCGAACTGCGTGAAAACTAAGTTCCAGATTTCGATATAACGGTCACAGTCACAGCCGACTTTACAGTCAGGAGAGCATCCGTGTTCTGCGCCTCTGTCAAAGTAAATCTCGCTGCATGGGCCGCACGGTCCGCTGCCGTGTTCCCAAAAGTTATCGGCTTTGCCCATTTTGACGACGCGTTCAGGAGGCAGACCCACCTCGTTAATCCAGATTTCGCGCGCCTCGTCGTCTTCTTCGTAGACGCTCACCCACAGCTTGTCCTGCGGGATTTCCAGCACCTCCGTGAAGTATTCCCACGCCCATTTGCAGGCGTCCGGCTTGAAATAGTCCCCAAAACTGAAATTACCCAGCATTTCAAAAAACGTCCCGTGCCGTGCAGTGATGCCCACGTTGTCGATGTCGGGCGTGCGGATACATTTCTGACAAGAGGCGGCGCGTTCGCGCGGCGGTTTTTCCACCCCTTGGAAGTATTTCTTGAGCGGCGTCATACCCGCGTTAATCAACAAAATAGAGTTGTCCCCAATGGGCACTAACGGTGCGGAATCAAGAACTAAATGCCCCTTGCTCTCAAAAAAGCCTAAAAAACTTTTGCGTAATTCATTAAGTCCGGTGAATTTCATTTTTGGTACTCCTTAAACACTTTATATAGTCATTCTAACAGAAAAAAACACAATTGTCAAGAGTAAATGCAAATATTAAATATCGCTTGACTTTAGCGGTATTATGTGCTATACTGTTACGGCAAGGAGTAACTGTACATGAAAAAAATTATAACGATTTTGATTATATTGGCTCTCACACTGTCCATTACCGCTTGTGATAACGCTACACAAGACGATGTTGCCGCAATTGAAAACACAGTCGCCGACCTCAAAACCCGCATTGAGGCGTTGGAGAATGAACTCAACGAGGCGAACAGCGAACTTATTAGACTTCGTGACGAATTGGAAGAGCTGAAAGCCCCTGACCCCGACGCACCTGAATTAGACGAGCTTTTGTTCGGAAAGTGGGCGGAAATCACCGACGGTATACGCTTTTTCAGCGATAACAAAGGTGTCGTCTATGAGAGCGGCGTTCAAACGGCGTTCACATGGACGACGGACAGCCCCAACCTCTCCGGGTTGCTCACCATGACATTTTATGAGGACGAGCCGTTGTGGTTCGGCGAAACCGAGGTGCAGTTTTATTATGACATCTTCAATAATAACATCGAGTTAGAGGAAGCCAACGAACGCGCCACATTTGCCTATGACAGGAGCGACGCCATTCATGCGGCGCACAGCTCAGGGTTTGACGACGAATCGCCACTCGTAGGGACATGGGCGGATTTATATATAGTGACATTTAAGGACAATGCCACGGGGACAATCCGCAGCAGCGACGATAATATTGATTTTGACTGGTACATTGAGGACGGCGCGTTGTTCTACGCCATAGACGGCGGTTTGTATGATGAAACCGCCTACAGCGTTTCGTCCAACGGCGCAACGCTGACTTGTGAAATCAACGGCAATTCAGGAACGCTTATCAAGATAGAGTAAGAATTATGTTACATGAAATTTTAACGCCTGCCGATTGTGCGGCGTGTAAGGGTTGTTGCATATTTGCGGCGCAGGAGTTGTGGGAAGCCCCCGACTGTGTGTTACCCCTTGACCCGCCCAATGAAGAAACCGACTGCTACACCTGCCGACACCTCACCGATTCGGGGTGCGAATTAGGCGGCGATAAACCGCCCGATTGTGCGATGTATCCGTTCCGTGTAATGCGATTAGGCGATTGCCGTGTTGTTGCCGTGAGCCGATATTGCAAAGCCGTGAACGCGTTGCCGTTGCGGCGGCTGTGCGAATTCGCCGACACGCATTGCGCGGCGTTCACGGCAATAACCACGCCCGATATGGTGAAACCCTACAACGATGAGTACGTCATTTTGCGCGTTTTGAGCCAGTAGTTCACCTGCAGCAAATACGCCATCATTTGCGGGCCTGCCATAAGCTGCCCAAACCACGGCTTGCCTAATTCCTGCGGCGCGTCGGCGAATTGCCGCACACGCGCGACATTCAACATCGGTAAAATAGGCGAAGACGTATCGTTGATGACTTGTGTCAGCCGTTCCTTCAACAACTGCGTGTATGCGGGGTTGTACGTTTTGGGGAACGGGCTTTTTTTGCGATTGAGCAGTTTGGGTGGGAGAAGACCCGCAAACGCGTCCCTTAATACGCCTTTGACTACGCCGTTTCGACTCTTGAACGCCCACGGTACGTTCCACAGATAATCAATAATCCGCACGTCCGCAAACGGCACTAACGCCTCTGCGCCGTGTCGGTTTGCGGCGTCCATTCGCGCGAGTAGCGTCTGCATGAACCACTCCATGTTGAGGTAGGCGATTTCACGCCGCCGTGCCTCCTGCGCGTTTTCGCCGTCAAGCCGCGGCACTTCCTGCAACGATTCGGCGTAGCGCGCCTGTGTGTATTCGTGCAGATTTAGTCTCTCGGCGAAGTCGGGATTTAACAGCATAGTGCGTGCTTCTATGTTGCGTGACCAGGGGAACGTATCGGCGTGGAGCAGTTCATCACGGTAAAACCATGGGTATCCGCCGAATATTTCGTCGGGATGCATAAGATGGGGGTCGGGGGGAATAAGAAAACACCGCTTTTAAGCAGTGCTTTCAACTTTAAGGCGGTTCAACGCCTCTAACGCGTTCACCGCTATGGTTTTCAGTGATTTTTCAATATCCTCTTCCGTTTTATCGCGGCAATAATCATCATAGATTTTTATGCGTGTATTTTCTATGTGCAGTTCTTTCGAATCTTTCAAGACAACCACCTCCTGCATAAGTATATGCTGAGGAGAGTTTGTCCTATTATGAATTAGCTAAACAAGAGATAAGTCCAAAGGGCGGGCTTTGCTCGCCCGAAGGCGAATCTTGACGTTAAACCAATTCCGATTTCCACGTTTCTGTCAATCGCTCCAAACTCCATGACGCGTTGGCGGGACTGGTGGAGGGCATATGCAGAACGGGCAGTGAAAAATCTAAACTAATACACAGTTTATATGCCTTCGTGCCGTTGCACAAGATTTTTTCAATCGGCTTTTCGCTTATGAACTCGGCAATGCCATTATAAATCGGCTTGCGTATAGACGAATCATCTGAACCCTTAATCTCGCACGAGGCTAACACGTCCCATAATGCAATCTTGTTTGCTAAAATCAACTGCGTTTTATCCTCAATCGACTGCGGTATTGATTCACCGAAACACTCCGCGAGAACTTTCCAGAAACGGTTGTGGGGATGTGAATAGTAAAAGCCGACTTCACGCGACTTAACACTCGGCATTGTTCCGAGGATTAAAATGTGTGAATGTTTATCAAAAATAGGATTAAATGAGTTTGGATTAGTTTTCATATATCTATTATACCATACATCCGTCATAAATTCAAGCATAAAAAAACAGCCAAGAATCCACACTCTTCGCTGTTTTTTATTCACCGCTTTTATTATTGCTCGGCAGTTTCGGGAACAAATCTAACTCAAAACAATCCGCAGTTCCTTTTTTCGACTTCCCGCTGACTAATTTCAGATACACCGTCTTTTCAAGCACTTCTTTAAGTAGTGCGTTTTTATCGGCGGGTGTCGGAAGTTCATAGTAAACGTCTAACAACCGTTCGACTTGCGGAATGATTGCTTTACGCCGCTCTTCATACGCCGTTTCTAATTCTATTGATTTTTCAAGTTCTGTATGTTCCCGCCTCGCCTTTTCGATGTTGCTTGTGATTTCCCGAGAGCGGTTCAGAAATTCATCGGTGGAGTACACTTCTTGTTCAAGCAAATCATATGTCTTGCTGAGTTGCTTTTCAAGTGTTTCAATTTCGGATTTGAGCGTTTTAAGAGCGTTGATTTTCACGGCTACTTTAGAACCGCTTTTAGTTTTCGATTTTTTTTGTCGTTGTTGAAATTCGGCATTACCCCAGTTTAATTTGTAATCGTTAAGCCATTCTCGTAATCCTTCCAACACCCGCGATTCAATTAATGCAAAAGGCGAACTTACATTATCGCAAGCACGGGCATGACAGACTATGTAAGCGGGACTTTTTTCGGTTGTTCCCTTGCGATAAACCATGCTCCGACCGCATTTTTGACAGAACACCAACCCTGCGAGAGGATTCTTCAGCTCCTTTTTGTAACCAATCGGCATCGGCGGGATTTCTTCAATATACTTTTGTGCTGAATTAAACATCTCTTCATCAATAATCGCCTCATGCAGTCCGTCTGCGATAATAAAATCGTCATATACGATATCCCCGCCCGAGTCGCGTATGGGGCGTGTAACAACGATTCTGCCGTTTACTGTCTTTTTCTTTTGAGGTCGTTGCCCCCATCTTACTTTTCCAATGTATACAGGATTTTGAATGATTCTTTTCACTACCGATTGCATCCAGTAATCGTGTCTTGACGGCGGAATTTTCAATTGATTCAGCCTTGTAGCAATCGCCGCAAACCCGAGCCTTCTTTGTGTACCGTCTTCTATAATTTCACCGTCGGTATATAACTCAAAAATCATTTTTACAACTTCGGATTCATCGGATTGTGGTGTAAGCGTGTAGCCTTTGTCGTTTTTCAATTTTGACTTTTGATAACCGTAAGGTGCTTGTGCCAACCACTTCCCCTCTTTGACCGAGGTGATTCGCCCTTGTTGAAGTCGGCGGTTAATCGTCTTATATTCCCGCCGCGACATAAACAATCCAAACTCGAAATATTCCTCATCAAATTCATTGTTGGGGTCGTAGGTTTTCATTGGTGTGATGATTCGCGTTTCTGAGTATTTGAACGCTTGCATCACCATTCCTTGGTCGATTGTATCGCCGCGAGCAAGCCGCTCGACTTCCATGACAAGAACGCCGGTCCACATTCCCTCGCTGATTTCTGATAAAAGTTGTTGCATTACAGGACGGGCGGCAATTGTTTCGCCCGAAACGATTTCGCGATAAACTTCGGATATATTAAATTTATACCGCCGTGCCAACTCGAACAAGGTTTTCTCGTGCCGAGCAAGGGTTTCCCCTTCACCTCGTTTCTCTGCCTCGGCATCGGCACGGCTTTTGCGGAGATACATACAATACTGATTCATAAGCCATTATTCCTTATATTTTCATAGTACCATGTCAAGCTCCTACGGGGCAAGTGAATTGCCCCTGCGGAGGCTCTTCTTCTGCTTACCATGTTCGCTCTTTTTGCCGCAAAAGTCAAGCGATTTTCGGCTTATTTTCATAGAAACTTATTGGATTTTATATTGCAATTTCATGGATAGTATGGTATAATAAGCAGAGTTATACACCCCGAGCAATTGTTGCCCAATTACGGTTGTTTAGTCGGGCAAAATCAGGCAAGTGCCTGTGATATACTATGAAATGTTGATAAATGCAGAAACGAGGAAATTATGAAGGTTGTAAAATTAAAAGGAAACGAGCCGTGTCCTTGCGGTAGCGGTATAAAATATAAAAAATGCTGTGCTTTAAACGAGCAAGAACAAGTGCAATACGCAAGCCCATTAGCTGTCAGAGAGTCTATGCCGATGGTTGATGAGGAAACATTGGATTTTGCGAGATTGATGTTCAATATGCGAAAACGTACGTTAGAACGTGAGCCGCACATAAAAGAGTACACAAGAGCGAGAAAAATCCATAGTGAAATTGTCAATGCTATGGCTGACTATCACGAGAGCGGTAAATTCGAGTTGAAGTTCGACGTTGAATATGCCGCCGAGCAACGAAAATCACATGGCATGGGTGATTCTAAAGTTTTGAGGCTTTTAGAAACCGAATTCGATATGGAGTCGAACACGAGTATTCAAGCATTCTTCGACATGAACTTATACAAATCCGCTCCCAACGCGAATTGCATCACCGAAGAGTTTATCGCCAAAAATCGCTACAGGAAACCCGAAAAAGTGGAAATGCTTAACAGTATGCTTAATTCCGTACTCGGGTTGTTTGAGGTCATCAAAACCGATTCAAAAGAGGGGTACGCATACGTCAAAGAGGTTTTTACAGGCAAAGAGTTTAAAATGACCGACATTGGGTTGAGTGGTGATGAAGATTGCAAAATCCTCGTTTATACTCGAATAATCACTTATCGCGGCATCAGTTTCAGCTCGGGATTGAATCTGCTTTTTTCAAAATCAGACCCGTTCATTGTGAGTTTTATCAAGCGTAACAAGAAGGATTATCTGCCGTTTGGTGAATTCGCCAGATTTACGGAATTATACAACCGTTACTCAAATGCCTCTGACAGTGTTATGGCTTTGAAGAATACTTATAGCTAAGATGAATAAGGCGGAAAGAATACATCTTAAATAATTATACGAAAGAAGTTGAAAATATACTTGTTCTATTGTATAATGATAGGTAGATGTTTAATGTGGATTTTCTGCATGGAATTTATATTTTCAGAGGTTAAATATGAATATAATTTATAATGACACAAAAAAAGATTTACCTGTTGAGCAATTACATCACCTATTTTATTCAGCAGATTGGACAAGCACAGAAACATCTCAGGAAGACCCGAACATATTAAAAAATTTTAACATTCCTTTTATTAACTCGACATTGGTAATTTCCGCATGGGAAAATGAACGTCTGATTGGTGCTGTGAGAGTATTAAGCGACAAGTTTATAAGGTCGGTGATTTATGATTTAGTTGTTGACCCTAAATATAGAAACATGGGAATCGCTAAAGAACTTGTAAGTCAATGTATTAAACATTTCCCAAATTCCGAGTGGTTGGTTCAAACAGAAAAACATATATCAGCTTTTTATGAAAGAATAGGGTTTAACATTTATAGCGATGTAGTTTTAACAATTCCGTCAATATATCAACGTGGCGAGTAAGCTGTTTCACCCACTGATTCAAATTCAATCTGCGAAACGTGTTCTCGTTGGCGGGATTCAGCTTGGCATCTTCAAATTCGGTGCGAAAACCGTCCTTGTCAATGGTGATTCCATATGACGGATTGACTCGTTTCCACACCTCTTCCGACTGCCAATCATCGTCATCATTTGCAGAATATATGACAGGGTAGAAAGTCGGGTCTACAACCTTGCCGTCAAGAACGCCGTACCATCTGCCTTTCGTGTGCTTGAGTTGGTTGCAGAACAACACCGACATATCAGCGAAACCTTCCTTGTAGACTGAGGAAGGTGCTTTGAATATGGTCGGCTTATAGCCACGGAGTTTGCGGATTTCTTCCATAAGAACAACCCTCCTGTCTTA
>WRJN01000005.1 GCA_009778605.1 Oscillospiraceae bacterium
CAATGACAAGAGCAAAGCTCTCAACGGCGATTTCGTGGTATTCCAAGATGGCGAAGAAGTTGAAGCAAAGGTTACAATCGAAAACATGAGTGATTTCGAGATTTTCAAGTCGCTTGATAATCAAAACAGTACAATGAAGGAACAGGCAATTCAAAACGAAAAAACTAACGAACTTCAACAACCAACAACGAAGCTCGAAGGAATCAAGCAACCGTCTGAATCGTCGAACGCAGCAGAAATAAGTCAAACCAACAAGGGGGTAAAACAACCTCACGAAACCTACTCCCCTCATCAAATCACACAAGCGCGCGAAACAGACATGATAAATTTCCTCGAGCGCAAGGAGAATTTCACGTTCAAGAAAACAGGCGGCACATGGAAGTGCGACCAACATGACAGCCTCGTTATCATGAAAGACCGTACAGGTTGGTTTTGGAACTCGCAACAAATCGGAGGCGCGAACGCGATTGACTGGTGCAAGAAAATCTACAATCACACGTTTGGGGAGGCAATGCAGATGATTGTCGGCAGTGGTGATGTTGTGTCGTCAAATCATGTGTATAGTTCTGCACGGGGTCCTGCTGAAAGTCGAGAACGGGAATTCGTCCTCCCCGAATCCGCCGCTGACAACAAGCGTGTATTCGCGTACTTAACTAAAACCCGCGACATCGACCCCGCCGTCGTGAACAGTTTAATTAAGAGCAACCAACTGTATCAAGATAATCGCGGAAACTGTGTATTTGTCGGCTACAATGCCAACACTGCGAAATACGCAGGATTACGTGGGACACTGTCGGACGACGTGAAACCGTGCCCTTCAGGCAGGCAAAGCCTGCCCTCGCGGGCTTTCCGAGGCGAAGTCACAGGAAGCGATAAACGATTCAGCTTTTCGATGAAAAGCCGCAGTTCTTCCGAGAAGAATCAAGCGCAGCTTTACATTTTTGAATCGCCGATTGAAGCGATAAGTCACGCGAGTTTAGTCAATCATCATGTCGGCAACGACAAGGCGCACACACTACACAATCGCTTATCGCTCGGCGGCGTGACCGATGTTGCGTTGGTGCAATATTTGCAGGATAATCCGCAAATAAAAGAGCTTGTGTTCTGCTTAAACAATGACGATGCAGGGCGTAGTGCAACGTCGGAACTGATGAAAAAATTTAGCGCGCAGGGTTACACTGTCAAAGACAGACCGCCCAAGTTAGGCGATTTTAATGAAGACCTAAAAGCCGATAAAATCGTAAATCAAGTCGTTTTCAGGAGTGCCAAAAGATGAAATCAAGAATAAGTCGGCTCAGCTATTTCGTCATGCCCAATGAGGTCATTGAAAAATACCGCACTCGTGAAATATCGTCAGTAGACGTTGCTGTGTACGCCGCACTTTGCAGTCTTCGCCGCGAATATGACGGCGTGTGCATTTGTCAAAAGCAAATCGCAACCATGTGCGGCTTGACTGAAAAAACCGTTTCTAAAAGTGCCGAACGCTTGTATTTATGCGGATTGATTATAAATATAATTATTGAAGAAGTCAAGCGCAAGAAAAAGTACAAGACTGCTGTATATCACTTAAAGCCGTTGTCAGACAACGGCTTTTTCTTATGCCCGCGACATATTTTCCTCAACACTCGAATTACGCCGAAACAATTTGCGATGTACTTTTTTATGTGCCGTTCACAGTCGCCGGAGTACGGCAAGTCGTGGAACAGCTACAACGATATATGCGACAAACTCGGCTACAGCAGAGGTCAACGCTCGGAAGTCATCACGCTCATCGGCGCGCTTGTCGAACTCGGTCTGGTTCGCAAAACCGTTCGGCGAATCAAGAAAGTCTTCGTCGATAATATCTACCGAATATGTGCATTTGAGCCTATAAAACACGAAAAGCACCCTGTTACGAGCAGGGCGCAATTCAAGAGATACGATAAAAAAGGTGTCTTATCAACTATCATTGTACCACCGTTTCACCGAAATGTCAAGCCCCAATTTATGCAAATACTTTTAATTTGAGGGGGTAGGGGGTGATTTTACGGATAATTATATTAACCAAAAAGGAACGTGTGCACGAGAATCGCGAGGAATTTCATCCAAAAAGAAAAAATGATGAATTTCACAATACGGGCGAATTGTCTGCGTTTGTGTTTTTCGGCGAGTCGGGGGAGTTTTTTCTTTATTTGACGGAAAGACAAGACAAGGGCTAAGGATTGGCTTTGCCATTCCTTAGCTTGACGGAATCAAATCGAAATGAGGTGAATTCATGAACTTACTATGGCTAATCCCTGTGACGATTATTCTGATTATCTGCCGTTTCTTTTCGATTGACAACTTGGTGAGCATTGCACGGTGGACGTGCAAGAAAGCGCGCAAGAGCACGAAAGACGAAAACGTGTCATAAATGACACGTTTTAATTATGTTACTTGATTTGCTCAACCGTGTAAGCATTCATTAACTCCACAGTTTCCTCAGCAGTTTTTTTCGGAGAGTGCCACTCATTTTTAGATTCAGTGACGGCGGTACCGTCAGTATCAAGTAGCACATTATTAAACGAAATCGTGAGAAATCCCGAAACCTCAGTGCTTGATATGTTACGTGTGGAGTTTTCAGCCGTCATTTTGACTTCGTACACTAAAAAGATTCTCGATTTGGCAATATCGCTTGATTTGACAGCTAAGTAAGCAGAATTTAACCCGACAACTTCAAATGAACTGACTTTTGTTGCAGACGATAACAACCCTGTATCTGCCCCTAAGTCTTGCCCCAAGAATACCGCGAACAGATTATGTTGCGAAAACTCGCTAAAGTACAGTTTCCCCGCGATTAGGTCAACACCGTATTCACCTATCGCTTCGGTTGCCTCGGTTTTGATACTGTTCATAAGCGTTTCAGGGACTTGCGAGGCTTTACTGATGTACTCGTAGAACCCTTCGGCAGTGAAGTCTTTGGTGACAACTAAATAATCGCCGTCTGTGAGTGCATCAATAATATTCAAATTATTATCTTCGGTGAACTGTTTGCGGATTTTGGCGGTAATTTTAACCGTATCACCGTTTACAAGCGGACTCTTATTTGAGGGGGTGTAGGTAATGTAAGAAACGTATTTTGAATCAACGCCTTCTGTGTTAACGGTTGTTTTATTTCTGTAAGCGGTACCGACCTGCTCTGTCTCAAATTCAACAGTCACACCGTCGAATAAATCGAGTAAAGTTGTTTGCGTTGCTTGTGAAACCGCAGTCGTGTTGGCAGATTCGTTATTATCGGTGGGTGTGTTATCAACGCAAGCCGTTAGTGTAATCACTACGAATGAGAATATAAGTAAGAGCGTTAGCAATCTGTTCATGTTATACCTCTTCATGTTTTGTTTTGATTATACCACATAGTATTCTATTGTGTCAAGTAATAAAATTTTAACGTGAGCCCCTCACAGTTACCCGAACAACCATTCTATAACAAGTGTAACATCAGTTTTAATCTGAATTAAGACGGAATGGGCTTTGTAGTAAATTCCTTAGCAGTTTCGTTGTGAAACTTAGCTTTATCACGTAACTTGACCGTTTTTAGTTGTTTTATCATGTCTACCTTGCTTTTATCTGAAAGTTCATGGCTGTTTAAGATTGAGTCCTCAATCGTTGTCATGGCTTCGTGAAACGCCGCTGTACGTGCGGGGGTATCAGTAACTCCGATAAGATAGTCAAGGTCAACATCGAAATATTTTGCAATCTGTATTAAAGTTGCAATATCCGGTTCGCTTGCACCGACTTCCCAATTGCTTATAGTTCCTTTTACGACAAAAAGGTTAAGTTCTTTAGCAAATTGAGATTGAGTAAGCCCCTTTTTCACTCGAAGTTCTTTTAATCTTATCACAGTCACACCTCATTCATAGTACAATTATAATGAATTTTGACACATTTGTAAATATTTTTCAAAAAACTATTGACAATGTTTTTTTTTTTTTTGTATAATCTAATATAATAGGATTTATCTAATAATATTAGACTTTTAGAATGGGGATGATTTTCATGGGTGAAAATATCAGAAGATTTCGCCGAAAGCTAAAGTTGAAACAATCTGATATAGCTATTAAACTCAATGTAAATCATCGTACTGTTTCATCGTGGGAAACCGAGTTCGCGAAACCACCTATCGACAAACTCCGGGTATTGGCAAAACTATTCAACTGTACACTCGACGAGCTTGTCAATGACGAGCAGGAAGACATAAAACGCTACACACAACTCGCCTTGAACGAGGCAGTCGAGGTAATCCGCGAAAATGTGTCATAAATGACACCGTAGCACACCACGGCTCTAAAACCCTGTACAGAAAACCTTAATAAACAGAGAACCAAGTCTGTATAAAAAGTAATCGCCCGTGCGAATTGGAGGCGAATTAGGAAGTATCCAAGCTACAACGGCGGTAGTGCGTGTTAAAGCATGAAGGGCTGATTGTAGCGAATCGGGAGGACAGCTCACGCCTGTGAGTATCGCCCGAGCGGTTAAAATCCGTTTTTGCACATCTGTACAGGGTTTTGGAGCCGTGAATATAAGTGATAAGACAAGCATATGATTGATAGAGCAGGGGGGTGGAAAAACATGAACAAAAACAAAGTCTTCGGCTTCAAAGTTATCGAAAATGTGCGTTGCAACGACACGGACACACTACAAACGGCAATTACAAATAAAATCTCTCGAATTATAAACGCAGAACTTTGCAATGATGACGGCATAAGCGTCAACTACAAACAAAAACACGGTGTAGCTACTTATGGTTAGCGTAGGGCTTTATGTGCGGCTGTCTGATGAGGATAAAGACAAGCAGAACGCCACCGACGAGAGCGAGAGCATTCAAAACCAAAAAGCAATGCTTCGGGCATTTTGTGAAGAACGCGGTTGGGACGTATTCGATATTTACTGCGATGAGGACTACAGCGGAATCGACCACGCACGACCGGAGTTCAACCGTTTAATTTCCGATTGTGAGAACGGCAGAGTGAATATTGTTCTTTGTAAGTCACAGTCGCGGTTTTCGCGTGATATGGAGGTAATAGAACGATATATCCACAACAAGTTCGTTGAATGGAACGTGCGGTTTATCAGCATTGTTGACCGCGCCGACAGCTTCGATACGTCTAACAAAAAAGCGCGTCAAATCAACGGCTTGATTAACGAGTGGTATTTAGAGGACATATCCGACAATATTCGTAAGACGTTGCAAAGCAAACGTCAACGCGGGGAGTTTACGGGTTCTTTTGCGCCGTACGGGTATCTTGTAGACCCTAATAATAAAAATCATCTTGTAATAGACGATAACACCGCGCCGATTGTCCGTGAAATATTTGATTGGTTTATTAGCGGTTGGGGGTACCGCAAAATTGCCATAGCATTAAACGAACGCGGCATACCTAATCCGTCGCTTTACAAGCAACAATCCAACAGCAAGTATGTGAATATAAAAGGCAATTCGAGTAATGCAAAAGGGCTGTGGACTACCCCTACTATCTTTACCATACTTCGCAACGAAACGTACATCGGAACACTTGTACAAGGAAAATCACACAGTATAAGTTATAAGAATAAGAAACGCAAAAAAGTTTCACCGCAGGATTGGATAAGAGTAGAGAAGTGCCACGAGGCGGTTATCGACGACGCGACGTGGCAAAAAGCTCAAGAAAAGCTCTCTGGGCAGAAAAGGACAAGCTCGGTCACAATGGAACGAACTCCGCTGTCGGGAATCGTCAAATGTGCCGTGTGCGGTTCGTCAATGAAACGGCACGTATACTATAATAAAGAGCGGACAATTCGGTACTATAATCTTGTTTGCAGCGCGTACAAGAACGGAGCTATGAACTGTACCAATAAATCAACAATCAGCGGTTTGCAGTTAGAAAGTGTATTGCTTGATAAAATTAACGCATGGATTAGTGAATATTGCAGAGCCGATAAAATCGAAATACAAAACAGACAGCACGAAAAAATCACTGCACTTGAAGCCGACGCAGACAAGCTGAGTAGTGCTATTGAATCGAAAGACAAAAAAATAGCTGTACTTTATGAGGATAAGCTCGACGGTACGATTACTAAAGAGCAGTATGTGCTGTATGTACAACGATTTGAAAATGATAAAAATGAGCTGAAAAGCAGACTTGCAAACGTCCGAATGAAAGCCCAAGAAAGTGCCAAGAAAAATGAGAACATCGAACATATGCAGGAACTTATAAAAAAGTATACGTACATCAGCGAATTAACTCGCACGGTCGCCGAAGAATTTTTAGACACTGTTCTCATCGGAGAAAAGACAGACGGTCAAGACCGCGAAATCACGATTAACTGGAAACTATGAAAGCCGCTCCTAAACAAGGCGGCTTTTTAATTTAATGTATTGACATTATACGAATCATCGTGTATAATGTATGTATAACATACGAAAGGATTGATTTTATATGTCAGATACAACTAACCTTAATATCAGAATTGACCGCGATTTGAAAACTGAGGCTGATTTTATACTCGGCAGAATGGGTATGAATTTAAGTACAGCAGTCAATGTTTTTGTTCGGCAAGTGGTGCAAGAAAGAGCGATACCATTCAGAATTAAACTTAACGACGACGATGATGAAGTATTATCTCGTGCAAAAACTGCATTAAAGGCTTTGCAAACACATTCATTCATTAACGGCACATCTGAAATGACTATGGACGAAATAGACGATGAAATCACCGCATACAGAAGCGAGAAAAGAGGCTTAAATGCTTCTTAAACATTACCCTATCGAAAACTTTATTATAAATTCAGCACAGTTTTTAGAAATATGGAGAGAAACTTTTGAAGGTGTAGTTATCTAAAAACTATGTTTATCATTATCCCACCACATGGGGGTATGGACGGCGGCGCAGTCGGCGTGAACGGCGAAATAGAGAAAGACATCAACCTTGCCATAGTCCTGAATCTGCAGCAACTCCTTGAGTTTTCAGGGTTCAAAGTCGTCCTAACGCGCGACAGTGACCGCTCTATGCACACCGACGGCGTGACGGGAATCCGCAACCAAAAAGTGTCCGACATGGAGAACCGCTTAGCAATTGTTGACGCTAACACCAACGGAATGTTTTTTTCAATCCACCAGAACCGATTCACAGACCCTCAGTATTACGGCGCGCAGATGTTCTACACGCTGCAAAACCCCGATAATCAGCGATTGGCGCAAACTTTGCAGGACTCTTTCGCCACGCTCCAGCAGGGTAATGACCGCGAAATCAAGATTATTGATAATGACTTGTTTTTGTTCAAATCAACCGCACAACCCGCTGTGCTAATCGAGTGCGGATTCCTTTCTAACGCCGACGAAGCGGCACGTCTGAGCGACGCCGACTATCAGCGCAAAATCGCATTTACTATCTACAGCGGAATCGTGCAGTATCTCGCGGCAACGCCCGTGCCCCCTCAAGCTATATGAGGACAAAAAATACACCGCCGTTGAGGCGGTTTCGGGTATACGTTGCGGCGGCAATCTTAGGCGTAATCGCGTCGGGAATCGCGCTTGTATTCTTCGCGCTGCTTATGTTCCTGTTGCGCCTGCCTATCGAACGCAGTGACTTTTTTTCACTTCTCGCGTTCGGAATCGGCTGTATTGCCACGGCATATTTCGCAGGCGCGGCAAAACGCCAAGGCGGTTTGGCTACAGGGGTGAAAGCGGCAATACTGTTCGCGCTTCCCGTAGCTATGTTAGGGTTAGTGTTTAGCGGATTCGCACCGTCAGAAGTCGTCGCTGCTTCGGAAACAGAGGGCGTGAATAAAGCACTTTCCGCATTCGCCGAGCTGATGAACAAAGCAGTCATCTCCGTCATATGCGGCGCAGTCGGTGGTGTTCTCGGCGTTAATAAAAACGGCGGATTCCGTTAGAGCCTGTTTATAGACTTTTAATCACCCCAATCACTCTAA
Organism: Oscillospiraceae bacterium; assembly: GCA_009778605.1. Classification (GTDB taxonomy): domain Bacteria; phylum Bacillota; class Clostridia; order Oscillospirales; family Ruminococcaceae; genus Ruminiclostridium_E. The sequence goes on from WRJN01000005.1 coordinate 7,931, forward strand.
ACAACAGCGACTGCCGATTCACCACCATAGGCGCGGTGTGCGGGAAGTACAGCACCAACCGCACAGCGTAGCTCACGAACAACGCCGACAGCGTTCCCCAAGACAAGATGTTGAACCACTGCACGCGCTCATGCCCATGACGTTTGTTTTTGTACAGTGCGGCGGCTCCCCATACAGGCACAATCCAGAACAGCGGGTTATAGCGCATTGCCGCGGCGAAGTCTAAGCGAAACGCCGACAAGTACGCACGCGTGAACCCGCAAGCAGGGCAGGGCAACCCCATAATCGCGCTTGATACGCAGGTTCCTCCCGTGACAATCTGCGCGAGAAATAGATATATGATTAAAAATACAATCGACAGGATTGTATTTTTTTTCGTTAGCTTTTTGATGCGTTCTATCATAACTTAATTATAACAGCTTTAGATTGAATTGTCAAGACTATTGACAAGTCGCGAAACTTGTGGTATACTGGTTATATGAAAATCGAAGAACTTGACCAATCGCAATACCGCGAGCAAGACGTGACCGTGACATGGCGGACTGCGTTTCAAAGCGGATTCGCCTCAGTTTTACCGCCTGTAGCCGTCTGCGGCGTATTAAACCTGATTCTGCGCGGACTGCCGAAGTGGGATTTACAAATCATGGCAGAGCGGTTTTATCTTGTGATTTTTTTATCGTTATTATGTTTAGGCTTAGTCGTCGCCGTGACAATGCTGGGTTTTGTATTATCCTGCGGCAATAACTACGGCGTAATCAAGAAAGCCGTTTCACACAAGTATCAAGGGCAAATTTTCTACTGCAACGCGCTTGTTAAAGTCAAGCGATACCGCCTGATTGCCATACTGCCGTTTATCATCAGCGGAATACTGCCACTTGTGTTGGCGTTGATTGTGGGCGACATTATACTCATCACATCGACATCGTTTTTGGTGTTGTGCCTCTCCCCGAATGTATACGTGTTCACGCGATTCGCCGAATTTCCGCCCGACGCACTCATCGCCGACAGCAAAACCCATATCGGCGGAACGGTTTACACATCAATCGTCAAGGAGTCAGGCTCTGCCTGACCGGAGTTAAAAGTACAAAATCAAGGAGAATAACATGGACTACCCTGCAAATTTTATACACGACATCATTGAGAAAGACATTGCCGACGGCGTATTCGCTCACGGCGAAATCCACACGCGTTTCCCGCCCGAGCCTAACGGCTATCTGCATATCGGGAGCGCGAAAGCAATTCGTATAAACTTCACGGCGGCGAACCGATTCGGCGGCAAGTTCAACCTGCGCTACGACGATACCAACCCCGAGCGCGAGGACGACGAGTACGTCCGCTCAATCAAAGAAGACATCACATGGTTAATCGGCACTGAACCTACAGGAGGTGTATTCTTCGGCTCAGACGTGTTTGATAAATGCTACGAGTTCGCGATGGCTCTGATTGAGAAAGGCGCGGCATACGTGTGTGACTTATCGGCGGAGGAAATGCGCGAAAAGCGCGGAACGCTCACCGAGGCGGGCGAACACAGCCCCTACCGTGACCGTAGTGTCAATCAAAACGCCGACTTGTTCGCGCGCATGAAAGCGGGGGAGTTCCCGAACGGACACTGCACACTCCGCGCAAAAATCGACATGGCGTCCCCCAACATGAATATGCGCGACCCTGCTATCTATCGAATCAACCACACACACCATCACAGACAGGGTGACAAATGGTGCATTTACCCGCTGTATGACTATGCCCACCCCATTCAAGACGCGCTCGAAGGAATTACACACTCCTGCTGTTCGATTGAGTTCGAGAACCACCGTCCGCTGTATGATTGGGTAGTGGATAACGTATTCGGCAACCCTGCACGGAATGCGCGCCCCTGCCAGTTTGAGTTTGCGCGCCTGAACATGACCCACACGGTCATGAGCAAGCGATACCTCCGCGAACTTGTCGAGAACGGTTTAGTGGACGGGTGGGACGACCCGCGTATGCCCACTCTCAGCGGACTGCGCCGCCGCGGATACACACCGACTGCTATCGGCGATTTCCTTGACCGCGCGGGGTATTCCAAGAGCCAGAGCATCGTGTCTATCGAAATGCTTGAGCATTGTATGCGCGAGGAGCTGAACGCTGCGGCACTGCGGCGTGTTGCCGTAATCGAACCGCTGTTAGTGACGATTACTAACATGAACGATGGCGAAACGCGCGTTTGCGAACTGCCCAATCACCCGCAACACCCCGAACTCGGCACTCGTGAACTGCCCTTTACGCGCCGCGTGTATATCGAACGCTCTGACTTTTCCGACAATCCGCCCCCTAAGTTTCACAGGCTCAAGCTGGACATGGAAGTGCGGCTGATGGGCGCGTATATCATCAAATGCAACGAAGTGATTTACGACGATAACGGCACAGTCATCGAGTTAAAATGTACTGCCGATTTCGAGAACAGTAAAGAACGCAAAGTCAAAGGCACGATTCACTGGGTTTCGGCGGACGCGTGTACGGAAATATCTGTGATTCAATACGACAGATTGTTCACACAAGAGGAAGTGGGCGACGATTACGAGGCGGTTTTGAATCGTGAATCTGCGCGGCGCATTGACGGCGTGAAAATTGAGCAGTCATTGGCAGGCGTAAACGCGGGTGAACGGTTCCAGTTTGTGCGAATGGGGTATTTCACGCCCGACTCCAAGCATAAAAATGTATGGAACAGCATCGTTGGCTTGAAAAGCAGTTTCAAGCCTAAATAATGTGGAGGTTCAGCCATGAATCATCGTAAAGCAAAGCAAAAAGTAAAAACGCTGAACCGTATAATCAGCGTAATGATAGTGATTGGTTTAGCGGCTGTAGGCGTTGCGGCATTCTCTTTATTCGGCGAAAATGGGTCTATCGTTTTCGGCGTAAGCATTGCGGTTCTGGTTATGTTTATTATTTCAATATTCATCATTTCGGCTACTGCCAAAAAAATCGACCGAAATTTTTTGGAAGAGCTTCCGACTTTCGAGAGCCGCGCAATAATCAGAAAAATGGTTGCAGGAACAGATAAGCATAACAAGCCGTTTTTTGAGTTGACTTTAGAATCAGAGAAAAAAGGCGTTCAAATCTATAACGTCACCGCTGAACAATACAGCGCAGTCTTAGAGAACGATGTAGGAGTGTTCACCTACCGCGAAGATGACTGTGGTTTGACGTATTTCAAAGGCTTTACTCGCGAGGGTCAGCGCGTGAACGATGCAGAAGTCAGCGTTTGCGAAGGTTGCGGCGCGCGTGTCGCGAAAAGCCAATTCAGCGTGGAATTCGTTTGCGAGTATTGTGGCTCAAAGGTCTAATGAAGGAGGGTTCAGCTATGACGCCAATTGCAAAAAAATGCCCCTGCTGCAATGCGCCGCTTGACTTGGTGGTGGACGGCAACAATGTTGACATATGCGAGTATTGCAACACTAAAGTGTACATTTCGGACGGTATGGTTGACCCAATGAAATTGCAACTGTCCGAGGACTTTATGTTAGTAGCCGACCCTGATAAAGAGTATATGCCGCAGACCGCAGACCCCATCCGCACTATGCGCGGCTCTGCCGAAGTGCCTAAACCGCCGCCACCGCCGCCCTGCCTCGAAATATCCGCGCAACGCAGAGACGCGCTGAACAGGCTCAACGCCTCTCGCGCCGCCGCACCGCCTCCGCTGACGTACAATGAGTTACACGGAATCACACAACCGCCGCTGTCACAGAGCGTCAAGGAGGGGTTGTGGGATTTAGTCACACTGCCGTTTAAGATTCTCGCGATAATGATAGAGGCGGAGGGTGACAGGTCTGTCAGGAACAGACATGGGCGTCGCCGCCGTCGGTGGTGATTTTAGAACGTGTACCAATAGCCTGAGCGTGACAAAATTCGCCGAAATTTAAGCGCGAACGGCTATTTGTACACGTTCTTACAAAAAACGTCAATTTCCCCTCTTGACACTCACGAAAAAATGTGGTATACTATATTGATAGTGATAAACGAGAGGGTGATTGCGCGTGATTCACGAGAAGTCTTGTGGAGCGGTGGTTTACCGCAAGTACCACGGCAATACCGAGATTTTGCTTGTAAAACACGTCAAGTCAGGGTATTGGTCGTTCCCGAAAGGTCACATTGAGGGGTGCGAAACGGAGGAGCAGACAGCCGCGCGCGAGATTATGGAGGAGACAGGCGTCGATGTGTTCATAGACAGCGGATTCCGCGAAACGGTGGAGTACAGCTTGCGGCATGACATCAGAAAAACGGTGGTGTACTTCGTGGCGCGTTCAAAAAAGAACATAGATTTAGTTCCTCAAAGTGAGGAAATATCACAACTTCGCTGGGTAAGCGTCGATAACGCCGCGCAATATCTCGCATTCGGCAATGACCGCGCGGTTATCAACAAAGCAAAAGCGTTTATAGCCTTGATGAAAGGCTGATGAGTAAGACAATGGCGAACATCACCGCCCTTAATTATGAGCGTAGGTCCCGTGCAAAGCTGTACTGTGAACCGTGTCAGGCGGGAAACCGAGCAGCACTAAGCGGATTTCGGCTTGTGCCGCGGTCAACCTGCGTTCATAATTGAGGGTGTTTTTGTGCTTTGGAGGGTGTTATAGCCGCCCCGAATCGCCCTTGTTTAACCTTATACCAACACCATGCTCCCGTACCCCGGCAGTGTTACGGGTGAATTGGTGTCAACTTTGTCACCGCTAATCACGTCGGTGAACGTGCCTTTAACTGAAATGTCAAACGTGAACGGTTTTGCATCTGCGTTGATGAGCGCAATCGCTGTCTGCCCGTCTGCTGTCCGCGCAAACGCGAACTGCCTATTCGTGAGGTGTAACTGGCGGTAATCGCCCGAATGAATGGCAGGTGTATCAGCGTGTGCGCGGGTGAGTTTTGCTATGAGCGCGGGTAACGCACCGTCGGTGTCATATGCGGCAATGTCGAATTCCGGGCGCAGTGAATCATCACCGTTGTGTTTATCGCCCTCTTGACCGTACTCGCTGCCGCAGTATACAATCGGCACACCCGGCATAGTGAACAAAAGCGTATACAGCGGTGCTAAGTGCCGCTTGTCGGTCAGTTTTGTGGCAATGCGCGATACGTCGTGATTGTCTAAGAAACACGCCAACTTCTTGCCTGTGTACAAGCACCAGCTTTCCTTGTTGAACTGCCGCCCGAGGGAGTGTGCAATCTCGAACATATTCAACTCGTTAAAGCTCGAGTGCAACCCCTTGTAGCACTCGTAATTGGTGGTACTGTCTAACATTTGCGGATTCATCCACACGTTGTAGTCGCCGTGAAGCGTCTCGCCGAGTAGCCAGAAATCGGTTTTTAGCCCTTTGCAATGCGTACGCAGTTCACGCAGGAAGTTATGCTCAAGGGAATACGCAACGTCAAGCCGCAGACCGTCTATGTCATAGTCGCGTACCCACGCGCTGACCGCGTTCTTGAGGTGGTCTTTCACCACGGGGTTGTACAAGTTGAGTTTCACTAAATCGTAGTGCCCCTCCCACCCCTCATAGTAGAACCCGTCCCCGAAGTTAGAATTACCGTCGCGAATGTGGAACCAGTCCTTATACTGCGAGTTATACTTATTTTCGCGCACGTCCTTGAACTGCGTAAAATCCCGCCCGACATGGTTGAACACCGCGTCGAGTATAACTTTTATGCCGTTTTCGTGCAACGCGTCACAGACTTTCTTGAAGTCGGCATTCGTGCCCAGCCGTGTGTCCACGGTGGTATAGTCAACCGTGTCGTATCCGTGCGCTGTAGACTCGAACAGCGGATTGAACATCACCGCATTAAAACCCAGCCGCTTAATTTCGGGAATGTGGTCGATGACTCGCAGAATCCGCCCCTCACCCTCCGCAGGCACATACTTAAAAGGATTCCTCCGCTCCACGCCGCAATACCCGATAGGGTAAATTTGATAAATCACCGCATTATCGTACCAAAACATAATATAATCTCCTTATCACAAAAATATTTTCCGTAAACTCTTGACACATTAAGTTAAATCATGTATAATGATATGTATTAAGGGCAGACCGTATAGGCGGTTGACCGAGTTTCAAGCGTTAAAAACAACCATCACTTTGGTGAGGGGCGGTTGTTTTTCATTTCAAGGATAATTTGCAAAAGCAAATAGAGTGTAAGTAAATATAAAATCTTCTCCATGAGCATCACTCCTTTCTTTAGGATTTGCGCCGTGAAAGAAGCTCAGCCAACCGCCTACCACTTAGGTCTGCCCTTAATACATATCATTATATAGCGTGATTTGCATAATCACGCTTTTTTCTTTGTCATAATCCTCAATACCACAATCAACACAATCGCGCCGACTGCACAACATGAACCAATGATGAACGCAGGGAACATCTTGCCCATGTCTCCGTCAGCGTTGACCGCCGCATCACGGAAATATCCGCCGACTTGCGAGGCGATAATCGCGCCGACGCCGAACCCGAGCAGGACGAATCCGTAGTTAGTCGCCATGTGTTTCGCTCCGAATACTTCCGACGTGAGCGCGGGGAAAGTAGACAGCAAGCCTCCGTACATGAACCCGATTCCCGCAATCACCGCATACACTAACCAGTTATTGATGGAGGGAACGAACAGCGTCAGCGTTGCAGAGCCGACTAACAGCACTAAAATCGTGTTAATCCGCCCGAGTTTGTCCGACACCATACCCCACACTAACCGCCCCACCGAGTTGAAAATCGAAATAATCATCACGCCCACGACAGCCGTCTCCGCCAAGCCTTTCATTTCGGCGATTTGTTTGGTATAGTTAATGACAATCAATCCGCCCAAACACGCCAACAGAAACGCAAACGCAATGAGATAAAACGCAGGGCTTTTGAGCATTTGCGATGTAGTGAAGTCTGACGAAGGCGCGCCTGCGGAAACTGCTGAAGTCGGTGCGGGAGCAGGTGCTTCTTTTAAGAACAAACTCCCCGCAATGCACACGGCGGCGAAGATTCCGCCAAGAACCATGAACGTGCTTGATTCGCCCACAGACGCGCCGCCGAATCGTTCAATCAACGCCTTGATGACGGGCGTGAAAATCACGCCGCCGAACCCCAACCCCGATACGACGATTCCCGTAACAAATCCGCGCTTGTGCGGAAACCACTTCTGCGCGCAAGCAATCGTGGTGGAGTATGTAAACCCCATTCCCAAACCGCCCATAATGCCGTAGGTAAGCCACAGCAACCACGACACCTGCGCCGTGACCAAACCCGACAGAAAGAACCCCGCCCCGAGTATTAACCCACCCGCGAACACGACTTTCTTGGTGGAATACTTGGCGGCTAATTTTCCGCCGATAACGCTCCCCACCGTCATCATGGCGATGAGCAACGAGAAGTTCAGCCCCGCCGCCGCGTTTGGTTTGGCGTATTCGGCGTAGATACGTTCGGCAATTCCCGATTGAAACAAACTCCACAAATAGGCGATACCTAACGTGAATTGAATCGTCAACGCCGCAAGCAATGCCGCAACGCCCCCCGATGTTTTTGATGTGTTTGGCATATAACAAACCCTCCTTAGCAAGGATAAATTTTAACATATTTTCGCAAATTTGTCAAGGCTTTTCGCTAATTTTTGCAAAAATTCATATACTGCTTGACAGATTCGCACAAACGTGATATAATTAACGACAGATTAAAAATAAGAACGAGGAAAAAATCATGAATAACCAAAACCAACATATCAAAACCGTGACAGGCAAGAGCCTGAAAGAAACTGCCGAAAAAGGCGGTTGCGGAAAGTGCCGCGCATCTTGCCAATCTGCTTGCAAAACTTCCTGCACTGTAGCGAATCAACCCTGTGAACGATAAAGGAATATCGCCTACGCGGGCAATCCACAAATACGAATTAAAGGGTGGCTATTATGTAGTTGACCCTTGTTCGGGTTCTGTACACGTCGCCGACAAGCAAGCCTACGACTTGTTGGACAAAGTAACCCCTGCACGATTTGAGCATTATGAGGGCGTCAAAGAAGCGGGCTCTGCCTGCCTCGCGGAGGACAAGGAGCATAGCTCCGTTTGTCCGGAGTCGGAGCAAGGAGGTTGCTATGCGGAGTTGCGCGAATTATACAAAGCAGGGTTGCTGTTCGCGGAGGACGAGTGCGAAAAATACGCCGAAACGTCCATCGACGCGCCACTCAAAGCGTTATGCCTGCACGTTTCGCACGACTGCAACCTGCGGTGTAGGTACTGCTTCGCAAAAGAAGTGCTCTGTAATGAGGGGATTCATTCCCCTCAGTCAGAGCATGACAACTACGCAAAAGAAGTGCTCTGTAATGAGGGGATTCATTCCCCTCAGTCAGAGCATGACAGTTTCGCGGAGGATAACGTGTCAGACCACACTGCTATGTCGCCCGAAACCGCCATTGCCGCCATTGACTTTTTGGTGGCGCACAGCGGTGAACGCACCGAGTTAGAGGCGGACTTCTTTGGCGGTGAGCCGCTCATGGCGTGGGACACGGTCACGGCGGCAGTCGCTTACGCGCGCGCGAACGAACAAAGCTGGGGTAAGCGATTCCGTTTCACCATTACCACCAACGGTCTACTGCTTGACGATGAAAAAATCGCTTACATTAACGCTGAAATGACGAATTGTGTCATGTCGTTGGACGGCAGGCGGTCTGTCAACGACATAATGCGCCCAACTGCTAACGGAAAAGGCAGTTTCGATGTGGTAGTACCGAAGTTTCGCAAATTGATTAAAACACGCACTAAAGAGGGATTCACAGACCACTATATTCGCGGTACGTTCACTGCGTTTAATTTGGATTTTGCCGAGGACGTAATCGAACTCGCGCGGTTAGGATTCCGCAACATCTCACTTGAGCCGGTGACGTGTACGAACGAGGCAGACTATGCGATTACAAATGAGCATATTCCGCAAATATATGAACAATACGACAAATTGTTCATGTTTTTGACAGGGTGTGAACATTCTCAAGAAGTGAACGGCTTGGATTCGAAAGGCATCAACTTTTTTCACTTTAACGTGGATTTAACAGGCGGCGCGTGCGTGATTCGCAGACTGCGCGGGTGCGGCGCAGGCAACGAATACTTAGCCGTCGCACCTAACGGCGACTGCTACCCATGTCACCGATTCGTGGGCAATTCTGCCTATAATATGGGGAGTGTGTCGAAAACTTTGAGTCTAAACATCAAGGAATATTTCAGTAAAACACATATCTACAGCAAGTCCGACTGTTCCGAATGTTGGGCGCGCTTCTACTGTTCGGGCGGCTGTAACGCCTCGTCGTACGACTGTTACGGCGATTGCCGCCGCACCGACTCGCAGAGCGTCGAGTGCCTGATGATGAAAAAGCGGCTGGAGTGCGCTATTGCGTTGGCGGCAATGCGCTTGAACGTCGCGAATGAGGTGTGTGACTCATGAAAAAGCGAATCTTCGGGGAATGCCGTATAACACCCACACGAAAACCGTTGATTTATTCGGCGGTTGTGTTTGGGTTGTCAGGTGTTTTGTTCATATTGTCGCGATTATCGGAATCGTTCGCAGAATGGTACACTATGAACATTTACCGCGCCATTGTCACAGTTTTCGCGCGAATATCAGGAATTGTGCCGTTTTCATTAGCGGAATTCGTATACATAGCGGCAATTCTTGCGGCGATTACACTGATTGTATTGCTGATTATCAAACTTAAGCGCGGCAAGGGCGAACGCAAACGAATACTCGCGACTTCGGGTGCGTACGCGCTGTGTGTAACGGTCAGCGCGCTTCTCGTGTACATGGGCAACTGCGGCGTTCAGGCACAGCGACCTGTGTTCCTGCACGGGTATGATGTCAGCTTTGAGCGTACCGCCGCACAGGAGCGTGAGGTGTTTGCCGCGCTGTTAGACGAGTTTGAGGCAGTGTTCCCCAATCTCCAAGAGCAAATACAGACGGACGAAAACGGATTGTTTATACTGTCGGGCGACTTGTCCGAGACGGCACCTGCGGCAATGCGTAAGTTAGCCGAAACTTTTCCGCGCCTGAACGGTTATTACCCCCAAGCCAAGCCTGTCATGCTGTCGGGGCTGATGTCCGACGCGAATCTTTTAGGGTTCTTTTCGCCGTTCACGTTGGAGGCAAACTATAACAATATCGCTCACGACAGCGAAAAAGCTGTATCGGCGTTGCATGAATTAGTTCACTTAGGCGGAATCATGCGTGAGGACGAGGCGAACTTCATCGCGTTTATGGCGGCTCGCAACAGCGGTGATTACGACTTGATGTATTCCGCATATGTCGATTTATTTTATTATTTACATTTTATTAACAAATCGACGTCTCACAATAAGCTGAGTGAGCGTTTCCCCGACCAATTATGGCGCGATTTTGACGCTATCAATAACTTTTGGTGGAATCGGTTCTACACGTTGGACGATGATGGTGAAGTGGTTGAAAAACCCACAGCAAAAGCGGTTTCCGACGCATCGTCCGCCGTGAATGACGCGTATATTCAAAGCACGGGGCAGGAGGGCGTAGTGAGTTACGGCAAGTGGATTGACTTAGTTTTTGCTTATGAGACTCTTTGAACTCCGGGTAAACGGAGCTATGCTCCTTGACGATTACCAATTTATGTAATGGGAGGCTTATCGCCTCCCGTGCGTTACGATTTACGTTTGCGTGTTGTGGTTGCTACTGCTGCAGAACCCACCGCTAACACACCTAAACCCGCTAATGCGCCGAGACCTGTTTTGGGGTTGTCGTCAAGGTTGCTTCCGATAACTTCGTCAGTGCCTTCGCCCTCTTCAGTGTCTTCGTTAATTTCGCCTGTGTTGTGTTCGTCTTCCAACTCGTCGTCAGTGTCGCCTACGTGACCGTCGGTGTCACCCTCATATTCGCCGTCATTTTCGTCACCTTCGTCGTCTTCATCGTCTTCGTCGTCACCGTCAAGAATTTCGTCAGCACCGTCAACCGCGCCGTCTACTACTTCGCCTGCACCGTCTACTACGCCTTCTGCCGCTTCTCCTACTCCGTCAATTACACCCTCTGCCGCCTCGCCTACGCCGTCAATCAAATTAGCAGACGCTGAACTCGCAATCGTCAACGCCATTAAAAAACCGACTGTTCCGGAAATTAACTTCTTATTCATTTCAGCCACTCTCCTTAATACACTCACACTCCGAGCGGCAGCGACTTTCAGCCGCTTTTCGCCGCTCTCCGCAGGTCAGGCAGAGCCCGACCTTTGGCACACTCACACTCCGAGCGGCAGCGACTTTCAGCCGCTTTTCGCCGCTCTCCGCAGGTCAGGCAGAGCCCGACCTTTGGCACACTCTACTAACACTAAACGTCAAGGCAATTGCCCTAACAATCTTATTATAAGTTGGCTTGTGAGAGCGTATAAGCGGCAATATTTTACAATTCGGGCAAGAGCCGTGAGTGGCAATTTTTACACAATTTTCAAATCAGCGTTGATGACGTATTCGGCGTTACGCAGGGTTTCGCGCCATTGTTCGTCCGACTGTGTGAGCGTTTCCCACGTCTTGTAGTCGCGGTGTTTGAGCGTGTCTTCAAGTTTGATTAAATCGCCGCCGTGTTCAGACATGAGCAATGCCGCATCAAGCAGACTCGCTTCAATGGCGCGCTCGGCAGGTTCAATCAGCTCGCGCAACGCCTGATGATACGCCGAGTGTTTATCCGCCACCGCTGAAAAGTTTATACGGACAATCAGGCGTTGTGCTTGAGCATCATACGCAGGTTCGATTTTGAGCTTTGATTTGAACTTCTCGATGGTGTGAACTTCGCCGTCATGCTCAAACTCGATGCTTTTAATGCTGCTTGCGGCGGTACTCGTGAACAGTGCTAATCCGCGGCATTGTGTTTCATCAGCGAACGTCGCGGCTTTTCCGTCAATCATGACCGCGCCGCCGTGAGGCGATACTGTGGGGTCGGCGGTTGCGTCTTCAGAATCGACTTCTGCTGCTTCTTCATTTTTTTCGTTTTCTTCGCCGTCGCCGTTTTGCCCGCCGAAATCCTGTACTTTCAGCATAGGCAAAAAGAATGAACGACTTGTGCTGTAGGAGTTTGCCAATACTTGACCTATGTCGTAAATAGGGAACGCGCCGACGTCGTTCGCGCTTTTGACAATAATCAAGATTCGGTTTTGGGGGAAGAATTCGTTTTTGAACGTCAGCGACAGTATGTCTTTAGCGCGCCCGTGTACGCCCGTCACCAACGCGGTGGAGTGACAACTGCAATGATTGAGGTAGCCCTCAATGGCGGCGAGTGTGTCGGTTGCCAACACTTCCTGTCCGAGAAGTATCACTTGTGTGTGGTGGAAGAACAGCTCTTTGCCTGTGTCGGCGTGTATTTGGCGGATAGCGTGGCTGATGTTACGTCCGTCGGCGTACGCCGTTTTCATGTTTCCGTCCTGATTATCGTCCGAGTCCCCCCCTAAACAGTATTGCACTGATACGGTGTAGGTTTGGTTGTCGGGCGAGTAATCAATCCCCACCAATTGTATAATCACCTGCTGGTCGGAGCGTGTGAACACCTGATAGTCCTGACAAGCGGTCAGTGACAGGAGCAGACACAGACTAAGCAGTGTCAGTGCAATGTTTTTGAGCATTCTTTTTTGTCCTCCTTGCGAATATTACGGCGATGAGCGGCAGTAATAACGCCGCGATTGCCACACACGCCAACAGTGCGTATTTCACGGCGGGCGCAGTCGTGAGCGGTTCTTTGCCGATGAGCGCGTATGCCCATACCGCCGCGATTACTGCCATTATTAGCGTGATGATTTTGGCTATGGGTTTGCGTGATTCTAACTCGCGGGATACGGTTTCGCCCAACAGGATTCGTATGCAGATGAGGAACAGCGTTATTTTGAGGATTCCGCCGATTATGACGATAGTCGCGATTATGCCGTCCATGCGTTCAAGCAGGTTGAATGACGAATACGTCGATACCACGTACAGCGGGTACAACACCGCTGAAACATATCGCCCGAGTATGGCGTTGTAAATGACGTTCAGCCACAGAGCCAACACTAATATGAGCGGGAACGAGTACAGTACGGCTTTGAAACTCTGCGGTTTGATTACCGAGTCTTTCTCTTTATCTACGCGCGTACGTACAACGCCGCTCAACGCGATGAACACGAACAGCGCGTCGTTGCCCGCAACGTCCGCCACGATTCGCCCGAATACGGTGTGCCCCCCCTCAGTCCTCGCCGCACCGATGGGCGAGTATAGCTGTATAACGTCCATCTTGCTCCACATCATCAGTGACAACGCGATAACAGTCAATACGCACACGAAAACGGCGGGTGACGCGATTCGGGCGGTGGATTGTACGCCTTTGTAACTTCCGTACAGTGCCGCCGCGAATATTGGAATTACCAAGAAAACAGGTGTCAGATACGTCAAAATCGTCTGCACGAGAAAGGAGTTAATTTGTAACACCGTGTAAACCGCACCGTACAGTAACCGCAGAATCAACACCGCCGCAAACACTTTTTTGAGCCACTTCGGTAGCGGAGCCAACACGTTGTCGGGGTATTTCGCCGAGTATAGCAACAGCGGCAGGAAGATTGCTGACATTATTGCTGTGGAAACGCTCAACGTCACGAATCGGCTCATGCTGAATACATTGCCTTGTGCGACGCCGAATTTGGCAGTCGCGTGTAACAAATCGGGTAACGGCACGATTACCGCGAAAAACGCGACAATCGACAGCAGTGCGAACAGTTGCCAATGGCTGATTTTAGCGTCGGTTTTCATGCTTGTCATGTTATTCGTGTTATCCATAGTCTATTTCACCACCCCTGCCATGCTGTCTAACGTCATGTCATCTTTGATGAGCTTGTGCCAGCCTCGCCTCACGAAATAATCCCTCATGCCTTTGAGTGTGAACGGTGACAACGGCGCGGTATACGGCACGCCGTACGCCGACATGGAGCATATTTTAAACAACGCCATAGCCGCAACGACGGACAGCCCGAGTAGCCCTAACACGCCACCCGCCAACAAAAACGCGAACCGCATAACCGATATTGAGGGGTATAAGTCCGGTACGACAAAGCTCGCGATTGTGCTGAACGCGACAATAAGCACGATTGGACCCGATACAAGCCCGACGCTGATTACAATATCCCCCAAAACTAAACCGCCCACAATGCTGAATGCGTGACCTACCACGGAGGGTAAGCGCAACCCTGCCTCCCGCATGACTTCAAAGATGATTATGACAATTACCGCCTCACTGAGAACTGCGAAAGGCGTTTTTTGCTCCGCGCTTAGTATATTAAAGAGTATATGCTGCGGGAAAAGTTCCGGGTGGAAGTTGGTCGTTGCCACGAAAAACCCCGGGAGAAGCATACACAGGAAAAACGCGAAGTATTTGATTAAGCGAATAAACGACGCATAGACGGACATTTCGGTGTAGTCGTCGGTAGTCTGGAAATGTTCGTTAAACAACAGAGGCAGGAACATTGCGAAAGGCGAACCCTCCACCATTACGGCGATTCTGCCGTCGTAGAGCTTGGCGGCTAAGTTGTCGGGGCGGTCGGTAATGCCGATTTGCGTGAAGATGCTGTTGCCGCTGTCCTGCAAGAACGGTTCAATGTATCCGCCCTCGAGAATCATCTTGATGGGGATTTTTTCGAGCCGCTCCTCCACTTGTCGCAACATATCTTTGTCTACTTTGTCCTTAAAGTAGCAGATTGCCACGTCTGTCCGCGAATATTCGCCTACTTTGGTGATTTTTGACACGAAATTAGGTGAGCGCACACGCCGCCGCACAAGCGCGACATTAAAACGCAGGACTTCGCAAAAAGCCTCACACGCGCCGCGAATGTTGTCGTGAATCAGCGGGCGTTGTACGCCGCGAGTAGCGAACCCCTGCAAGCCGATTGCCACGCCGTAGTCCACACCGTCCACAAGTATAATAGCAAACCCTGACATGAATACCAATGTCAGCTCTTCATACGTCTTGGGTTGATTTTGCTCCACGGCAATGAGAAGCTCGCCGTTGATTTTCGCCATGAGTTCGCCTGGCTGTAGCTGTACACCGCTCATGTCTAACGCGGTGAGCGGCGGGTAAATCAGCGTAGAAGTCGCCGCTGTGTTCACCATTGTTTCACAGGTGATGATGCAAATATTGCACCCTGCGACTTTGGCGTATTTCGTAACAAAGTCATTCGTGTCGTCCATCAACTCTTTTAGGTTGAGTATAGTTGTTTTCAAGTCTGACGACAGATTGTCTTTGAAATTTACTTTTTGTTTCAAATTTTCTTTCATAATACGATTATATTTCCCAAAAAGACATACAATATGTCTATGTTGAATTTAATTTTGCGTGCGACGATTTTATATTTAGTTGCAATAATTGCCATTCGTTTAATGGGCAAGAAACAGCTCAGCGAGCTTCAGCCGTCCGAGCTTGTAACCACCATTATTATATCGGGGATTGTCACCATGTCTTTGGAAGAGTCCACCATGTCACTCATGGCGGGCATTGTTCCCATTGTTCTTATTGTCTGTATTGACGTGATTATCACAGGGCTTAATCTCAAGAGCGGTGTCGTTCGCCGACTGACTACGGGTTCGCCTGACGTGATTATTTCGGGCGGCGTCATTGACCAAGCGAAATTGCGGCAACTGCGCTACACGGTGGACGACATCATGGAGTCCATGCGGGAGGCGAGTATATTCGACATCAGTGAAGTGCAGTGTGCCATAGTGGAGAATACCGGCAAAATTAACTTTTATAAAAAAGCTGACGCGGGTTCGCCTGTCTGTGACGCGCAGGCGGCAGTCATCAAAGACGGTAAATTGAGCAAAGACGGATTGGCGCAAAGCGGGCTTGACATGGGGCGTATATACGCGATTTTAAGCGAGAAACGCCTTGCAGTGAAAGACGTTTTCCTGCTGACCGCCGACAGCAACGGCGAGTATAACTTGATTGCTAAACAGAGCTAAAACGAGGGATTTGGAAAGCCCTACTTGTCCTATTAACACATTTTGCAGCATAAGCATATACTACTACTTCTATTACTTTACAAGGAGTTGAGTGTATGCTGATTAGACAGCGCGACGCTAAACGCCGCAAAATCGGCGTGCGGTTGATTGCCGCAGGCGTGGTTTTGATTATAGTGTTGGTTCTCATAGACATTCGCGTTCGCCCTATGATTCAGGCGGCAGGGGCGTTTCATTGTCACGTAGTCGCCACGCGCATTATCGACCATTCGGTGGCGGACGAGTTGGAACGGCACACGTACGACGATTTGATTCACCTCACTCATGATGAGGCGGGCAACGTCATAGCGATTGAGAGCAATATGGCGAGCATTAACCGCCTCAAAGCGCGTGTTGCACAACTCATTAACGAGGACATCTCCGAAATCGAACACAGCGAGCTTGACGTCCCTGTCGGTACGATTACAGGGTTCAATATGCTGTACGGGCGCGGGCCCACGATTCCCGTCAAGCTGTCGCCGCGCGGTTCGGCGGCAGTCAACCTGTCGAGCGTGTTCACGTCGGCAGGCATAAACCAGACGTTGCACCAAATCACACTCACCGTAAACGCCGACATTGCCGCCATTGTCCCGGGTTATACCACGTCGGTCAATGTACAAACGGAGTTTATCGTGGCGCAGACCGTCATTGTCGGTACTGTTCCCGAAAGTTATACGCATATTATATTAGGGGATTCTACATATAGTGGTTGAAACATACGCAAATACCATAAATAACCCCTTGCAATTTTCATGTTTTTGTGTTATACTGAACAATATATATTTTTTTTGCATGAGGTGAACAAAAATTTGAGCGGTAGAAAAGCGCAAATCGCATGGATTGCAGTGTGTGCAATCATGATGTTGCTTACGATTTTTATGGTATCTCTCGGTTTAATGTTTTCGGGCGGCAGGAACGCCACGTCAATGTTTGGGAGTAACTTATATTTTGTGCGCGGGGCAGGGTTTGACTTGGTGCCCGCGCCCAACGTCATATTCGGTCAAGAGCCTGTGGCGGCTGAATTGGCTCAGGGTCATCTTGTTATGTTTGTTGTTGACGGCAAGACCGACGTGGGCGAAATATTGCAAGTAGGCGTTGCGCCGCCTGACTCGGTTGACACCGCTGAAACGACCGACGTAACCGAAGACACCGACGAGTTCGGGTTACAGAGCGGCGAGGACGTTTTGTATTTTGTGATTGCGCGGGAGAATGGCGGCGAAGTCATCGTGGCGGAGGGAGACATTACGGCTAAAGCGGTGCGGACAAGCCGACTTCTCGGGTATATCTTCAACTTTGCGGCGTCTCCGCTTGGTGTGCTTTTTATTGCGGTCATTCCCTGTGTGTGTATTATTTTGAGCGAGGTTCTAAAGCCGCTGTTTAACAGGGCGAAAGTCGCCCCTGTGAATAAGCAGGACGAAACACCTACGTTTATTTCCGTTGATTCAAAAGTAACGCCTGACGCGCCTGCAGCGTCACAGGCGTCAGACGGAGACGGCTTTGAAAAGCCGCCATCCGTGCCGATAAAACCGCCTAAGCCGCCTAAGTCGGGCAAGCCGATTAAAGCGAAAGTCATGCCCGCGTCGCCGGAATTGTTCGTGCCTATGATTGACGATTTACCGTCACCGCCTAAACCCGCGCCCACCAATACCGTGAATTACGCGGCGTTGAAAGCGTATAAAGACACGCTCAAGCAAACGCAGAGCGTCGAGTCGCCGACGTTGGAACAGCCGCAGTTGTTTGCGGCAGTGGAGGACGTGGCGGCGAAATCTGAACCTGTAACAAAACCAACCGCTAAGAAAAAACCGCTGTCCAGCGTGAAACTCGCCGAGGTAATCGCTGCGGCAAACGCAGAGCGCGAACGCAGTGCGAAAGAGTTAGAGGGGTTAAAAGAATTGCAAGAATCAAAAGAATCGCAAGAACCGAAAGGAGAAATCGAATGAGCGTTAAGAAAAGCCGAATATTGCGCGGGATTGCGCTGTGGTTGACCTGTGTCACCATTGTTGTGAGCGCGACGCCTGTGTGGACGAAGCAGACTGACGAGGGGGATGGCATTGACGTGAATGCGCGGCTGTTCGCACTTGCGGCTCAGGCGAGCAGTGCGAGCGATGAAATCGCCGCGTTGAACAGGAGAGCCGCAGAAATCGCCGCCGATAATAAAGCGCGCGAGTCACGAATGAACGAGTTGCGGACGCAAAAAGGCAAGCAGAACGAGTTTATTAAGGAAGTCAACAAGCAAATAGAGCAGGTTCAAGCACAGGTCACGGCTTATAATCAGCTTATCGGGGCGCAGGAAAAGGCGATTCGCGCCACGGAAGAGCAAATTGTACTTAGGGAAGAGCAAATCACCAATACCGAACAGCGCATTACACAGCGACAGTCCCAAATTGACGAGTTGGACGAGCAAAACAAGGAAAGTCTGCGGCAGTTCGGGCAGATTGCGGCACAAACGTACATGAATTCGGGCGGCGGTTCGTTGGGGTTGTTCAGCGGTTCGTCGAGTTTTGCGGACATAATGGTTCATGCGGAAATGTTGCGAAATCTTGGGGAACGTAACGCCAACTTTACCGATGAACTTCTCGCGTCTATCGCGTATCAGGAGGAGGCAATCGCGGAGTTGGGCGAGGATATTGACGAGTTGGAAACGCAGAAAGCGGAGTTGGACGATAAACGCAGTGAGTTAAAGCAGGATTTGGCGGAGTTGCAGACTACGCGCCGCGAAGTCACCGACGAAGTGAATCGTCAGAATAAGGCGTTGGCGAAGTTGGCGGAAGAACGCGACAGAATCCAAGGCGACATCAATAAGTTGCAGGCACTCGACGACTTGAACGAGAAAGAAATCGCCAAGATTAACAAGCAAATCGAGAACATAATTAAAGCGGAAGAGGAACGCCGTCGCAAAGAAAACCAGCCGCCGTTGACCGATTATTCGGGTAGCGGGTTCATTTGGCCCGTGCCCGGGTTCACGTTTGTTTCTAGCGGATTCGGAATGAGGTATCACCCTATACTGAAAACCAACGCAATGCACCACGGAATCGACATCGCGAGCGGTGGCGGCAAGAGCATTAAGGACGCGCCGATTGTGGCGTCACAGTCGGGGACGGTGGATAGGGCGGGCCCTCTCGGGTCGTACGGAAATGTCGTCATGATTAACCACGGCGGCGGATTTTCCACCGTATACGCGCATATGGCACCCGGTTCGCCTATTGTTCGCGCGGGCGACACGGTAAACGTGGGGCAGACTCTCGGGTATGTCGGGACTACGGGGCGTTCGACAGGGTATCATCTGCATTTTGAAATTCGCAAGAACGGCGTAGCGGTCAACCCGAGGAATTATGTATAGCACTTTCGCTTGACATTTACAAATAATTCACAATATATTTCTCACAATCCTACGTTAAAAATTTCTTAAATATAAGCGTATATTCGCAAAATTTTTGCCTTGTCTTGTAAAAAAGTCTATTGCAAATTAAAATTTAAATGTCAAACGGAAGTGCTATATGAGAATACTCACGCTAATCGAAAATACGCGGGATTCACGGAAGTTGCAGGTTGAACACGGGCTGTCGTTTTTCGTTGAGTTGAACGGCAAGAACGTCCTCATTGACACGGGCGCGAGCGATAAGTTCATGCGGAATGCCGAGAAGTTGCAAGTGTTTTTAGACGCGCCTAAGCTGTCGCAGGAAACGCCGTTGGAGGCGTGCGTTGTTTCGCACAATCACGCTGACCACATCGGCGGATTGGAGGCGTTGCTCAAGGCGCGCCCTGACTTGAAAGTTTACGCGAGCAAACACGTTCGCGGGAATTATTACCGCAAAGTCGGCCCGTTTAACGTCGTGATTTGTTGGAATCGGAATTTCCTCAACAAGCATAGCCAAAACTTCGTTTTGTTCGAGAAGTTTCAACAAGTCTGTGAGGGGTTTTATGTTATGGGGTGCGAGGTGCATAACGAGCATTACGTTCGCCGTGACAGGCGGTTGCTCATGAAAGAGTACGGCAAGCACATGACGCGTTTCGTGCCCGACGATTTCAAGCATGAAATATTCGCAGTGATTTTTCCGAGCGCAGATGAGAACGGCAGAGTGGGGCGCAAGGAGCGCGAGAAAGGTTGCGTGGTGATTTCGAGCTGTTCCCATTCGGGGATTGTGAACATTCTTGAGACAGTCAAGCAGACGTGGCCCGATTCGCCTATTCTCGGCGTCATCGGCGGGTTTCATATGCAGGACGTTCCAGGGGTCAACGATTCGTTCATCAAGCGCGTCGCGGGTGAGCTTATGCGGCTTTCTGACGGGTGTGTGTACACCTGCCACTGTACGGGGGAGAAAGCGTATGAGCGGCTCAAGTCATACATGGGCGACCAGATTCAGACGCTGCGTACGGGTGAGGAGTTGACTTTTTAGTAAGAGAAGAGCCAAAGGGGCGGCTTTGCCGCTCCGAGGCTTGACAAGCTCAGAAAAGTCGAATAAAGTCTTGACAAAGGGCAAATCTTATGGTACAATATAGGAATACTTGTAAAAAACAAGAAAATAAGGGGGTTCTGCTGTAATGAAAGCACCTATCCAAAAAGAAGAACTTTTAAGGCGGATTAACGGCGTACTCGAGTTTGACTTTCGAGTAGACACCAAAGAAGCGAGCATTAACCAAGTTTATCGGGCGTTGTCAAAAGTTATCGCCAACTATCTCAAAGAAAAGCGCAGCAATTTTATGCGCCAAAACAACTCATCGGGGAAGAAACAGGTGTACTACTTATCAATGGAGTTTTTGATGGGGCGTTCGCTCAAAACGAACTTGTTTAACCTCGGCTTAAACGAAGTTGCCCAACAAGTAGTGTCAGAGAACTTCGATACGAAACTGGAAAAGCTGTACAAAGAAGAGCCGGACGCGGGTCTCGGAAACGGCGGTCTCGGGCGGTTGGCGGCGTGTTACCTTGATGGTATGGCGACCGAGGGATTCCTGTCTACGGGGTACTCGATTTTGTATGAGTATGGCATATTCAAGCAAAAAATCGTGGACGGCTGGCAAGACGAGCTTAAAGATGACTGGTTGCCCGGCGGCGAAGTCTGGCTCAAAGCAGTCCCCGACCAGACCATTGAAGTGCGTTTCGGCGGTGAGCTGAACGAACAGTGGAACGAGGGCTATCACAGCATTAACCACGGTAATTATCAGGCAGTCAACGCCGTTCCTTTTGATATGTACGTTTCGGGCTACGACAGCGAGGGCGTGTCTAAATTGCGCCTGTGGAAAGCGGAGAGCCGCAACTTCAACATGGCGTCGTTCAACGAGGGTAAGTATGGCGAGGCGGTTCATGATACAGTCGCGCAGACGCTCACCAAAGTGTTGTACCCCAACGACAATCATCACGACGGTAAGGCACTGCGCTTGCGTCAGCAATACTTTATGTGTGCGGCGTCTATCGGCGATATTGTTATGCGGCACATGAAAGTGTACGGTACGTTGGAGAATATGCACGAGAAAGTGGCGATTCATATTAACGATACCCACCCGACACTTGCGATTCCCGAACTTATGCGGATTTTGCTTGACGAGTGCGGTTATAGTTGGCAGAAGTCCTGGCATATTGTGCAGACTGTTTGTTCTTACACCAACCACACGGTTCTCCCTGAGGCGTTGGAGGTGTGGGACAAAGACCTTATGCAACAAATCGTGCCGCGTATTTTCACCATTATCTGTGAAATCAACAACCGTTACTGTCAAGGGTTGCATGAGCGTTTGGGCGACCACGGCAAAGTCGAGCGTATGTCCATCATCTCGGGGAACCGCGTACGTATGGCGAGTTTGTGCGTCGAGGCGTCACACTCCGTCAACGGCGTGTCGGGGTTGCACTCTGACTTGATTAAAGAGTCCGTCTTTGCGGACGAGTACAGCGACGTGCCCAACAAGTTCAAGAACGTCACCAACGGGATTGCTTACCGCAGGTGGTTGTTACAATCCAACCCTGAGTTGACTGCGCTCTTAGAAAGCAAAATCGGCGAAGGGTTCAAGAAAGACGGTGCGGAATTAAGCAAGCTGTCGGTGTTCGCGAAAGATAAAGCCGTACTTGAGAAGTTGGCGAAAATTAAGCGCAACAACAAGTCGGCGTTGGCGAAAGAAGTCAAGGCTAATATGGGAATCAGCCTTAATCTTGACAGCATTTTTGACGTTCAGGCGAAACGCTTGCATGAGTATAAACGTCAGCAGATGAATGCTATGAACATCGTGGCGGAGTATGCGGCGTTGCTTGAGAATCCCAACATGGATTTCGTTCCTAAGACGTATATCTTTGCTGCTAAGGCGGCTCCCGGGTATTATATGGCTAAGCAGATTATCAAGCTGTTATGGTGTTTGGGTGAGGAGATTCGCGCGAACAAGAAAATTAGCGACAAGTTGCAGGTTGTTTTCTTGGAGGATTACTGCGTGTCCATGTCCGAAGTGTTGATGCCTGCGTGTGAGATTTCGGAACAGATTTCGCTTGCGGGAACCGAAGCCTCGGGGACAGGTAACATGAAGTTCATGCTCAACGGCGCGGTTACTCTCGGGACGTATGACGGCGCGAACGTGGAGATTCATTCGCAAGCGGGTGAAGAAAACATCTTCATTTTCGGTATGTCTGCACAGGAAGCGGCGATTATGAAAGGCAGTTACTCGCCGGAGTCTTACTACAATCAGAACGGCGTAATCCGCAACGTGATTGACCGCATTAACCACGGTATCAACGGCGCGACGTTCAGCGAGCTTGCGACTGAACTGCGGACGAAAGACCGTTATATGTGTTTCGCGGACTTTGACGCGTATCGCGCGATTCAAGCGAAAGCGAGTGAGGTTTATAAGAATCCGTTGGATTGGAACCGTATGTCGCTCATGAATATCGCGGGCGCGGGATTCTTCTCGGCTGACCGTTCAGTTCGTGATTATGCTGAAACAATCTGGCATTTGGGCACACATTAACGCTTAAACTAAAGGCAACCTCCGAAAAACTTTTCGGAGGTTGTAAAACATAAATCACTAAGGAGAGTATTACCATGCAACAATTTCCCATTTACGACGCGTATGACGAGAGCTATAAATCGCCGTTCGGTGCGGTTAAGCAAAACGCGCCGTGTGAGTTTACGCTCAAGTTTCCGCGGGTGATGAACGTCACCGAGCCGCAATTAGTGATGGTTAGACCCGGGCATAAGGAGAAGTATGTCGCATTAGAGTTAAGCGACGACAGCGATAAGCTGTACGCGACTTATACCTGTACCTACACGTCCCAGCACAGCGGCGTGCATTACTACTACTTTGTGGCGATTCAAAACGGCAACCGCAACGAAATTAAACGGCGCGGCACGAACATTGGTGCGTGGGGGTATGACGGCGGTCATGACTTTTTTCAACTCACCGTGTATGACGCAGAGTTTGACACACCCGACTGGCTCAAAGGCGGCGTGATGTATCAGATTTTCCCTGACCGTTTTTCTAAATCGGCAACTGCGGATATTCCTGCGGCGTCCATTGACCGCGTGATTCATTCCGACTGGAACGCCATTCCCGTGTGGCAACCCAACGAACACGGCATGATTACCAATAACGATTTCTTCGGCGGCAACCTCAAAGGCATTGAGGAGAAACTGCCCTATCTCGCCGATTTAGGAGTGACGGCAATCTACCTCAACCCCATTTTTGAAGCGCACGAGAATCACCGTTATAACACCGCTAACTATGAGCGCATTGACAGTATGTTAGGGAAAGAGGCGGATTTCGTCAGCCTTTGCAAGGCGGCGAAAGAGCGCGGAATCGGGATTATACTCGATGGTGTGTTCAGCCATACGGGCGCGGACAGCGTGTATTTCAACAAGAACGGCAGATACGGCGAAAAAACGGGGGCGTACCGTGACCCCGAAAGCCCTTACCGCAACTGGTACTGCTGGATGGATTACCCTCACGTCTACGAGTCATGGTGGGGTATGACGACGCTGCCTAATGTCAACGAGAATAACCCAGAGTATACCAATTACATCTGCGGGCAGGGAGGAATATTACAAAAGTGGATTGATTTGGGGGCTATGGGCTGGCGTCTTGACGTTGCCGACGAACTGCCTGACGAGTTTATTGACGCACTCAACAAAGCCGTTAAGGCGAAGGGCGACGACAAGGTGATTTACGGCGAAGTCTGGGAGGACGCGACGACTAAGGAGAGCTACGGCGTGCGGCGGCGGTACTTGATTGGCGGACAGTTGGACAGCACGATGAATTATCCGTTCAAGGAAGTCATTTTGAACTACATCAAGTATGGCGCGGCGGAGGAGTTCCGTAACGGCGTGATGACGATTCTTGAGCATTACCCCAAGCCGTCGGTGGATATACTCATGAACTTTCTTTCAACGCACGACATTGAGCGCGCGATTACGCGGCTTGCCGGGCAGGAAGTTGGTACGAATGACAGGCGGTGGCAGTCCGAAAACGGCTTGAACGAGCCTGAATACGTCTACGGCGTGGCATTGCTCAAATGTGCGATGGTGTTGCAGTTCGCGTTACCGGGTGTGCCGTGTATCTACTACGGTGATGAGGCGGGGCAGGAGGGGTATAAAGACCCATTTAACCGTCGAACTTATCCGTGGGGTATGGAGAATAACGATTTGGTGAGTTTCACCACCGAGTTGTCACGTATTCGTAAGGCGGGCGGCGTGTTCGCTAAGGGCGAGCTGAAATTCGTGGAAGTGTCACGCCAGCATTGTGTGTTGAGCCGTATTGACCGCGAAATGGGCGAGGGCGTTACTATTTACCTTAATCGTTCTCGGCGTGCGACTAAGTTCAAACCTTGTGACTTGAGTGCGAAAGCAGGTACTGTCGAGGTTCTGCGCGGCGTTCAGACCGACTCGGGGCGTATGCAGGTGCCACCGTATGACTTCGCGGCTGTGAAATTTAAGTTGAGCTAAATAAAACAAAACCGCCCTTGGGGGCGGTTTTAGTTAGCTTTACCTCCTTTTAACTCTGGGCAAACGGAGTCTGCGACTCCTTGCCCTCCGCGCGGCAGGGGAACCCTGCCTGCTTGACAATATATCAAAAATGTACACTTCTATTATACAAAGCGTTTTGCGGTTGTGTTTTCGGACAGCAAATCATAAAAATTTTTCGGGGACTATATACAGTCCCCGAAAAATTATTGAATTTTGAACATTTGTATACTTTCGCGCAGTAGCCCCGACTGGTGATTGACTTCACGACAACCCTTCGCGCTTTCGGTGGCGGTGTTGCTACTTAGCGCGACCGCGCTGTTAATCTCGTTCAAGTGATTTTGAATTTCGGTGGTGACTGTGTCCTGCTCGTTGGCTAACTCGGAAATACGCTCCGATAATGCGGAACTTTCGGTGATTCGTTCGACGATTTCTTTAAGCGATGCGGCAGTTTTGTTCGCAATCTGCGTGCCTAAGTTGGATTTTTCTACCGAGTCTTTAATCAGCTCGTTAGTTTCGTGGGCGGCACTACGGCTCTTCGCCGCAAGGTTGCCGACTTCCTGCGCGACGACTGCGAACCC
>WRJN01000006.1 GCA_009778605.1 Oscillospiraceae bacterium
GGAGACGTGGGCGACTTAGCCAAAATCTTCAACCCCGACAAGCGCGACGGTAAAGAAGAAAAGCTCAAGGCAATGCTTGAGATTAAATCACCGCGCCCGTCCTACAGTTATGCGTGGCCCAAAGACTTGCTGTACGATAAAAAGACAGGCGAGTTCTGCGGGTATGTCATGTACTTAAAACAGAATAAAGTCGAAATTGGGGAGGTGTACGGCTATAGTTGCCGTTATCGAACCGAGCGCGAGTTTCGATTTTTCGTGGCGTTGGCGCGTAATTTGGCGCAAGCCGTTGCGGGCGTTCACGACAAAGGGCAAGTTATCGGCGACTTGAATGACAAGAACATTTTAGTCGACGTGGATACCTGTGAGGTCACGCTCATAGACACCGATTCGTTTCACATCGAGATGAGCGACACGACTTATCGCTGTAACGTCGGCAAGTCTGAATACGTTCCTAAAGAAGTTCAGGATATTAAGTTTGCGGAAGCGAAACTGCCGACTTTTACGCGGCATACGGATAATTTCTCGTTAGGTATTCTGATATTCAAGCTGCTCATGAACGGCGTTCACCCTTTTAACAGCGTGGGGATTGACGAGAAATCAATCGAAGACAATATCAGCGACGGTAAATCGCCCTTTTTCGCTAATTGGGCGAAGTTAGACACGGCGTTCTACGCGCCGACTGCCGAAATGCTCCCCAAATCGCTCAGAACGCTGTTTGAGTTGGCGTTTACCAAGAGCGTCAATAACCCTGAAAAACGCCCCAGCGCGCGAGAGTTTTATGACGAGCTTGTGCAACTCGGCGACGAGAAAAACCTCTACTCCTGCACGGAAGTTCAGTGGCACTTTTACCCCAACGCATCTACCGAGTGTCCGTGGTGCGCCATTGCGAAACGTCAAGAAGAACGGTTGGCTATGCTTGCCGCGCTCACCGAAGTGACCAACGTCGCGTCGGTGGATTATTCAACGGCGCGGTATAATCCTGTAGCGAATTATCAAGCCGCTCAAGCGGCGGTCACGCCCGAGCCTGCGGCTGAATCGGCGGCAGCCCCCGAGACTAAGCCCGAGCCTAAATCAGAGATAAAACCCGAGACTAAGCCTGAATCTAAATCAGACAAAAAGGCAGAAACTAAGCCCGAGACTAAAGCGGATAAAAAGGCAGAAACTAAGCCCGAGACTAAAGCGGATAAAAAGGCAGAAACTAAGCCTGAACCCCAAGCGGATAAAAAGGCAGACGTTAAGCCTAAATCTGAGGCAATATTAGTCATTCCGTCGGAGCAGAAGTCTGACGAGCGGCGCAAGCCTGCGGCGATTATACCTTTTTATAAGACTAAGAAGTTTATCGCGGCAGTGGGCGGCGCGGCGGCGGTATTGCTGATTGTTATTATCGCTATAGCGGCGTCGGGTAAGGACAAACCTGTCGTTAATCCGCGCGTGACTCAGCCGCGCGACAATGTCACCCAAGGCGGTTTCCTCATGACCGATGATGAAGGCAACACGGTTGAGCCGCCGCTTCCGACTGATGACTGGACAGAACCGCCGCCGCCGACTGATGATGACGGCATGACGTTTCCGCCCGATGATACGCCCACCGATGAACCTACTGATGTGAATTACACTACTGCTAAGACTAAGCCGGGCGATACCACGGCTAAACCGGAGGTGACAAAAAAACCTACGTCTACGAAGAAACCCGAAGTCACCAAAAAGCCGCCCGCGACGACTAAAAAACCGGTAGTGACGTCTAAGCCGCCTACGACTACGAAACCGCCGACTTCTACTAAAGCACCCGCGACTACGGCGAAAGCACCCACTGAACGCGTGGTGTATGATATGCAAAAAGACGGTGAGTTGTGGAGATTCCGCGGTGACGGTTCGTCCTCCCAGAGTACGCACGCGTTGTTGGTGGAAACGGGCGGTACTCGCGAAGTCAACGACACGAGTACCCCTAAAACGATTAGAATTACGCGACGGGGCGGAACAAGCCAAGGCATTGAGTTTCCGCTTTCACGATTGCCCGGCCCGAGTTATCGGATTATGATTCAAGGCAGTGTGGAAGTCACTTCAGGGGAACAATCGGTGTATATCACCACCGAAAACAGCGAGAACGGCGTGTTGGTGAGCCGCAAGAACATCACTTCTACCAACAATACGTTTGTGTTGACTTGCACTATATCCGCTGACGAAATGGCGAAACTACGCAATGACAATGTGAAGTATTTTAGGTTAGGCGGCGCGCGCGCTATGAACTTAACCATTACGGCGATTGTCATTACAGAGATTACATGAAAAATAGAGATAGGAGAGTAATATTATGAAAATAGGTGTAAATCAGGCGGAAAGTGCAAAACAATTGTTGAGAATGCGGTAAGACAGCGCAAAATTTATCGTGAGCAACCAATCTATGTCGGGCAGAACATCTGTGGCGGACACGTTCAAGGATTTTCTTCTTCAAGCGGATATTGACAACGGATTGAAACTTCCAATGTTTAAGGATAAGTATGTTACTCGTTTTGACGACAACGGAAACGCTTATGCCGTAAAAGAGCGGGTTGAAATTATACCCCAGGAAGACGAGAATGAAGACGAAACCGACCCTGTTGATAACATTCTCAAAGCGTTCAAGGAGCGCGAAAGCGACGATAACGACAATACCACTTTGGAGTATTACACCGATTTAGCCTCCGGCGGTGTAGCTAAAATCCAGTTTAATTCATACGAGAAAAGCTACTTGAAAGTGAACACGAGATTTATAGTCGATTAACTCTAAAATATTCTTGCAAAAACAAGCCCATTTTGAAATTAACCGACTATAATATCAATGTTTGAAATGACAAGGGAGGCTGAATATTCGACCGTGTAATCGTCAATACTCTCCATAGTAAAAAATGGAGGTATGTTATGAGAACATCAAAAAACATCTTAAACGAAAAAGAAATGGAATTAGTTCAACTTTTTTGTTTCATTTCAACAACATCACCCCCTCAATGAGGGGGGTGATTCGGCTTAACCTACTTGATATTATCCACGCCGCCTTGGGCGTTCATGATGTCGCCTGCTTTCGCATGGTCTGCCTTTGCGTCTTTGGCGATTTGTTCCGCGACGCTCAACTCGCCGTCATCGCGCTCCTGTGCGGCTTGTGCGATTTGCTCGGTAACCGAGCCGCCGCTGTCGATAAACGCCGATACTTCCGATTGGTCGGGATTCACAACCGACGTGTCAACCCCTGCTTGCTCCGCTAACTCTGCAATGGCGGGTTTCGCGTCAATCGCGGGGGGAACGAACGCCGTGTTCGCATCAAAAACACTTAGGTTTTCCGAAAGGTTAGACATTGCCGCGACGTTGCCCGAAACGTCCATTCCGCGCGCTTTGTCAAAGGCGATTTCAGTTGCTAACGCCTGTGAACGCGCCGTTATGTTTTCGCGCGTGGTTTGCAGGACTTTCTCGGCAGATTCACCCGCCGCATCGTCAAACGTCCCGCTACCCCACTGCGGCGCAACGCTTCCGTTGCTTCCGTAGAGGTCGGTGCCGTTGTTGAGGTAGGAGAACATCTCATGCGTTTTGTTCTCGGTGTTGATTTCCCCTTGAATCCCTTGGATTTGGGGTTGGTTCTCTGCCACGCCCGCGATTTCGCGCTTGAGCGTGTTACGCATTTCGTCCGTATTCTCGCGATTGGTTTTGGTAATCGGCGACTGCGCGATTGTACCTACTGCTCTGCTGATTGCATCCATAATAATATCCTCCCTATTCCTTAATAATAAAAGTGTGATTCCACTTTTGGTTCAAAATTTGTTAATAATGCCGATAACATTCCGTATTAACCTTATCGGCAAATTAACCGAAAACTTTAGACAAAATTAAACTTTTTTGTTAAAATCTACATATTGTACATCAATATCGCCTCAAGCCCTGTATTATGAACATGACAGCTAATGCGGCGGTGTTGTACAGCGTGATTACAGTAGACGACATTGCCGCGCCTGTGCCCGAGGCGGCGAATATGACGAAGAACAACCCGAGTATACCTGCAACTATTATTGACGCGAACATTGCCGCCATGTTCAATGTCATATGCCGAATCAACATTTTCGCCGTGACTAATGCTTTTGATAAAGAAGTGAACGTACCTCCGCACGCAATTTCGGAGCTTCCGCGTGACGTGTAGCGCGAGAAATCATCAAAGCCTGTGTGTTGGTCGAATGACAGAATCTTGACTTTTTCGGGGTTGAGGTCGTAAATATCGGCTAATTTGGACTTGGTGACGAGCGAGTCTTTCGTCTTTACTGCTACGACGACGCCCTCCTCGTCTAATGCCCACAGCGAGTGTTTGATTGCCGGGCTGGGAATAACTTCTATGATGAACATAGCAACGCTCTCGTTGCCCACTGCTAAGTAGACAATATCGGCGTTATCGGGGCAATGTCTACGTTCTTTATTCTCGGCGGGAACGTCCACCCCATGATGTTTCATTTGGTCGCGATTGCCGAGCATGACACGTTTCGCGCCCATCCACCCGGTAATGCCCATGTTGACTTCGTAGATACAGCCCTCGATTTTATAGAGAATGTCCTTATCGCCGTTTATCATGTCGTAAAACATGGAGGACATAACAGACTCGGTTTTGATTGCCAAACTCGCCGCTATGACAATAGACTCGTCAATGGAAATAGAGTTAATGGCGTTGGGTTTTTGACAGCGTTTGACGTTTAAGAACCGCACTGTCCCCGGCGGGAATAACAACCCTGCGTCAATGATGACGGCGTTGGCGCGCGCGTATTTTTGTGCGGCTAAGTATCCCATTACCACACAATCTCGCTTGGCGAGCATTTTTGATGCTTTAAGTAACGGCGCGTTTACTATAAACATAGTCGTGAACGACGACAGCATTGTCAGGAACGCACCTGTTACAGTAAACCCCCAAAACGCATTACGTACGAGATGTTCGTTCGCCACAGGCAGGAAATACGCCAAAGTCCCCATTACCACAGACACCGCCGCCGAAATAGGGACGAGTTTACGGCAAATGTGGTCTGCCCAGTCGGTACAATAGCTGTTCTTGAGGTAATCGGTTAGGAATTCGGTTTTACGCAGAAATACCGACGCGGGAACATCGTGGAGTATGCCTTTCGTGAAATCCCTCACGGCGCGCTCTTCAGAAGGGTTGGGCATATACGCCGAGTATTTCACGCTGTCGCCCGATATAAACGAGAAGTTGCGCTTTGTCCGCACAATCATAAAGATTTTGCCTAACGTGTTGAACATCAACCCTGCGAGTGCCACAGTCACGTATATATGCGTTTGCCCACCTTGAATCAAGCCGTTGCTGGTCTCCGAGAACAGGTACAAAACCGACATAACGGTCGTTAATACAATAGGGAGCGCGCACGCGCTGTCACAGTCCGCCCTGCCGATAAACAAGTTCTTCAATCCGCGCAGAATCGCTCCTGAACACAAACCTATGCCGATTACACCCGCGATAATGTTAGCGAAAATGTACACAGTCGCGTAGCGCGCCGAGTTACCGTCAAACCAGTCGTTGATAAGTATGCCCTGAAACGGCGCGGCGGGTCCCAAATCGTGCATAATCGTGAATAAAGTCAACAGCGCGGTCGTCAGCAACAGCAACACGAATCGCCACCGCAAACCTTTGTGGGAGTCGTCTAAATCTAACCAAACCTGTTCGCTGGAATCAAGGCTGTCGTAATCGTCGCCCTCGCTCTCGTCCTCAAAGAAAAACTCGTCATCTTTTTCGTCTATATCTTCATAGATAAAGTCGCGGATTTTACGCTTTTTCTTGTTCCGCAGGTCGGTTTTTTCGATTTGTTTCGCCTTAACGTCAACGTGCGGCAAAACAGATGAATTTTCAATAACTTGCTTTTTATAGTCGATATTCAACAGCGGAATCGTCTTGCCTTTATAGCCGCTACGCCCGCTTCCCACCGAACTGAGCGTGTCTACGTTAAGCGTTTTTCGCGCATTCAAGTTGTCCTTGCGCTTTTCGTTGAATGACTTGTTGAGGTTCTCTAAAACAGGCGTAATATTAAGCTCTTCATATTTTTCTTCGCTGACTACGCCTTTGATTGCGCTTTTTTTGCGCGTTTTTTTGACATTCGCCGCATTTCCTGCGATTGCCGCTTTGTCCGCCGCGTAGGGGTCAAACAACGGCGAGGTATTACTTTTGGGCGTGAACTCTTTCACGGGCGCGTCACCGTCATCGGGGGTATCGTCCCGTGATGTTTTGGCAACTTTAGGCGCGGCAGGCGTTTCAAGCGTATTCGCTACTTGGACGAGGTTTTCCTGTGTTTCACGAACGCTGACTAATTCCGCAGTAGCGGGGGCTTCAATGTTCTTGACGTCATAGGGGTTCAAGCCGTCTATTAACTCGTCCGGGTCTTCGAGTGCAAGCTCTTTCTCCAACAGTTCTTCTTCGCGCAATTTATGCAGGCGTTCTTTTTCTTCCGGGGATAAGTACGCCGCAGGTTTACTGCCCGGTTCGCGCTCAATTAACGCGGGCGTTTTGAGTGGAGGTGTTTTAGGAGGCTCGGGGGGGACAGGGAGGTTGTTCATGGTGTCAACCACTGCGTTCACCACCGCTTTCGCTGACTCTCCGGGCGGTTTGCGCGGCTTGATTCGCTTGATTTCGCCTGTCTTTGTCGCGGAACGCTTTTTCGCCGTGAATCGTTTGATTTGCACAGGCTGTACCGTGCCCTGCATTGGAGATTGCGGTTGCGATTCAGTCGCCGCTGTCGGTGTGGGCGGGGCAGTGTCAGGCGTTTCAGGAGCGCGCTCGGCTTTTTTGGCGTCAATAATCTGCGTAACCGTCATGTCTCCCGATTGTCGCGATGGCGCGCTTTGTGAGCTTTGTTCATTGAGGATTTGAGTCACCGACAAATCAGTCTTTGTTTCGGCGAACCGCTGTTGCTCGATTTCGGCTAACTCGGCAGTCACCGAACCCACCTCATCTGAGAGAGAGGGTGGCGGCGCGGTATCGGGCTTTTTTCCGGATTTCTTGCCGTCGATTTCTTTTAATATATCATCTAAGTTAAAATCATTCATGCTTTTTTAGACCTCCAATCCCCTTGGATTATAGAAAACATCAATACGCCGCCGCACACAGACGCGTTCAGCGAGTTTATTTCGCCGAACATGGGAACGGACACAATAACATCACAGTTTTCGCGGACGAGACGCGACAATCCTTGCCCCTCTGAGCCTATGACAAGCGCGACACCTCGGCTCCCCGAAAAGTCTACTTCAGTGTATGCCACGCCGTCCGATTCTGCGCCGTATACCCACACGCCGTTGTCTTTGAGCGTCTTGATTGCATCCGTCAAATTAGTCACCCGCGCAATTTTCATGTGTGCCGCCGCACCGGCTGACGCGGCATACACCGCCGACGTTACCGCCGCGCTCCTGCGTTTAGGGATTATCACGCCGCAAAAACCCGCCGCCTCCGCCGTGCGAATGAGTGCGCCCAAGTTGTGCGGGTCTTCGATTCCGTCGGCAATGAGTATACCCCTCACTCGCGTTGACGAGCCTGACTCGTCAAGACAGCCTAATATGTCCTCAACGGTTGCGTATTCCACCGCCGACAACGCCGCAACAATGCCGCCGTGTCGATTACCGTCGGACAGCTCATCAAGTTTGCCGGGCGTGACCGCTTTGATTATCACACCCGCTTTTTTTGCGGCGGCAATATGCTCACCCAAACCTTTGGTTGCCTTAACGTCATTAGCGACGAAAAGGGCGTTGACGGGTCTGTTGGCGCGCAGCGTTTCAAGTACGGCGTTTCTGCCGTAAATTATCAAATTATCTTCCATATGGAGTTAATGATACCATATACATACCAAAAAGTCAAGCCAAAATTTTATATTTGCAAAATGTGATAAAAGTTGTTGACATTCGCGCAAATTCATGCTATACTTATTTACTGTATAGGCTATGTAGTGGAGGATTATGCTATGGAATGGTTTAATAACGCATGGGCTACGTTGGACATTGCTGAACGAATCATGTACATTATCGCGATTCCGTCCTCTTTGTTCTTGATTTTGCAAACGATTATGATTATCGTAGGCGGCGACGGCGATGGCGGCGGTGACGGAGGCAGCGACTTTGATACCGACCTTGACGGCGGCGGCTCGGGCGAATTCGGCGTGGCGAGTATGTTCACGTTACAGGGGGTCATGTCATTTTTGTGTGCAATGGGTTGGGGTTCGCTGTTCCTTTATTCTGTAGGCGTACCGTTACCCCTCACGCTGATTGCCGCATTCTTGTTCGGCGTGGCGGTCATGTACATCTTAGCGCGGGTCATGCTTGCGCTCAACAAGTTGGCACAGTCAGGGACGCTTGACGTGGATAATCTTGTGGGAAACATGGGGAGCGTATATCTCACCATTCCGCCTAAAGGCGAGGGCAAGGGCAAAGTCATGGTGCAAACCAGTGAACGGCTTGTGGAATTTGACGCAGTGGGCGAAAGCGAAACGGCAATCGCGAATAACACGTCCGTGCGCGTCATAGACATATTGGGTGAGAACGTGCTTGTCGTTGAGGTTGTGTAGTGGACGTTGTTGACGCAAAAGGCTTTTTATTTACTCTATTGAAAATCAAAAACGGCATGGAATCTATTGACATCAGCATTGCTGAGGCAGAGGTGCGAATGACCGAAGAAGAAACTCAATGGGTAAAATAAAAGATATACCGCTTAACTATTAAATTTGGCAGCGGATTGTGCGGATTTTTATTGTCAAACAAGGCAATTTTTGCGCGAATATCCGCTGATATTTAATCGAAAATTAACGTAGTATGGCGGTAAAAATACCGCAATAAATTTAAGAGTTAAGCGGTATAGATGAATTAAAAAATAAAAAATAAATTTACGGAGGAAAATAACAATGCCTGATTCAATTACGCAGTGGATGATGATTGGCGGTATAGTTGCCATTATCATCTTGTTCGTAGGATTTTTGTGGGTAGTGTCTCGCTATCGCAAATGCCCGTCGGACAAAATTCTTGTTAAGTACGGTAAAGTGGGGAAAGATAAAGACGGACAGTCTCGCAGTGCTATGTGTATTCACGGAGGCGCGGCGTTTATTTGGCCCGTTATTCAATCGTTCCAATACATGGACTTGACACCCATTTCCATTAACGTGGATTTACGCAACGCGCTGTCTAAGCAAAATATCCGCGTCAACGTGCCCTCGCGGTTTACCGTGGGAATCAGCGTTGAGCCCGGCGTTATGCAAAACGCGGCGGAACGCCTGCTCGGTTTGAAAATGTCCGAAATTCAAGACCTTGCCAGTGATATTATCCTCGGGCAGTTGCGTCTCGTTATCGCGACGATGGACATTGAGGAAATCAACTCTAACCGCGACAAGTTTCTTGCCGAAATATCCAGTAACGTGGAGGGTGAGTTAAAGAAAATCGGTTTGCGGCTCATCAACGTAAACGTAACCGACATATCCGACGCGGCAGGGTACATTGAGGCTCTCGGTAAAGAGGCGGCGGCTAAGGCGATTAACGACGCGAAGAAAATGGTTGCGGAGAAAGACCGTGACGGTTCAATCGGTGAAGCGGAGGCGCAACGTGACCAGCGTGTTCAAGTCGCGAGCGCGAACGCAACGGCGATTGAAGGGGAGAACGCGGCGCGAATCGAAATCGCGCGTTCTGAGGCTTTGCGTGACCAAAAAGAAGTCGAGGCTAAAGCGCAAGCGGAGAACGCGGCTAAGAAGGCAGTCGCCGAAACACACCGCGACGGTGAAATCGGTCAGGCACAGGCGTTGCGTGACCAGCGCATTCAAGTCGCGGCGGCTAACGCTACTGCGATTGAAGGGGAAAACTCCGCAAAAGTTTTAGTGTCACAATCCGAGGCGTTACGGCGCGAAAAAGAAGCGGAGGCACTCAAAATCGCGACTGCTGCCGAAAAGGTTCAGGCGGCTAAAGCACTCGAAGAGTCTTATACGGCGCAAAAAGCCATGGAGCTTGCGCGTGCTGAAATGGAACGCGCTACTCAACAGGCAGACGTTATCGTTAAAGCCGAAATCGAACGTCAACAGTCCGTCATTGCCGCGCAAGCACAAGCCGAAGTCATTCGTCAACAGGCGAAAGGTGAAGCGGACGCGATTTTCGCCAAAATGGAAGCGCAGGCAAACGGTGCGAAAGAAATTCTCACCAAACAGGCAGACGGTATGCGCGATTTAGTCAACGCGGCAGGCAATGCCGAAGATGCCGTCAAACTCATCGTTGCCGACAAACTTGAAGAGCTTATGCGCGTACAGGTTGACGCGATTAAGAACATCAAGATTGATAAAGTTACGGTGTGGGATTCCGGCACCAACGCCGCCGACGGCAAGAACTCCACCGCGAATTTTATCAGCGGTATGATGAAATCTGTGCCGCCGTTAGGGGAAGTATTCAAGCAAGCGGGTATGGATTTGCCCAAGTTTTTAGGAGAAGAATCGTTAGGTTCGTTTGACGCACACGAGTATATGGAAACATTGGAGAACGACAGCGAAGAAAAAATCGAAAATCAGGTTATTAAAGAAAACGCAGAGTAAAAGTTATGTCACAATCAGTGACAGAAAGGCATGGATTGAAAATGAAAAAAATCTTGGCATTTTTATTGGCGGCGGTGATGTTGTTGGCGTTCGTTTCGTGTGACAGTTGTGACAGTTGCAAACAAAAAAAGCCTGACGAAGTTAGCGCAGAAGTCGCCAAAAGCAGAACGTATAAGGCGTTGGAGATTTTGGACGGTGACACGTATACGTCTAAACCTAATATTGACGGTATGTTGAGCGTGGAAATTTACCGCAGAGGAAACGATTTTAGTTTCGTTTTCTTAGACATTCGGGCTGACATGATTGTTGACGGAACGTATTACAAACTCGAACACGGCAACAAAGAAGCTGTCTACCGCGACGCTACTGAGTATGACTATCTTGAAATGGAAGGCAACTTAGATGGTTGGGGCGAGTTTATCGACTTCTACGGCGCAGATTTCACCAAATCGGGCAAAATGGATTTCTGGGGCGAAAAAGACGTGGATTACGAAGAGTTCAAGCTGTGGGACGGTACAGTCCGTCGCGCTTTCTTCAACGATAACGGCGACATAATCGGGTTCTACACCATCGTCGGCGAACAACTCTCGGATATGCCGTGGTTTATTTCGGCAGACGTCCCCGACTATATGTTCGAGATTCCCGAAGGGTACGTGAAAGTCCCGCAAAAAAACTAATCTTAATAGATTAAACCTGTCCGCGAACTCCGAACGAGCGAGTTCACGGACGGGTCTATTGTATGGGGAGTGCATGACGCTCCCCATATATTGTGCTTATGCGCGATTCGACGGTGTTCGCAACCAATAATATACAAATTATCCATAAATATTTCTAAATTTTTTAGATTTTTTGTTTACTTTTTTGACATCATGTGTTATACTTGATTGTATATAGTCAGCGTGTCTATTTTTTGAATACGGAGGAACGGTCTGTGAAAGAGACGAAACTTAACTTGCTTTTGGAAGAAATCGCGGGTGAAATTAAGGCGGCGGAAAAGAGAAATCGCGAAATGTATGAGTCTGCGATTGATATAGATGACGAGGAGTTGTCGCTTAAAATTCAGAAAGAATCTTTTACGGCTTTACGCAAAATGCGCGGCTTGAAAGACGCTATGAACGCGTTCAAACACGCGCTTGAAGACAGCGGAATATTAAACGGCGATGATAAAAATAATATTTTCGTCGGTCATGAACATAACACAATCAATATTGCCGCGCCCGCGCCTGTGATTGCGGCACCTGCGGCGGTTGCAATCGACGAGTATGCCGATAATAAAACCAAGGCGGCGGTAATTGAAAGCGCAGTCGAAACGGCGATTGAAGAAGCTGCGGTTGAAGAAGAAATCGCGGAAGAATTAGAAGCAGAGCTTGAAGAGGCTGAATCAGTCGCGCCGTCGGTGAGCGATTTAATCGGTTCGTTGGGCAATGATATACAAGAAATCAATACCCCTCCCGCTTACGCGCCCCTGACGCCCGACGTTCCTGAACCTGCGGCAATGTCGGAGTTTGTACTTACGCCCGAAACACCCGAGACGCCTGAAACTCCCGGAACGCCTGAAACATCGGAGATGGAGCGCAAATGGCAGTCACAGTTGCAAGAACAGTTGGACTCACAAGCGCAATTGCGTGAGCAAGTGCAGGAGAGTTACAATAATGACGTGTTTGGCGGCGACGCAAACGCTGACGACACGGACGATTTCGCCGACATTCAAATTGTGAAAGACAATGTGGAAAGCGAAGACACGTTCTCCGCTAACGGCGAGTTCAGCGAGTTCGTAGCAGAAGAGCCTGACGCGTCGGACACGAACGATTTTGCGGCGTTCGCGGCACTGCCGCCACTGCCGCCTACACCGCCAACACCACCGACGCCACCACCTCCGCCGCCTGTTGAGGAAATCAAGTTTGAACCTTTCAACAGTGCTTACACCGACGATGACGATGATGGCGACAACGAGGAAATTCTCGCCAGCTTGACGGGTAATATCGCCCCTGCCGCACCGCACGCGTTCGCTAAAGTAGAGTTCGCGCCCATTGCAGAGTTGCAGGAAATCGAAGAAATCGACGCTAAAGAATCGGCAATGAAAGACGAATTGGAGATGGACGCACTCACTGCGGCAATCGCGGAGTTAGAGTCCAACGAAAAGCCGGCGTACACGTTACCGCCGCCTGTTCCTGCGCCACCCGTTTCTGTGCCGCCTGTGGAACTGCCGCCCGTGCCGCCACCGCCGCCTGTGGAGTTACCGCCACCCGCTCCGATTGCGTTTGAGCCCATTGCACCGATTGTGCCACCTACGCCACCTACGCCACCTGCACCACCTGCACCACCTAAGCCGCCTGCACCGCCGCCTGTCGCGGTTGAGCCGGAGTATGACTTCTCGGGGTTCGCCCCCTCCGCGCCGGGGATTTACAATTCACGGACGTTGGACGGATTCACCATGTTCGGACGTCGCGTAGACGTGAATAACTGGGCAGAAATGCTCGTACGTGTGTGCGAAATTCTCATTCTCAAAAACCCATACACTGTTGCACAGTTCGACAAGTATGACGACTTGAACCCACTCGGCAACGTGTATTTCAGCTATTCTCAAGGCAAAATCAGCGGTCAAGCGCGCAAGCTGTCCAACGGTTTGTGGATTGAGCTGAATCGTACTCCCGATGATATTGTCATGCTTTGCAAAAAAGTCTTAGAGTTGTGCGGTTATCCGCGCAACGAACTTGAAATAGAGTTTGCAGACTGAGCAAAACAACTAAAAAGGTGGTGTGAGTCAACACATGAAATACGTGAAAAGCAGTGTTATAGGAATAGATTTCGGTACGACGAACACCGCTGTGGTTCGAGTGACTATGGAACACGCGGCAGACAGCGACACGTTACAAATCAAATCCGTCCAGACCGAACGATTCGGCGAAAACGCAGGCAGCCCGTTCTCGTCAATCATTGCGATTCCGCGCGAGGGCGGCAAGTTGGTATTCGGGCGTGAGGTCAAAGAACGCCGTCTGGAGCTTGCCGAAACGCATTACATCGTGCCGTCACTCAAAACGTATATAGGCTCGGAGCGTGAAGTCGTCTCGGGCAAAAACCGCTATTCGGGAGAAGACGTGACTTGTGCGTTCTTCAAATATCTACGCAAGAATATTCAGAAAAACTATAAAGTAGACATTAAAGAAGCTGCGTTGGCGTTCCCGGTGGACTTCTCGGCTAAAGCGCGCCGCGCGCTCAAACGCGCCGCAGAAAAAGCAGGTATTAAATTAGTGGGGTTCGCGGGGGAAGCGACAGCCGCGTATATCGCCAACCGCAATAATAAGGAAATATTCAAGGCTTATCGCCGTGTCATGGTGATTGACTGGGGCGGCGGTACGCTTGACATCAGCATATTGGATTTAGAGGGCACGAAAGTCTATGAGAACACAGTATTCGGGGAGAATTTGGGCGGAGACGACATTGACTTAGAGATTGCGTATCGTATGCACGCACGAATGGCGGCGAATTACGGCATTGACCTTGAATTCGATTCGATGGAATCGGGCAATAAAGACAAGCTGATTTCCGCGTGTGAAAAAGCGAAAATCGGGTTCGCGTTCGACGAGGGCGACGCTGTTATTTCGGTCAAAAAATACGGTCCGTTCGGAGACGCGTCTGTCACGCTTACGTATGACACGTTCAAGGACATTGTGGTTCCGCTCATCAAGTCACGGGTACTGAAAAGCATTTCTACGGCTATGAAACAGTCCCAAGTAAGCGCGTCGGGGATTGACGCAGTAGTCATGGCGGGGGGGAGTTCAGGGCTGAAGCCTTTCGCTCATGCTGTGGCAAACGTGTTCGGAAAAGAAAAGATGATTCTGCCCGAGAATACGGCGTGGTCAGTGGCGGCAGGTGTCGCGTTGCTCTCCTCAACGGCAGGGAGTTACACACTCAATGACGATTTCGGCGTGGTGCTGTCTGATGGTTCTGTATACCCGATTTTCCGCAAGAATGTCGATTGCGTAGGCGGCAAAGCGGGCCCCATTAACTTCTCGTTAGTGGAGGACACGCAAAACGCACACTTCATCTTCGCGAATGCCGACAACTCCGTCGTTTACGGCAAGCTCAACATTAACGCAAAAGGATTCTTGCAAGAGAGCTTACAACTTGCAGCAAAAATCGACGAAGACCAGACGGCTACGGTATACGTCCGCAACAAATATATGGGAGACGATTACAGCAGGCGAATCGAAATAAATAAGCTGACTTTTTATTATAACTTAGCAAGTTTAGACGAGTCACAAGACGGCATAATGGAACTATTCTAAGAAGAAATGTGGGGGGCGTGGAGAATGTTGAAATCGAATATTACCATTGCTCCGAATATATACGTTCGTTCGTCTGCGGATATTAACAAAGACGAGGAGTTCGTCAGGCAAGTTTACGGGTATAAGGCACTCAACGCACTGCGCGCCAAACTGCCTAAGACGAAACCCAACGGTGACCCGAGTTTCACGCGCCCTCAAACAGAAGAAATGCGCCAGAACGTCACCTGCCGATTAGGTAAAACCCGCGAACACGTCTACGGCAAATCAGAGGTTGACGGCAAAGTCGTGTGGTCTTGCAGGTGTGAGTATAACGCCTGCCACAACTACGAAAAGTGTATGACGCTGCCCAACGCAGTACGTATTGACCGTTCCGCTGTTCTGTCGGGGGCGTTCGCGCTCGTTGACACTACACAAAATCGTGACACGAATGAGGCAGGGTTCGATTACGAGGACGCTAACTTTGAGCCGCCGCACGTTTCGGTGATTCTGCCCATTATCAACGATATACTCGCGGGCGGAACGGGCATTGCCCCTCAATCAGACGGCGCGCAAACAAACGCGCAGGAAGTGACAGCTACCGTCACGGCGGACGAGTTCCGCGAAGACCCCGACAAGCGTGTACTTGTCATCTGCGAGAACGCATACGAAGTGGGGTATTTCTCCACGATTCTGTACAAAAACGGCGTACGCCACCGCGTATCAGGCGACGACGGCTGTACGCTCAACCGCCGAATCGCCGATATGTTTTGGGATTACTGCGGAGGTGAAATCGACAAGGAATCGTTTCTCATGCGCTACTCTGTGCGGGTGGAGTCAGAGGATAACGGCGAATCAGAGGCTAACGAATTTTTCGACGCGTTATTCGCTTTGTGCGGGTGTGAGGAGAGCGGGCGACTCAAAATCACCGCATTAGCCGACGCGCTGAACCGCGCATCGGAGTCGGTGAGCGAGTGTCTTTTGAACACTGATGAGCTGTATTACCCTGTCGTCGTTTCGACACTTGATGACATTTCTGCCGACGACGAGTATGACGAAATCATGTTGCTGACAGGCGACGCGCACGAGGGCGGTCATCACGAAGACAAGCGTTTCGATTTGTTTACCGCCATAGGCGAGTTATACGGCTCACCGCCCGGGATTGTCAAGAAAGAATCGGTGGGCGGCTGGATGTTCAGCAAAAGCGTATTGGGGAGACCCTGCCGCGTGGGGTTGGACAACTACAGCGGCGGCGCAGGGCGATACTGCCTGAACGTCGAGTTAGGGTTGCCTGGAGACGTTGACGGCAAGAGTTTCCTGACCGAACAAACAGGCGACGCCATTCGTTTACAGCTATACATTGCCGAACAAATCGCGGAGGGTGACGCGCTGACAGTCGAGAAAAGCAACGAGGGCGTCGGTTACCGATTCTGCCACAACGGAAACGTCTTGGGTGAATTTCCGCCGTCGATTATACGCGAAGTTTGTTCCATTGAGGGATTCCCCGATGATTTTATCGGGTTTGAGGGTGTATACGTCCGCAACATTGTCACTTGCGTGTCCTCCCTTGAAGACCCTACCGTGCCTCCGCGATTCCGCGAAACGGGCATATGGTTGGGGTTGGACATCACGGGATACGCAAAAATTATGTTGTCATAAATTTGGTTTCGTCAAATGTTCTAAAAAAATAATATCCAAATATTATTTTAATGTACATATTGACAAACCATGTACGAGTATGGTATAATGAATGGAAACGAACGTATAATTGGGCATTTATACTACTTAAACTGGGGGTTTATGTTCATGAAAAAAGGTACGAGAACGCTTAAACAGGTGCTTGCGTTTTTATTGGTCACGGCAATCGCCATGACTTCTGTTACTGCCGCCGACGTCTCCGAGGACACTGACGCGACCGCTGTCGATACCGACG
The DNA here is from genome assembly GCA_009778605.1 of Oscillospiraceae bacterium. Lineage (GTDB taxonomy): Bacteria > Bacillota > Clostridia > Oscillospirales > Ruminococcaceae > Ruminiclostridium_E. The sequence continues at coordinate 16,752 of WRJN01000006.1, forward strand.
GCGGCACAATCGCGGATGATTATGACGAAATGACGCAGGGCGACACTGACGTTGATGAACCTATTGATAATACTGAAGTCACTGATGATACCGACGAAACCGCGCTACCGCAGGGTCCGCGCGATTTCTACAATGTTCTGCGTGAATATGCGGGGTTACAGTCGGAAGGTGTCATGAAAGGCACGGCACGTCATGACTTGTATCAGCATTATTACGCCCAACACCACGAAAAAGCACGCCCTCAAACCCCGATTGTACTTAACTTTGCGGAGCTGTTAGACGAAGTGAACGGCGTTCGCCCGAATCCCGAGCTTGACGTTATGCCGCAGTATAAAATCGCGGGATACGCAGGGCGCAGAAACCTACTTATTTGGGGTAATGACTTAGGGGAGTTTGACTTTGAGTTTGACGTGCCCGCAACAGGCGTATACCACTTGCAGTTCAAGTATCACACCGTCACAGCAGAAGAAGCGCGGACGTTGTTCGCAGTGGAACACAACTGGGACGAGAATAAGTCTATCGGCATGAATAATGCCGTTGAGTTAGGGTTTAAGCTCAATGACGAGTATCCTTTCTCGTCGGCGCGCGCGTTAGAGTTAGACAAGTATTGGAAGAATGAGGGGATTAAAGACAGACAGTCGCGTTATTTTGATACGGACGCGCGCGACCACGAAATCATGCCCCGACAAGAACAATATCACACATGGATTACCCAAACCGTCTTGGACAGAGAGGGTCTGTTCAACGAACATTTGCTGTTTTACTTAGAAAAAGGCAAAAACAAAGTCACGCTTTGCGGAATCAAAGTGGACGGCGTTGCGTTTGAGTCCATGACGTTTATGAACGCTGCGGAGCTTCCCGCTTACGTTAAGCCGAGTGAGTCCGACCTCAAGAACACGCCCAATCTGAACGGCACAATCTTGTTGGAGGGTGAACAACCGCTTTGGCGAACCTCCACCGAATTGGGACCTACTTACGATAACACAGTCGCAGGCTTGAGCCCTGAAGACCCTGTAAAAATGCGTTATAACATCGTGGGCGGCAACGAGTCGTGGCGTCGCGCGGGGCAGGGGCTGACGTGGGAGTTTGACATTCCGCAAGACGGCTATTACTGCGTTTCTGCGAAAGTTCGCCAAAATACATTGCGCGGATTCAGCTCGAACAGGCGTATCCTCGTGTCATCGTACGACGCGGCAAAAGACGAGTGGAGCATACCGCAAGTACCCGTCAAGGAGTTTGACGCGGTGCAGTTTCCCTATGCGTTCAACTGGCAACAACAAACGCTCACCACCGATAATACCAATAAAAAAGCCGAACCTGTCTATCTGCATTTCACGAAAGGCTTGCATCGGATTACGTTTGAAGTCGTCCCGGGAGCAATCGGCGACAGCCTGATTCGCTTGAGCGACGAGGTACTCCGCCTTAACTACTACTACCGCCGAATTCTCATGATTACGGGCCCTGAGCCTGACGAGTATAACCCCTACGAAATCGACAAGCAAATCCCTGAGCTTTTGGAAGAGTTCAAGCGCATTTCTAAAGCACTTCGCGACGAGAAAGACCTCATTGAGGGAATGTCGCAGAGTGGGTCGGAAGCCGCCGCGTTAGACACCATGGCAGTTATTTTAGATAAGTGCGTCAACAACCCCGACAGGATTCCTGCAAGGTTGCAGGGCTTGCGGGATAACATATCGGCACTGTCTGCTTGGGTGCGTCAAGCAGGGCGTCAGCCGTTGCAGTTGGACTATGTTGAAATCTTAGCTTACGGCGATACGCCGGGCCCCGCGAAAGCTAGCTTTTTTGAGCAAATCACGTTCTTGTGGAGAGGGTTCATCGGCTCATTCACGGAAGACTTCACCAAACTCGGCGACGCCGAAGAGGGTAAACAGGAAATCAACGTCTGGGTAGGGTTGGGGCGCGACCAAGCATTAACGCTTAAACAACTCGTGGACGGGGAATTCAACAATAAAAACGAACACGATATATGGATTAGTATAAACCTCGTTCAGGGGGGGATTTTGGAGGCGTCATTAGCAGGGAAAGGGCCTGACGTTGGCTTGTTTATCGGGGGGGACTTCCCGATTCAGCTTGCGGCGCGTGACCTGTTGGTTGACTTAACGCAGTTCGACGGCTACGACAAAATCGTTCAGGAACGATTCGCCACCGAATTACCCAAAATCTTCTCGTATATGGACGGCGTGTACGGTCTGCCGCTCATGCAGGACTTTCCGATGATGTTCTATCGTGAGGATATATTGTCCGACTTGGGATTAGAACCGCCACGCGACTGGGACGAGTATGAGGACGCAGTTTCGGTGCTACAGCGCGCGTACTTAGGTATGGGGCTGTTACCGCCTACTACACCGCCGCCTATGGGCGTTGTCATCACCGTGTTTGAGCCGGGTGACACGTTCGCTATGCTTCAATCACAGACAGGGCAAAACTTCTACAGGCGCAACGAACAAGGAATCTACAGCGAGACGACGTTTGATTCCGTCGAAAGCATTGAGGCGTTCAATACGTGGGCGCGGTTCTACACCGTGTACCAGTTTGAACAAAGTTATGACCCCTTCTCACGGTTCAGAACGGGCGAATTCCCCATTCTGATTGTACCGTACACGTTCTTTAATATGCTCAACGCCGCCGCTCCCGAAATTCGCGGATTGTGGAACTTCAGACACGTTCCCGGCTCGTGGAGAGAACTGAACGAGGGCGAATCGGGCGGAACGGTCGTTGACGGCACAGGCAGATTCTTAGACGAGAGAGTTAATCCCAACACAGGCAATACAGAATACCTCGACATTGCCGCAACAAGCGGTTCTAACGGCGGTCTGATTTTCAGCCACCTGAACGCGACTGAACAGGAAGCCGCGTGGCAATTCTTGGTGTGGTTGACAAGCGACGATACGCAGACGCAGTTCGGTCAAAACATGGAAGCGATGCTCGGGCCGTTGGGGCGGTATAATACAGCCAACGTCAACGCTATGCGTAACTTGGCATGGTCAGCAGTGGAGTTGAATCGCCTTGAAACACAACGCGATGCACTCGTGGAAATCCCCATGATTCCCGCTAACTACTCCGTTGTACGGCATATCCGAAACGCGTTCAGGGCAGTGGTCAACGATAATGCGTTCCCGAGATTTGCACTCGAAACGTATAACCGTGACATTAACTCAGAGATTGAACGCAAAAACGACGAGTTGGAACGCTCTAAGAAAAAATAGAGGCACACAGCAATATAACCACAGGGAGGTTATTGTTTTGGATAATAATTCGACTCCGGTCAGACACATTGAGGACAGTAAGCTGAAGTATACGCTTAGGGAGATGTCGCGCAATAAAGGCGCGTACGTCATGCTTGCGCCGTTCTTTATCCTGTTCGCATTCATGACAGCCTTGCCTGTTTTGATGTCTTTACCATTAGGGTTCACCAACTTTAACATGGTGTCATTCCCACAGTTTATCGGGTTCAACAACTTTTACACCATGTTCATGGAAGATGAGGTTTTCTTGATTAGTATTCAAAACACCCTCGTTTTCGCTATCATCACGGGGCCCGTGAGCTATGTTTTGGCGTTCATGTTGGCGTGGTTTATTCACCAACTGCCGGGGCACGCGCTCAAAACAATCTTCACGTTTATATTCTACGCGCCGACTCTCGCAGGGAACGTCTACGCGACGTGGCAACTTATCTTCTCGGGGGACGCGCACGGTTTGGCAAACGCCTACTTGGTGGACATGGGGATTATCACGCGCTCACGAGAGTGGCTGACGGACGGTAACTTGATTATGGGCGTAGTCATTGTCGTGCAGTTGTGGATTTCTCTCGGAGCGGGATTCTTGGCGATTCGCGCAGGGTTTCAGGGAATCGACGGCGCGCGATACGAAGCAGGTGCGATTGAGGGAATCAAGAACCGCGCACAAGAATTGTTGTACATCACCATTCCCGCAATGGGGCCGCAGTTGTTGTTTGCGGCGGTCATGCAGATTGTTGCATCATTCGCGGCAGGGGACGTTTCACGACTGTTGACGTCATTCCCGACGACGGACTATCGAGCCCACTCGGTCATGAACCACGCTTTTGACTACGGGTCACTACGGTTTGAGATGGGGTACGCGGCGGGAATCTGTTTCATTCTGTTCCTGTCCATGCTGTTGGCGAACTGGGGGATTAAAAAAATCCTCGGCAAGTATTTGGACGAGTAAAGCCAAACAAGGGCTGAGAGGGGCGGCTATGCCGACCCGCAAGCCTGACGAATACGCCAAACAAGGGCTGAAACTCGCAAGCCTGGCTAAACTAAACAATGGCTAAACAAATAAACAGTACGCGGAGTGTATTATGAAGTTAGTGATTAAAAAACGCAAAAAGTATTCGGGGTCATTGGGCGGAGACATAGCAATTTTTATCATGCTGTTTCTGCTCGGGGCGTTTATGCTGTTCCCGATTTACCTGTCGATAATCCAGTCAATCAAACCGCCGGAGGAGTTTTTCCTGTTCCCGCCGCGGCTATACGTCATCAGCCCTACGTCGCAAAACTTCGTGGGTTTGCTTGAGGCAACGTCGAGTATGTGGATTCCTTTCACGCGGTACCTGTTCAACTCGATTCTCGTGACCGTTGCGGTGACGGGGTTCCAAATAATCTTAGCGTCAATGGCGGCGTACGTATTAGCAAAAGTGAAAACGCCGGGCGTGAAGTTCTTCAACAAGACAATCGAAATCGCGCTGTTGTTCACCTCAAACGTCACGCACATCATGCTGTACATGGTTATGGCGTACTTGGGCATGATTGATACTTATTTCGCGATTATCCTGCCATTCGTGGCGACTCCGCTGTCAATCTTTTTTATGCGGCAGTTCATGGGGCAACTGCCCGACTCAATTATCGAGGCGGCACAAATGGACGGTGCAGGGCATTTCAGGACTTGTTGGCAGGTGGTCATGCCTAACGTGAAACCTGCGTGGATAACCTTGATTATCTTCGCATTCACGGCGGCGTGGCAAATTAACGGCTGGTCATTCATTTTCAATGAGGCACTCAAGCCACTGCCGACTGTGTTGTTGCAACTGCAAGGCTCGGGGATTCAGCGGGCAGGCGTAGGCGCGGCGGCGACAGTGTTCTTAATGTCACCGCCTATGATACTCTTCGTGTTCTGCCAAGGTAACGTACTCGAAACCATGGCGCATTCAGGTTTGAAGGAGTAAAGTCTTATGTTTTTTAAGAGAAAAGCTAAAGAAAAAATGAACGCGAAAGGCGGGCTTGGTTCGCCCGACGTGCGAATTTTGACAGCTAAATCAACCAAGATTATATCGGCGGTGTTGTTATTGACAATCATGGCTGTCACACTGTCCTCCGCGACAGCAGACCAGCCGTTCACGCCCTACGGCTATGACTGGTGGGACGATACCTACCCCATTCAAAGCGGATACGTGGTTGACAACGTGATTGCGGCGGACGATATTGTCTTGAACGAAGGCGCGAAAATGAAACCCCTGCGTAAACCGGAGGACGTGTTTGTTTTTGATAATCCCAACCCCGACGGCGTGATTATTGAGCTGCACAAGGATTCTCCGCTCCGCGTCGGCGACCCGTATGACACGATTTTGGCTGACCCCGAGAGCAATGAATGGGTCAACCGCTACCAAATCACACAACCCATGATTTTCATTGCCGATACAGGGAATAACCGCATCGTGGTGACTACGCTTGATTTTGAGTTGATTACGATTTTGTCCACGTTCACTTATCGTGAGGATTATCGTGTGCAAAACTTTATCGGCGCGTCCGAACATGACGGAACGCTCTCCGACGCGGCTAAAAAAGCCTACTGGGAAGAAGCGGAGCGCGTGTTTGAGTTAGACCGCGATAAGCAATTCATCAAAGGCAAAACCACTACGTTAGACACGCCTCGCGGTATTTACGTTACCGATTTCCAAGGCGAACTGCGTATCTATATCGCCGATTACAACGGTGGACACATCAAGGATAATGGGCGCGTCGTAGCCGCTGACTTGACGGGCGGCGTTTGGATGGAGTATCACTGCCCCGATTCGGACACGTTCGTGTTGGAGGACGGCAAAAAAGCCACGTTCAACCCCAGCAAAGTCTTGATTGATAACGCGGGAACGGTCTACGCGATTGTACCGACGATTTCACGCGGCGCGGTCATGTTCAGCGAGGATGGAGTGTTCAGCGGATTCTTCGGCGGAAACCGCGTTACACAGACTGCGGAAGCTGTCATGAACTACTTTCTGCGGTTCATTCTGCCTGATGAAGTCATGCGTAACCGCACCAAGCCTGTCCCCGTGACGTTCGAGAACTTCACGTTGGACAACGACCAATTCTTGTACACCGTCACCATGACGCGTTCAGCAGGCGTTGACGTAGTGAGCAAAATCAACCCGAAAGGGCAAAACATCTTCACAGGGAACGCCTATGATGACATTACGTGGGGAGCGGCAACGAATCCTATATCTTTCGGGCGGGAAAACTTCTCCCAAATGGTAGGCATTTCGGTGGACGAAAAAGGTGACATATTCTTGTTATGCCAAGCGTCCGGGCAAATCTTCCAGTATGACAAAGAGGGGCACCTTTTGTTCATATTCGGCGGGCGAGGTGAACAACAAGGGACGTTCTCCGTTCCGATTGGCATAGACGTGTACGACAACACCGTCTACGTCTTAGACCGCGATAAAAGCTCGGTAACGATTTTCAAGATGACTGAATTTGGTGAGCTTGTTGCAAGCGCGATGAAAATGTTTGAAATAGGCGACTACGCCGCTTCTAAAGAACCGTGGGAAGAAGTCATGCGGAGAGACGCGAACTACTATATGGCGAACGTGGGCATGGGTAACGCAATGCTCAGCCTGCACGAGTATGAAGTGGCACTCGAATACTTCCACTCACACTCGGCAGTGGGCTATGAACGCGCATTCAAAGACTACAGGACGGCATACATTCGCGATAATTTCAACATGATGTTGGCGGTGGGGTTAGGGATTATCATACTGCTCGCAGGGGGTAGTTTCGCCCTGAAAGTGATTCGCAAACGCAAAAATAACGCGTAAAAGTTACTCTCCTAATAATATCCACGAAAGGAACTTTTAGTAATGGTATACGATTTACAGTTACCGGCTTGGAAATGGCCTTTCTACTTAGTGCGACACCCTTTTGAAGGGTTTGAAGACTTGAGGTGGAAAAAAGGTTATAACATGAAAGTCGCCTTGGTAATGGTGTTGGCGTTTTTCATCACAACGGTGGTGCAGGCGCGGGCGTCGGGCTTCCTGTTTAATCAAGAATTGCCTAAAATATTCAACGTCGTTCCATACTTTTCGATGACGGTTTTGCTGTTTTTCGTGTGGGTAATCGGGAACTGGTCTTTGTGTACGCTGTTCGACGGCGAGGGTACGATGAAAGGCATATGTTGCGTGAGCGCGTATTCGCTGTTCCCCTACATGATTTCGATGTTAGTGTTCACCGTTACCTCCAACATCTTGTTGGAACGCGAGGCGGGGTTCCTCTCCTTTATTATGGTACTCGGCGTGGGGTGGGCGGTTCTGATGATGATTTCGGGCATGAAAGCGGTTCATCAATACTCCGTGCCCAAAACCCTGTTAGCACTCCTGTTCACCATTGTTGCTATGGTCATTATATTGTTCATACTCGTGTTGTTGGTGTCATTGGGTCAGCAAATCTACATCTTCTTTTACACCATTTACACTGAACTTCTGTTCCGTTTTACTTGATTGTAAGGAGTATATCTTTATTGTTGAAGGAGTCTATTGGTTATGTTAGAAAAAATCGTAAAACACAACAAACTGATTTCGTTATTGCTTGTGTTAGCGTTTGTGGTTTCGTTAGGAACGCCCGCATGGTCGGACGAACCAACTGTCGGTGAGGACATAGAACCCACAACTGCGGGTGAAGATACCGAACCTGAAGAAAAATATGAAGCACCGCAGATGTCTCGCCAGTGTGAGAATCCGTTCGCGTGCGAAAAGGCGAACGAACCATGCGAAGCGGCGGAAGACTGTGGCAAACTGCTTAAATCGCTCAAAAAAGTTGCGTCCACTTCTAAGTTAGAGCTGTACGTGTTGGAGCGTTATTCCTACACCGCCCTTGTACGCGGAGAAGTGCCGCTTCCTGTGCGGGACGAGACAGGGAAAGTACGAATTTTCGAGGGCGCAGTGCAGGGCAATATCGACTTGTATGACAAGGACGGTAACAAAACCGAAAACTTCAACGGATTAAGCAGTATCGGGCCTTTCGCCTCGGGTAAATCGGGTACGACTATTAAAAAACTCAAACCAGACGAATACGCTGAATATGAAATAGAATCAGACGCGGACGAAATCACCATTCGTATGTACACAGGCGTGGACATTACGCCAAAACCCGAAACAATGGAGGCGGGAATATTCGCCGTGCGTAACTTGGCGAATAACTATGTGTGGTGGTCTAACCCCATCAACGCGTCACACGACCCCGTGGCAAGCTCTCGCCCTATGCAGTTGAGTGCGATTTCGTCGCCACTGATTTTCGGCGCGGGTAATCCGGGTGAGCCGGGCGCGCCCTCCTCTTTCTACACCAACAACGCCTCGAACAGTGGATTCACCACCATGTTAGCCGACGATAACCCCATCGAGCAAATCGAAAACGGTGTGCGTTTCAACTACAACTTCCCCCAGCGCAAAACTAAGATTTCCATGGAAATTACGTTAAGCAACGAGGACGATAACAACCACAGTGTATTAGTTACAATCCCTCATGAGCGAATCATTGAGGGGGACATCGAGAGCGAGAAAGGCAGTGTTATGCTGTCGCTGTCGCTGTTGAACAGTTTCGGTGCAGGTAGCGAGAATAATGGGCAAATCGTAGTTCCTGACGGTTCAGGGGCAGTTATCAACTTCAATAACGGCAGAACGGGCGCGTACACCTACAACGGTAAAGTTTACGGCAGGGACTACGCCGTGTCAGAGTTGTGGGCACCTCCTGTGACTCAGCAGGTGTATCTGCCTGTGTACGGCATTATCCGTAACGGCGGGCGTAATGCTTTGGTAGCCGTTGCCGAAAAAGGCGCGGAGAATGCGACTATTCGGGCGGCGACTGCGGAACAACGCGAAAACGCGACTTCGCTCAACGTCGCATGGTTTGACTTTACTACGCGCACGCAGGACAACTTCTTTATAGGCTCCAAAAACACCTCAATCGACATTTACGAAACAGGCGAAATCAAAACGGGAGACATTGCCGTACGGTATTTCCCTGTGGCAGCAAAGGTAGACAGCGATAATAAAATGGAACACCCACTGTCTTATACCGACGTGGCTCTGACATATCGGGACTATCTCGTCAACTACATGAACGTGGGCAATAATGCCGCAAAACCCAACAGCGCGCCCTTCTACATGACCGTGAACGGCGGCACAATCAAGACACACTCGATTGCGGGATTCCCTGTTGACCGCCAAACTTCGGCGACTACGTATGCCCAAACACAGACAATGGTGGAACGGCTCAAACGTGAAGGAATCAACACTGCTGTCGTGAATTATAACGACTTCAATACAGCAGGAATTAAACGGCAGGTGTCTCACGATGTACAGTATTCCAAACTTCTCGGCGGCAAGAGCGGCTACAACAAACTCAACAGTGCCGCGTCGTCAAGCGGATACGAGCTGTACCCCAGCATTCGATTCACCGACTACAGCAAGTCCGGGCGCGGATATAGTTTCCTGCGGAGTTGCCCGCGTGAGGCGACTCGGGCGCGTGCGATTCAGTCACAGTATGAGTTGGCGTTCGGAACGCCCGACAGGTTGTTGGACACATGGACTGTGTTATCGCCGTTCTTCTATGAGAAAACCATGGACAGTATCCTCAAATCGTTGCAATCGGAAGGGATTAAAACTGTATCGTTAGACAACGCCACAAAAATGCTGTACAGCGATTTCTCGCGCGAGAATCCTTACGGACACTCCTACGCTAAGACAGGGTTCAACCGACGTGACTCGGTGCAACTGCTCACCGACGGGTTCGAGAAGTTCACAGGCGCAGGCATCAGCATTATGGCATCACAGTCGGCAAACGCCTACGCACTGCCCTACGTTTCACATATCAGCAACGTCCCCATGTATTCGTCCAAGTATGATATGTTCAACTATGATGTGCCGTTCTATCAAATCGCCATTTCGGGTTTGATTCCGTACACAACGAAACCGTTCAATCAAACCGCTGACTTGAATCGTTTGGTGTTGTTGGCACTCTCGACAGGAACGCCCGTACACTACGAGTTCATTCACGAAAACCCCAATCAATTCACCGATTCGGATTATAACACGCTGTTTTACGCGTCTTATGACAAGTGGGTTGATGAAGCGGTTGAAATGTATAAGATATTCGACAGGATTATCGGAAATGTCGCGAATCAGCGGATTGTGTCTCACGAGAACGACCCTGACAGGCTGACGCGCAAAGCCACCGAGCCGCCCGAGCCGGACGTATACGAGACGACGTTCGAGGACGGCACGAAAATCCGCGTGAATCTCAAGACTTATGAAGTGCAAGTAAACGGTAAAACCGTAGATGCTATATCGGGAAGAAGGGGGTGAGCTTAGGTGGGCGATGAACAAAAAAAGAACGCGAACGAGGCTAAATTAGCGGCAAAACGCGATAAGTTCAGGGCAAAAAATTTAGCGAAGTTCGAGAAAGAAACGCAGAAAGCCTTCGCGGAGATTGACCGTGCGGAAGCGCGCGAAAAATCCGCCACGCAAGACCCCACGAAACAACGTGAAATCGAGTTACTCGCGGCGAAAAAGCGAGATGAGTTGACGAAATCTTCTGACCAACGCAAACGCGCGATTATGTCGTCAACGGGTTCGCGATTGTCGTATGAGCGCAAAAAAGGGCTGTACGGATACGGCTTTATCGCGATTTGGGCAATCGGCGTTATCTTTATCTTTGCGGGGCCGCTTATTTCGTCCATGATTTACTCGCTCACTACCACGTCGTACGACACTGAAGATATAGTGATTGACGGCGTAGAAGTGGAAATCGTCAAGGGGATTAACACCGAATGGAACGGTTTCGCTAACTTCAAATACGCGATGGGGGAAGACCCTAACTACTCAGTCAACCTCATGCTCGCGCTTGGTGAGTTGGGACCTAACGTCGCAATGATTTTGGTGTTTAGCTTGTTTGTGGCGATTCTGTTGAACCAAAAGTTCAAAGGGCGAACACTTATGCGGGCAATCTTTTTCTTCCCGGTGCTGATTGCGACAGGGCCTGTCATTTCGGTCATCAACGGCGGTATGGCGGCGCAGGGGACAGGCGGTGACGCGGCACAGCTATCGGCGATGTTCTCAAATGACATGGTTGACGAGTTCCTCGCGTTCTTAGGCATTCATCAAGTGGGGGAAGATTTCACAAACATGATTGCAGGCGTCACCAGTGACGTGTTCAACCTCCTGTGGAAATCGGGGATTCAGATTTTGATTTTCCTGTCGGCGTTGCAACAAATCCCTACTTCGGCAAGGGAAGCGGCGTCCATGGAAGGAGCAACTTCGTGGGAATTTTTCTGGAAAATCACCTTCCCCACCATCAGCCCTATGATACTCGCCAACCTAATCTACACGATTATCGACACATTCAGCGACGCGGACAACGTGGTTATGGCACAAGTGTTGACTTACACCACAAGAATGGGCCCCGGGTTCTATGGGCAAGCGGCGGCGTTCGCATGGATTTACTTTGGAATCATCGCAGTCGCGTTAGCAATCGTGGTTGCAATCGTGTCCAAATTCGTGTTCTATCAGGTAGATTAGCCAAAGAAAAGATAAGCCCCACAGGGCGAATCTTGACACTAAAGCCAAAAATAAGCCCTGCAAATATCCCCCGAGCTGGAGGTTTTTAACGAATGGATAACAATAAGATTCACGGGTTGACTCCCGATGATGAACAGAATACGGCAACACCCGAGTCAAACTTCGCAGATGCGTTTGCGGAGTTTGAGGGTATGTTAGCGGGGAACGATGATTCTGCGCCCATTTCGCCTGAAACGCCGTTCTCGTTTAACGCGCCCGACGCGCCTATGGAGTCGGCGGTGCTTGACGAGAATGATATGATGGCGGCATTCGCTGACATGGCTGACACGGCAGTCGTCCCTGAGCCTGTCACCGATAACACGCCTATGGCAGTCGCGCCTGAGCCTGTCGCCGATAACGCGAATTGGTTCGGCAACGCTGACGAGTCGGCGGCTAATAGCTGGTTTAATCAACCTCCTGCAGCGGTAGAACCTGTGGCAGTACCGATACCCGAGCCTGTAGCAGTCACGCCTGAACCTGTGGCAGTACCGATACCCGAGCCTGTGGCAGTCACGCCTGAACCTGTGCCGATACCGATACCCGAGCCCGAGCCTGTAGCAGTGCCAATACCCGAGCCTGTGCAACAGCCTATATACGCGCAACCCACGCCCGTTCCACAAGCGCAAGAGGACGAAGAGTACGCGGAGGAATATGACGAGGATTATGACTATAACGAGGCGAACGGCGAAGTCCCCGAAGGGTACGACACGTTCTATGGTTCGTACCGCACGACGAATTACGCGTCGGGTTACGGTTCGCCTACGCAGAATCAGCTCACCAAACAGCAAATCAAGGAAGTTGACAAGCGCAACAAAGAGCGGCTCAAGGAGTTTCGCGTGTCCAACGCGCAAATCATCAAGAATTACCGCAACTATTCCGAATACGAAAAGTCGCACTATCGCTACATCTTCGGGCGACGTGTCGCGGACAGAATTTGGCCCGTTTTCAACTACATTATCTTGATTGGGTTGGCGTTCGTCATCATGTACCCGATTATGTTCATGATTTCCAACGCAATCCGCCCGCAAGCGGAAACGCTTGACCCCTCGATTATGTGGATTCCGCGGACGTTGCGGTTCGAGAACTTTACCGAGACGTTCAACGCAGTCACAAACAATCCCGACTATGACAAGGCGATATTCAACACGTTCTTCGTCAACATCGGCTCGTCCATCATTCAGGTAATCGTCTGCGCGCTGACTGGGTACGGCTTTGCGCGGTTTAAGTTCAAGGGGCGCGGGTTATTGTTCGGGATTGTTATTTTACAGATGATTGTGCCTGTCCAAGTCATCATGCTGCCTATGTTCATGCAGTTTAAGGCATTTGACGTGTTCGGAATCATCAACCTCATCACGGGGCGACCGCTTGACTTAATAGGCAACCCCGCCACAATGTTCATAATGGCGTTTTTTGTGAACGGTATCCGCGCAGGGCTGTTCGTACTGCTGTTCAGGCAGTTCTTCCGAGGTCTGCCCAAAGAATTAGAGGACGCGGCATACTTAGACGGTTGCGGCCCTATGCAGACTTTCTTGCGTATCATGGTACCTAACTCGTTAGTGTCGTTCTTGACGGTGTTCATCTTCTCCATGGTGTGGTACTGGAACGAGACGTATATCACCAGTTTGCTTCTCTTAAACAACCCCACGATTGCACACGTTGTACAAAACTTGGTGTGGATTTCAGCGAACGACCTCATCATCAACCCCAGCGGCGAAACCGCAGGCGCGACACTCGAGGCGTATATGGTGTGGGTGCAGGCAGGGTGTCTCATGGCTATTACCCCGCTGTTAATCATGTACATCTGCTTACAGAAGTACTTCGTCGAAGGCGTCGAGCGTTCAGGGATAGTCGGGTAAATCAATCCGCATAAATATAAGAGGCGATTGCTTTTCAGCAACCGCCTCTTTTGATTTACTCAATCACAAACTCATGAAACAAATCGTTATGACAACCTGTGTTGCCTTCTTCATCAATCAGAAACACGCTCGATACGAACCGATACCGCCCCGGGGGGAGCGTGCCGTAGTCACGCTCAATGACTTCGCCGCTCGGCGTCACAACCCGGTCAAGCCGAACATTGCCGTCCGGGTCGGTGTAGAACCGATGTCCGTCACTTTCAACATCCATAATGGTTACGGTTACCTCGCCGTAATCGGCACACCATCCTACAACAGTGTCCCAAACATATCGCTGTCCGTCTTCCACCTTATAGATGTATCAAGTAGGTTAAGCCGAATCACCCCCCCTCATTGAGGGGGGTATTGTTGAGATGTAACAAAATTTTCCTAAAACGCTTGACAACTGGTAAATGTTGTTATATAATGAGTGTACTGTATAGTATTTGTGAACATATACTGATAATAGGAATAATAAACTTTTAGGGAGGTATAAAAGCTATGAAAACGCATTTACTTAGGCGGTTAGTCGGGGGACTGTTGGCAGTGACGGTGGTGTTTGGCGTGTTGGGGGACGGTATGGTTACGAAAACGGAAGCCGCACTATCTACTAAGTGCGGCGGCGCTCAAAATGGTGTGTACTACATCAGGAATAAACGCACAAATCTATTTTTGGACGTGAATAATTCAGGCGGACATAACGCAAAAGTTAAGCAGTTCACTTATAACGGAAAGCCGGCGCAACAGTGGGAAATCTTTGACGAAAAAAATGGTCATTCACTTGCGCCAAGACATAACCTTAATTTGAGACTGCACGTAGACAACGCATGGGGCAATGGTGAACAAGCGGTGGTACAAAATGTAAACAATAACAGTGCAGCTCAAAGATTCAGACTGCCGCTAGTTAGAAGGTAGCATTATGAAAAAGAAGTTTTGGGTAGGTGTTAGCGTAATAATTATGCTGTGTATGTTTTTGGTTGCTTGTTCCGAAACTATTGCAAATTCAGGTGACGAGAACACCACGGAAGTAACACAAGAAACCACTGAAGAAACTACCGAAGCGGAAACAATTGATGAAGAGGTGACAACATCGGAAACGACGGAAAATACTTCACTGGGTATTGGGGAACAAAGTCTCGAATCATACGAACACGACCTTGTATTCTTAAGTGTGTATAACAGTAGATGGATTTTAGGAGACTTTATAAATGCTATATTACACGAACGCATCTGGATAGCAGACTATCAAGAAAAATTTGGTATGACTTTTGACAAGGTGTATAAAGAACGTTGCGAACTTGGTTGGATAATGCCTCCTAATGAATTCTTGGAATTGCCCGAAGCCGATGCTGTGAGGGCTTTCTACGAATCTCTCTCACTGGCATGGGATATACCTAATAAGTTTTCGTTTTCCGGTGAAAATTGGGAAGAATGGTGGGATGACTTTGAGTCTTCAGAAATAAGCCTTGAACTTGATATTAGGGCTCTTAAACACTTTAATATCACAAGAGAGGAGTTTGAAAGAGCGAATGATAGGGAGATATGGGTACGCTTGCGCTTATTTGAACGCGGTTTGGATATCGAAAGCATTAAGTCCGTTCGTACTTTTACCCCCGAAGAAATCGACATTATTTTTTC
>WRJN01000007.1 GCA_009778605.1 Oscillospiraceae bacterium
GTATAAAATTATATAATGGTTAGATATGACTAAAAATATTTTTTCATAAAATGGTTCTGTTTCCCTGCAATGGGGTAAAGGACTTCAAAAACAAAATATACACCACATTTTAACGAGGTAAATCAATGTCGACACAAAAAAGCGCAACCAGAGTAACTCCCATGGGTATTCCGAATACCAGATTGGAAGACTTACCTGATTTAATTGAGGTTCAAAAAAAATCGTTTGAATGGTTTTTAAAAGAAGGCTTAAAAGAGGAATTGCTGTCGTTTTCGCCCATAAAAGATTATACGGGGCGGTTGGAGCTGCACTTTTTGCCGAATTATACCTTCGATAACCCGAAATATACGGTCGAAGAGGCCAGAATCCACGACGCAACCTACGCAAAACAGCTTCGCGTTATGGTAAGGCTCGTAAACCGTGATACCGGTGAGATTAAAGAGCAAGAGGTCTATATCGGCGATATTCCGACCATGACCGACAAGGGTACGTTCATTGTAAACGGCGCTGAGCGGGTTATTGTTTCACAAATCGTGCGCTCACCGGGCGTTTACTTCAAACGCGAAATTTCACCGACCGGAAAACGTCTTTATAACGCGACTTTGATTCCGAACAGAGGGGCATGGCTCAAGATTGAAACGGATTCTAACGATAATATTTATGTTAAAATCGACAAAAACCGCAAAATCCCCGCAACGGCTCTGATTCGTTCGCTCGGCAAGGGCACAGACAGCGATATATATGACTTTTTCGGTAACGATGAACGCTTGGTGCAGACGATTGAGCAAAAAGACGTTACCAAGAACAACGAAGAAGCGTTGCTTGAAGTCTACAAGAAACTGCGCCCGGGCGAACCGCCTACGGTGGAGTCGGCACAGTCTCATCTTGACTCGTTGTTTTTCGACCCCAAACGCTACGATTTGTCGCGATTCGGGCGGTATAAATACAACAAGAAACTCGGCGTTGCGTCACGCATTGTCGGGCATAAAGCGGGCGAACCGGTTATTGTAACGCTCACGGGCGAATTGCTTGTTGATAAAGGCGAAGTCATCAGCCACGAGAAAGCACTTGAAATCGAACAATCGGGCATTATGGAAGTATGGCTTGATATGAGCGGCACTCACGGCATTCACGACGACGGCGAGGAAGAATGTTTAGTCAAAGTCGTGGGCAACGGCATGGTTGACATCGCGCCCTACCTCCCTAAAGACATTAAAGCCGCTGACTACGGCATTGTAGAGAAAGTCTCCTTCCCTGTTTTGCGGACGATTCTTGAGAGCGCGGAGAGCCGTGAAGAAATCATTGAGGGATTGCGCGAAAACGCGGCTACACTCGTTCCGCGACACGTTACGTTAGACGACATATTCGCATCCATGAGTTATTTCTGCAACCTCTGCGAGGGTGTGGGTAATATCGACGACATTGACCATCTCGGTAACCGCCGTATTCGTTCAGTGGGTGAGCTTTTGCAAAACCAACTGCGTATTGGGTTTGCGCGTATGGAGCGCGTCATTAAAGAGCGTATGGGCTTGCAGGTTCAGGATACCAACGACAACAAAGTGACACCTAACTCTCTGATTAACATTCGCCCTGTTGTGGCAAGTATCAAGGAATTTTTCGGGAGTTCGCCGCTGTCGCAGTTCATGGACCAAAACAATCCGCTGGCGGAACTTACACATAAACGAAGACTCTCGGCACTCGGTCCGGGCGGTCTCTCTCGTGAACGCGCAGGCTTTGAAGTGCGGGACGTTCACTATTCGCACTATGGCAGAATGTGCCCGATTGAAACGCCTGAGGGTCCCAACATCGGCTTGATTTCCTATTTGGCATCGTTCGCGAAAATCAATCAGTACGGATTCATCGAAGCACCGTACAGGCGAGTGGACAAAAAGACAGGCAAAGTGCTTGACGAGGTGGTGTACATGACCGCCGACGTTGAGGATATATACAAAATCGCGCAAGCAAACGAATTGCTTGACGAGAACAACAAATTCGTCAAACACCGCGTCACGGGGCGTTTCAAAGACCAGATTCTTGAAGTTGCCCGCGAAGAAGTGGATTTTATGGACGTTTCGCCTAAAATGGTAGTTTCGGTGGCGACGGCTATGATTCCTTTCTTGGAGAATGACGACGCGAACCGCGCACTCATGGGGGCGAATATGCAGCGTCAAGCAGTCCCGCTGATGATTCCCGAAAGCCCTGTCGTGGGGACGGGTATGGAGTTCAAGGCGGCGTTTGACTCGGGGGTTATCTTGACAAGCCGCCACGACGGTACTATATCGGGCGTTACTGCCGACGAAATCAAGATTAAAGACGCTAAAGGCAAAGAACACGTCTACGAGATGATTAAGTTTAAGCGTTCCAACCAAGGTACGTGCGTTAATCAGCGTCCGTTGGTGAAACGCGGCGATAAAGTCAAAAAAAGCGACGTACTCGCCGACGGGCCTGCTACGCATGACGGCGAAATCGCGTTGGGCAAGAACGTGTTAGTCGGGTTCATGACGTGGGAGGGTTATAACTACGAGGATGCTGTCCTCATCAACGAAAAGTTAGTTTATAATGACGTGTTTACGTCAATTCACATAGAGGAATATGAGTTGGAGTGTCGGGACACTAAACTCGGCCCCGAGGAAATCACGCGGGACATTCCTAACCTTAGCGAAGACGCGCTCAAAGACCTTGACGAGCGCGGTGTGATTCGCGTGGGCGCGGAAGTGCAGTCGGGCGATATTATGGTGGGTAAAGTCACACCGAAAGGTGAGACAGAGCTGACCGCTGAAGAACGTCTGTTGCGTGCGATTTTCGGTGAGAAAGCGCGGGAAGTCCGCGATAATTCACTTAAAGTTCCTCATGGTGAGTCGGGCATAGTCGTTGATGTGAAAGTGTTCGACCGTGCCAATTGTGAGGAGTTACCTCCTGGCGTGAACATGGTGGTACGTTGTTATGTCGCGCAGAAACGCAAAATCAGTGTTGGGGACAAAATGGCGGGGCGTCACGGAAACAAAGGGGTCGTGTCGCGCATTCTGCCGCAGGAAGATATGCCGTTCCTGCCTGACGGTACGCCGTTAGACATCGTACTCAACCCTCTCGGCGTTCCCAGCCGCATGAACATCGGGCAGGTGTTTGAAGTTCACTTGGGTTGGGCGGCGAAAGAATTAGGGTGGAAGATTATGACCCCTGTATTCGACGGCGCGAACGAGTCGGATGTGTTTGACTGTCTGCGTGAAGCGAACCTGCCCGAAGCAGGCAAGATTGAGCTGACCGACGGACGCACGGGTGAAAAATTCGACAACCCTGTAACGGTGGGTTATATGTATTACCTCAAACTTCACCACCTTGTAGACGACAAGATTCACGCGCGTTCAACGGGTCCGTACTCGTTAGTCACGCAGCAGCCTCTCGGCGGTAAAGCGCAGTTCGGCGGACAGCGTTTCGGGGAGATGGAAGTGTGGGCACTCGAGGCGTACGGCGCGGCGTATACGTTGCAGGAAATCCTTACTGTGAAGTCGGACGATATAGTCGGGCGCGTCAAGACGTATGAGGCGATTGTAAAGGGTGACCAAGTGCCTAAAGCAGGCGTTCCTGAAAGTTTCAAGGTTTTAATTAAGGAGTTGCAATCGTTGGGGCTTGACATTAAAGTTTTGGACGAGTACGAAAACGAAATCGACATGAAACACACGTTCGACGAGGAAGACGACGTTGGGATTGTCAATGCTGATGACTTTGACTATGCCGCAAGTGATACCGAATTCGAGGAAGAAGGCTATATCACGGGCGACGTGGAAGGTAGTGACTTCTTCACCGATGACGATGACGATGACGACGATGACGTAGGCTTGAATAACGACATCGACGACGACGAAATCGAAAAAGTAGTCAGCGAAGGCTAAACAAGAGCCAAGGGGCGAAAACCCTAAAACTGTTTTGAAATCGCTTACGCAAATTATAGAAAACGACGTGACCAAGAGAAGTGATAAATACCTTGACAGAATCAATATTGTTTACAAAAATAAAATCGCCGTTATTACCTTTGATGTAAGAGGAACAGAAACAACCGCCGTATTAACAGCATTTCAAAAATAAAAAGACTGAAGTTATTGGGAGGTTTCGTCACTAACCCAATATCACCGGCTGACAGACCGCTTCCTCAGCCAACTTCAATCTCTTTACGTTGATTATATCACAGGTACACGCAAAAGTCAAGACGTTTTAATAAAAAGTAAAAATAAATTAAGTTCTTACTATAGGAGGGTTTATGGCAGTAGCTTTTGATTCAATGAAGATTGGCTTGGCATCTCCTAAGCAGATTCGTGCGTGGAGTTACGGCGTAGTCGAACGCCCCGAAACAATCAACTACCGCACACAAAAGCCGGAGAAAGACGGGCTTTTCTGCGAACGAATTTTTGGACCGCAAAAAGATTGGGAATGCAATTGCGGGAAATATAAACGCATTCGCTTCAAAGGGAAAATCTGCGAACGCTGTGGCGTGGAAGTCACGCGTAATAAAGTCCGCCGCGAACGCATGGGTCATATCGAGCTTGCCGCAAGCGTGTCACACATCTGGTACTTCAAAGGCACGCCGTCGCGTATCGGACAAGTATTGGATATTCCGCCCAAACGCCTTGAAGAAGTGCTTTATTTCACCAAATACGTGGTCATTGACAAGGGCGAAACCACGTTGGATAAAGGGCAACTCCTCACCGAAAAAGAATATATGGACGTGCGCGAGGAAAACCGCGAGGACGAGTCTTTCTTCGCTAAAACAGGCGCGGAGTCCATCAAAGAACTGCTCAGCGAATACGGCAACTACCGCTATGATTATTATATTCTCGAACATTTGAATGACTTTTCGCAGGTTACGGGGTTGTCCAAAATGGAAATCGAGGATTATTTAGCAAAACGTCATCGCTTAATCACGTTCTTCCCCGAAGGTGTTACAGAGGAAGCGGGATATTCCAAAGAAGAGGCGGCATTCTACGAGGACGAAATCGTTACCCGCCGTCGCTATGAGGAAATCATCGTTCCGTTGAACATCAAACGCCGCAAGAACGGCTACAAAACCATCGAGACTATGACAGGCTCGGAATATATTGAGGCGTTGTTTGAACAAAATGAGGAAGACTACCCGCAAATCGCCGCGAAACACACGCGCGACAAATGGGTTAATAATCTTGACTATGTTGCTAACGACTTAAAAGAACTGCTCGAAACAACACAACAAGGACAAAAACGCATTAAACTGCTCAAACGCTTAGATGTGATTGAGGCGTTCCGTAAGAGTGGGGCTTGCCCTGAATGGATGACCCTTGACGCAATTCCGGTTATTCCGCCGGACATTCGCCCGATGGTTCTGCTTGACGGCGGACGTTTCGCCACATCCGACTTGAATGACTTATACAGGCGCGTAATCAACCGAAACAACCGTCTTTACAAGATGATTGAGCTTCGCGCGCCCGAAATTATAATCCGCAACGAGAAACGTATGCTGCAAGAGGCGGTAGACGCACTCATTGACAATGGACGGCACGGACGGCCTGTCACGGGTCCCAGCAACCGCCCGCTGAAATCGCTGTCGGATATGCTCAAAGGTAAGCAGGGGCGGTTCCGTCAAAACTTACTCGGCAAACGTGTTGACTACTCGGGGCGTTCGGTTATCGTTGTCGGGCCTGACCTCAAAATGGATCAGTGCGGGCTTCCTAAAGAAATGGCGATTGAGCTGTTCAAGCCGTTCGTCATGCGCGAACTCGTAGACCGCGGACTTTCCAACAACATTAAATCAGCGCGCAAAATGGTGGAACGCGCCCGCGACGAAGTGTGGGACGTGCTTGAGGACGTAATCCAAGACCACCCCGTACTGCTTAACCGCGCGCCGACGTTGCACAGACTCGGGATTCAAGCGTTCTCGCCTGTGTTAGTCGAAGGGCGCGCACTCAAACTTCACCCGCTTGTGTGTACTGCGTACAACGCCGACTTTGACGGCGACCAAATGGCAGTGCATCTGCCGCTTTCGGACGAGGCACGGCATGAGGCTAAAACCCTTATGCTTGCGGCGCGCAACCTGCTCAAACCCTCCGACGGGCGACCTGTTGCCGTCCCGACGCAGGACATGGTACTCGGCGCGTATTACCTCACGCTGTCTAAGGACGGCGAACAAGGTGAGGGTAAAGTGTTCCGGGACTTCAGCGAGGCGTTAATGGCGTACCAATGCGGCGATATTTCGCTTCACGCGAAAATCAAGGTTCGCGTATCCAACGACGCAAAAATGGGAACGATTGAGGAAATCCCTGACTATTCGTTCATCTCGGTTGAACCCGAGTATGACGAAGAGGGTAACCTTATCATGACCGCCGAAGTCGTCACACCGCAAGAAGATGAGGACAATACACCGCATAAGGAATCCTACGGTTTAATTGACGCGACGGTGGGGTTGATTATCTTCAACGAGCATATTCCGCAGGATTTGGGATACGTTGACAGAAGTGACCCATCGCAGGCGTTGAAACTCGAAATTAATTTTAAAGTCGGTAAGAGTGAACTCGGCAAAATTATCGACAAGTGCATTAAGATTCACGGCACGGCGCGGACTGCGAAAGTGTTGGACAAAGTAAAGGCGTTAGGGTTCAAATACTCCACCAAAGCGGCGATTACCGTGGCGGTGTGCGACGCAACGATTCCCCCCGAAAAGGTAGAAATTCTCGGGAACGCCGATAAAAAAGTTGACGACATTAACGGATACTTCAATCAAGGGTTCATCTCCAACTCGGAGCGTAAAAGCGAAGTTTTGGAAATATGGAACGACGCGACTAACCAAGTATCGCAAAAACTCACCAGCAACCTTGATGAGTTCAACCCCATCTACATGATGGCGGACTCGGGCGCGAGGGGCAGTATCAACCAGATACGGCAGCTTGCGGGCATGAGAGGGCTGATTGCCAATACGTCGGGGGAAACCATTGAAATTCCCATTCGTTCCAACTATCGTGAGGGGCTGAACATTCTTGAATACTTCATTTCGTCGCGTGGTGCGCGTAAAGGTTTGGCGGATACTGCTCTGCGTACGGCGGACTCGGGGTATTTGACACGCCGACTTGTTGACGTTTCGCAGGAGGTCATTATCCGCGAGGAAGACTGTGGCACGAAAAACGGTATTGACGTGTACGAAATCCGCGAGGGCAAAGAGCTAATCGAACCTCTCGAAGAACGCCTGCTCGGGCGGTATTTGGTGGAGGACGTCAAGGACAAGAAAAAGAAAGTCATCGTGTCCAAAGACCGTTTGATTACCGACGCGGACGCTAAGGCGATTATCGCTGCAGGGCGAGGAGTTGTCGCGATTCGTTCGGTGCTGACGTGTGAGGCGGAGCAAGGCGTGTGTGCGAAATGCTACGGAGCGTCGCTTGCCAACGGTAAACCCATCAACATTGGTGAGGCGGTAGGCATTATCGCGGCACAGTCCATCGGTGAGCCGGGGACTCAGCTCACTATGAGGACGTTCCATACGGGCGGTATCGCGTCGGCGGACGACATTACGCAAGGTCTGCCGCGTGTTGAGGAGTTGTTTGAGAGCCGCCGCCCTAAATCATCGGCGATTATGACAAAACTCACGGGTACAGTCAAGTTTGAAGAAATTAAGAAAACGAGACACGTCACTGTCACGACTGACGACGGGGAGAGCGAAAGCTATTCCACGCCGTTCGGGTATCGCCTGAAAGTGGAGGAAGGCGACCGCGTTGAGGCGGGTGACCCGCTCACTGAGGGCAGCGTGAACCCGCATGATGTCTTAGCCGTCAAGGGCGAACAGGCAGTGCAGAACTATATCATTGCGGAAGTGCAAAAAGTATATCGTTTGCAAGGGGTCGACATCAACGACAAGCATATTGAGGTTATCGTGCGTCAAATGATGCGTAAAGTGCGCGTTGAACACCCGGGCGACAGCCTGTTGTTACCTGCGTCAACGGTGGATAAAAGTACGGTTGCGCGCGTCGTTTCCGAACTTGACAAGCGTAAGGCGGCAGGCGAAAAGCTAACCTATCCCGCGTACAGCCCTATGCTTCTCGGTATCACAAAAGCGTCGTTGGCGACTGACAGTTTCCTGTCGGCGGCATCGTTCCAAGAAACTACGCGCGTGTTGACTGAAGCGGCGATTCACGGCAAGGTTGACCCATTGCTCGGGCTGAAAGAAAACGTGATTATCGGTAAACTGATTCCCGCGGGAACAGGCATGGACGATGTACAGTTGCCCGATATGGATTGATGAAGTATTTGGGTAGAGTCTGTTTAGTATCCCATAAGATATTGAACAGGCTCCCCGATTCAGGCACAGGTGGCTGAGCTGGTCTAAGGCGCACGATTGGAAATCGTGTGTACGTTAATAGCGTACCGAGGGTTCGAATCCCTCCCTGTGCGGAAGTTCCGCAAACAATCCCCAATCCCCACAAAAGGGTATTGGGGATTTTTTCAGCGGTTATTATTGTAACAATAAAATCTTGACAAAGCCGATTATATATGGTACAATAATGTTTTGATATGCGTTTTTACGAGTGAGGATTTGTAAATGAATAACGATAAACAAAACATTTTTAATAAAGCGCGGGCTGTCGGGCAGGACGGTCAGCCGTTGTTTGTACAGGTAATGGCGGCGGCAGCGGAGCGGGGCAGAAGTAGCCGCGAACCGCTGTTCATCAGCGTCATCGGCTACTTCAAGTCACGCAGACAAGTCGCGTTCAGCTTTGGTTTGGCGACAATGGTGATGATGGTCGCTATGATTTCCGTTTCGTCAATGGGGTTGCCGGGCGTGTTGGGGTTGGAAACGACAGCCCCTCCCGCGAAAGCACCGACTTCTATGCCTAAAGAGTTTGAGGGATTACGCAAGTACGCTAATTTAAGACCGCCTACTCCCAAGCCGCTGCCCATTACGCCGGACGGCGGCATTGCCACGGGATTGCCTCAAGTTTACATCAACACCGATTCGGGGGAAATGATAGCGTCGCGCGTGGACAGGGAGAAGGCAAAAATCGGCATTGTCGCACCTGCGGGAGCCGCCTCCGACGGTAACAAGTACGAGTCTATGCAGATGACGAAAGTTAAAGTGCGCGGGCGAGGGAACTCGACTTGGCGTGAGGTTGACAAGAAGGCATGGAGCCTTAAATTCAGTGATGATATTTCGTTTTTGGGATTACCCGAGGGGACGGATTTTGTGCTTATGGCAAACGCCTATGACCGTACCCACGTACGCAATCCTATTGCCTATGCTATGGCGCGCCCGTTGAGTTTCGGATTCGTGCCTACAGGCATTCACGTTGACTTATATATCAACGGCGAGTATCAGGGTTTGTATATCATCGGGGACAGGATTCGCGGAGAGTCACAGGGGTTGGGGATTGACCCCGATAAGGGGTTTCTTCTTGAAATCGGCGGACGGGACAGCCATTACAGCAGCCCTGTTCTCGGCAAAGATTATTTTAACTCGGAAATTGCGCGTAATATCCGCGTTCGCAACCCCGACCCCGATACAATCTCCAAAAAAGAAATTAGCGAGATGGAGAAACATTTCCGCAAAACGTGTAAGTCCATTATTAACTTAAACGGCTACGAAAAGAATATCGATATGCTGTCGTTGATTGACTATTTTCTGCACTGTGAGTTTATGTATAACTTGGACGGGACGTTTACACGCAGCACGTTTCTGATGCGAAACCCCGGTGAGCGGCTGAAGATGGCGAGCGTGTGGGATTTTGACTTATCGTCAGGCAACTACGGTTCGGGACGCAACCGTTATGACAGGTGGCTTAGTGTTCATACCGAGGACATGGTTTTCCCGCGCCCGACGTGGATTAACTACCTCTTAGAAGATGACGCATTCAAGTATGCAGTGCGGGCGCGTTGGGAGGAAGTGGGCGATGATATGTATGAATCGGCGTTGGCGGAGTTGGAGCATTATCGCGATTATCTCGGGCCCGCAGTGGCGCGTAATGATACCACCGCACCGTATCAGCCCAATCGTTTTGTGTCGTCATTGACGCGAGACCTCAATTCGTGGGAATTGCAAATGGACTTACTTGATGATTTCTTGCGATTGCGTAAAAAGTGGATGGACGACGAGATTGCGACGTTCCCGAGTAAATCGCCTAAAGGGCGCGATTTGTTGGCGGAGTTTAGGTGAGGTCTGATGGATAAGTTTGTATTAAAAGCCCCGTTCAAACCGACGGGTGACCAGCCTGTCGCCATTCGCGCGTTGGCAGAGGGCATATTGCGCGGTGACCGTGAACAGTCGCTTATGGGCGTCACAGGTTCGGGTAAGACGTTTACTATGGCGAATATCATTGCCGAGCTGAACCGCCCGACGTTGGTGTTGGCGCACAACAAGATTCTTGCGGCGCAGTTGTGTGGCGAGTTCAAGGCGTTTTTCCCCGACAATGCCGTGGAATATTTCGTGAGCTACTACGATTATTACCAGCCCGAGGCGTATATCCCCGGGAGTGATACGTTTATCGAGAAAGATTCGGCGATTAACGACGAAATCGACCGACTGCGCCACTCGGCGACGTTTGCACTCGCGGAACGCCGTGACGTCATTATCGTAGCAAGCGTGTCCTGCATATTCAGCATGGGGAGCGTGGAGGAGTATCGCGCCAATGTCGTATCGTTGCGAAAAGGAATGGAAATCAGCCGTGAGGGTGTCATGCGTAAGTTGGTGGATATTCGCTACGAACGTAATGACGTGAACTTTGTGCGTAACAAGTTTCGCGCCAAAGGAGACGTGTTGGAGGTTTTCCCTGCGGGGAACCCCAACGAGCGGGCGTTGCGAATTGAGTTTTTCGGGGACGAAATCGAGCGCATTACCGAAATCGAAGTTGTCACGGGTAACAGCGTTAAGCAGATGAATCACGTTTTGATTTTCCCCGCTACGCACTACGTTATCAACGAGGACAACCTCAAACCTGCCATTGCCGAAATCCGCGAAGAAATGCACGAGCGTGTGGAGTGGTTCACCGAGAATCACAGGCTTATTGAAGCGCAACGAATCGCCGAGCGCACGACGTATGACATGGAAATGCTCCGCGAAATCGGCGTTTGTAAAGGCATTGAGAACTATTCGCGCATATTGTCGGGGCGTCCTCCCGGCAGTACGCCTATTACGCTTCTTGACCACTTCCCCGACGATTATTTGTTGTTGGTTGACGAGAGCCATGTCACACTTCCGCAGGTTCGCGGAATGTACGGCGGTGATGCGGCACGTAAGCGTAACCTCATTGATTATGGGTTTAGGCTCCCATCTGCTTATGACAACCGCCCTATGAATTTCGAGGAGTTTCACGGCAAAATCAATCAGGCGATTTATGTTTCGGCAACGCCCGGGCCGTTCGAGAGGGAACACAGCACCCGAGTCGCCGAGCAGATTATTCGCCCGACAGGGTTGTTAGACCCTAAAGTGACCGTCAAGCCTGTGGAGGGGCAAATTGAGGATTTGCTGTCCGAAATCAATAAACGCACTGCGCTTGAACCGAGCGAACGCGTGTTAGTCACCACGCTAACCAAGAAAATGGCAGAGGATTTGACGCTGTACCTAAAACGGTTCGACGTAAAGGTTGCGTATATTCACTGTGACGTTGACACGATGGAGCGTATGGAGATTATTCGCGATTTGCGGTTGGGCGAGTTTGACGTTCTTGTGGGAATCAATCTGTTGCGGGAGGGGTTAGACATTCCCGAGGTGTCACTCGTTGCCGTGTTGGACGCGGATAAAGAGGGGTTCTTGCGTAATGAAACGTCGCTCATTCAGACCATTGGCAGGACTGCGCGTAACGTCAACGGTGAGGTAATTATGTACGCCGACGCTGTGACGCGCTCCATGGAAGCGGCAATTCGCGAGACCAATCGCCGTCGCGCGATTCAAGAACAGTATAACATCGACAACGGTATTGTTCCGCAGACGATTACTAAGAAAATCCACGAAGTGTTGGAAATTACCAAGAAAGATGATAGCGATAAAAAAGGCAAAGGCAAGCATAAAAAGCTGACCAAAAGTGAAAAGCAAGAATATATCAAGAAATATACCGCACTGATGAAAGAAGCGGCAAAGGTGTTAGACTTTGAGACGGCGGCGTATTACCGCGATATGATTGTGGAGTTACAGGTATGAGTATAGAACAAGCAAGAACGGCACACGCGCAATTGTCGGGCGAAATCGAGGCGGCGAATCACGCCTATTACGTCATGGACGCGCCGACGATTACGGACAGTGAGTATGACACGATGTTGCGGCGGTTGGAGGATTTAGAATCGCAGTTTCCGCAACTCTGTACACCCGATTCGCCGACACAGCGCGTGGGCGGCGCGGCGTTAAACACGTTCGAGAAAGTCACCCATACAGTACAGATGGGGAGTTTGCAGGATGTGTTCAGCGATGACGAACTTCGCGCTTTTGACGGGCGGGTAAAAAAAGCACTTGAAAGCGAACAAAGCCCACTGTACGTTGTCGAGCCCAAAGTGGACGGATTGTCCGTTTCGTTGGAGTATGTCGGCGGCGTGTTCGTGATTGGGGCGACTCGGGGAGATGGGTTCGTGGGGGAGGACGTGACGGCGAATATTCGTACAATCAAGTCAGTCCCTTATACGTTGCCCCGACCTGTTGATATTGTGGTGCGTGGCGAAGTCTTCATGCCTCAGAGCAGTTTTGAGCGTCTCGTCAAGTCTCAGGAAGAGCGCGGCGAGCAGGTAGCCAAAAATCCGCGCAACGCCGCCGCAGGTTCGCTCAGGCAGAAAGACCCTAAAATCACCGCCACGCGTGAGTTGGACATATACGTGTTCAATGTGCAGAGCGACAGCGGCGCGACTACACACAGGCAGTCGTTGGAGCTGTTGGCGGAATTGGGGTTCAAGGTGATTCCCGGGTATAAGGTTTTTGACGATATTGAGTTGGTGATTGAGCATATTGCGCGAATCGGCGAGAATCGGCACACGTTCGCCTTTGATATTGACGGCGCAGTCGTCAAAGTAGACGATTTCGCGTTGCGTGAACAAATCGGCTACACGTCAAAAGTGCCTAAATGGGCGGCGGCGTTCAAGTATCCGCCCGAGGAAAAAGAAACGCGATTGCTTGATATAGAAGTCAACGTCGGGCGTACAGGCGCGCTCACGCCTGTCGCGATTTTCGAGCCGGTGACATTGGCAGGAACGACAGTCAGCCGTGCAAGCCTGCATAATCAAGACATCATTGACGCGCTTGGCGTGAACATTGGGGACACAATCGTCGTGCGCAAAGCAGGGGATATAATCCCCGAAGTTGTGCGCGTTGCCGCGAAAAACAGCGAGGGTGTATACGTCATTACCGCGCCTGACGCGCAGACATTTGAGGACGCGCAGTTGCTACGTAAAATCGAACACTGCGCGAGCCGCAGTGCCATGAACATCGACGGACTCGGCACAGCGATTGTCAAGCAGTTAGTGGAGTCGGGGCTTGTACGTACAGTCGCCGATTTATACAAGTTGACACAAGAGGATTTGTTGAAGTTAGAGGGTTTCAAAGACAAGTCTGCCGATAATCTTGTCAGTGCGATTGCCGCATCTAAAGTCAATCCCCTTGACCGTGTGTTGTTTGCGTTGGGAATCAGCGGTGTGGGCAGGAGCATAGCGACATTGTTGTGTGAGGCGTTCGGCGATATTGAGCGTATTATGAATGCCGATAAAGACGCGTTGGCGTGTGTGGACAAAGTTGGCGACGTGTTGGCAGATAACGTTTACACCGCTATGCGTGAGCCGCACACAGTCGCGCTGATTGAGGCGTTGCGGCGAAACGGCGTGACCATGGCGTACACCGCTAAAGCAACATCGTCCGATTTAGCAGGGCTGACGTTCGTGCTGACAGGGACGCTCACGACTATGACACGTGAACAGGCGAAATCGCTGATAGAATCACGCGGCGGGAAGTGTTCCGGGGCGGTATCCAAAAAGACGGACTACGTAGTCGCGGGTGAAAACGCGGGCAGTAAGCTGACTAAGGCAGAATCACTCGGCGTGAAAGTGATTAGCGAAAACGAATTGCAAGAGTTGTAAGAGCCTGTTCAATATCTCGCTCATGGCGATTTATAGCGGATTTTTCGCCCTGTTTCGTTAAAATTTTTCCGCAAGGCACAAAGCATTACGAAAAATTTTGCCTTGCATGACAAAAAAATTCGCTTTGCAAAATCACTCATTCGGAGATATTGAACAAGCTCTAAAATTATCCACTTGCTTTTTGTATTAGCGTGTGTTATAATTAGAAATATATATTGAATGGAGTATAAAAAATGCATTGGTCACAAACATTAGCGGAACAAATCATAGCGCGCAACCCCGATAAAGAAGAATACGTCTGCGCTACGGGGATTAGCCCGTCGGGGTCTATTCATATCGGGAATTTTCGGGACATTGCCACAAGCTATTTCGTGGTGAAAGCGTTGCGTAAAGCGGGTAGAAAAGCGCGCCTCATGCACAGTTGGGATAATTTTGACAGATTGCGTAAAATCCCTGTCAACGTGACGGCTTTACAGGGGACTCAAAAACCCGAAACTTACATCGGGTATCCGCTGTCCGACGTGCCGAATCCGTTCCCCGAGAGCGGATTTGCCACGTACAGTGAACACTTCCAGAATGAGTTTGCGGAGGCGTTGGGTGCGTTCGGGATTTCGCCCGATTATCGCGACCAGACCGCGCTGTACCGCTCCGGCAAGTATACAAATGAGATTCTGTTGGCGTTGAGCAAGCGCGGAGAAATATTTGACATTTTGGACTCTTTTCGTACGCAGAATGCAGAGGATGGCGAGCGCGAGAAGTATTACCCGGTGAGCATATATTGCGGCGCGTGTAAGCGCGATACTACGACGATTACGGCGTATGATGAGGATAGCGCGATTGCGAAATATTCCTGCAAATGCGGGCATACTGCCGATTTTGATTTCAAGAATGAACATAATTGCAAATTGTCCTGGAAAGTGGATTGGGCTATGCGATGGCAGTATGAGGGGGTAGACTTTGAGCCGGGCGGTCAAGACCATGCCTCTCCTACAGGGAGTTATCAAACGTCGCGGTTGATTTCCGAGCGTGTTTTCGGGTATCAAGCACCGCTGTTTCAGGGCTACGGGTTCATCGGGCTGAAAGGCGCGGCGGGTAAAATGTCCGGCTCAACAGGGCTTAACCTCACGCCCGCGACGCTGCTCAAAATATACGAGCCTGAGTTGATTTTGTGGTTGTATTCCAAGACAGAGCCACTGCGTACGTTTGACTTTTGTTTTGACGACGGAATTCTGCGGCAATATTTCGAGTTTGATAAGATGTGTAACAATGTCCGCGACGGTAAGGGTAGCGACATTGAAAACGATATAATACACAATGCGGAGATTGAGGGGCGCGCAGTCAACACCGTGCCTATGTCTTGGTTAGTGCAGTTTGGGTCAGTGGTTAATTTTAACCCTGCTGTGCTTGAAACGGTGTTTACTAAAATCGGGACGCCTTATAAAGAGGCGGAGTTTGCGGCGCGGTTGAGCCTTGCGCGAAACTGGCTTGAAATGTGCAGCCCTGAGAGCGTCAACCGTATATTCACGCACCGTAATTGGGCGTATTGGGATACACTCCCCGAGCCAGAACAGCGCGAAATTGCGGCGTTGCAGGGGCATTTGTCGGAGGAGTCATACTCGCTTGACGAACTCAACACAATGTTGTATGCCGTGCCTGCGGAGGCGTTGGGTGAGGAAATCACCGACGCGAAGCTCAAGAAAACGATGCAGACTACGTTCTTCAAGAACGTGTATCAACTCCTGATTGGCAAAACACAAGGCCCGCGATTGTATTTGTTCCTACACGCTCTCGAATGTGAACAATATCTGCATTTGCTGGACTTTTCCACGCCGATAACCGCAGAAGAAAAGGCGGTGGCTGAATCGGCGGCTACGGCTGAATGTCAAGAATCGGATAGCGTCGGGTTGGGGGCGGTGACTGTTTTGCCGTTCAAACCGACTGTCAAGTTCGATGATTTTGCGGCGGCGGATATGCGAATCTGTGAAATTGTTAAAGCAAGCGACATTCGCAAGTCTAACAACTGTCTAAAACTCACGGTTAATGACGGAGTGGGTGAGCGTGTGATTGTTTCGGGGATTGCTAAGGACTATACGCCTGACGCGTTGGTGGGGCGCAAAGTCATTGTTGTGGCGAACCTTGAACCTGTGAAAATTACGGGCGTGGTGTCACAGGGAATGCTTCTCGCCACGACTGATGACAGCGGCAAGACGATGGTTATATTCGCAGACGAAAACATTCCTAACGGAGCTATGTTGAAGTAAGCTAAACAAGAGCCAAAGGATTGGCTTTGCCAATCCGACGGCTTGACGATGTAAAATGGGTTGAACGCATCAATTTTACAATGTAGGAACCCGTGGAGGTTGTCTATGAAAAGTAGAGTTATATCCATGATTTTGGCGTTCGTGATGTTTATTGGCACCACGAACGTCACCGCCGTTGATTTTGCGGCAGATACGCTTACACAGCCTATAGACGTGTACGCGCTAATTGCACAAAGCGATGAACGCGCAATTGTAACCTGCGATTTAATAAGCGGTGAGGTCACACTAAACGAAATGCCGCCCGAACCGGACACGTACACCCCCGATAACTTACATACGGCACAGGACGTCATCACAAATGAGCGGCAATACTTTTTTGGGAACGATAACCGCAAGCAAATCACCAACACCAACGCACACCCCTACATTACGACAGTTTTTGTCACCGCAACTTTTCCGAGCGGCAATTCGTTCACGGGGAGCGGTTCGTTCGTGGGGGCTACGACTGTGTTGACGGCGGGTCACGTTATTTACGCGCGCGACCAAGGCGGTTGGGCTACGTCTGTCAAGGTTGAGCCTGGCGGGTCATCGTCTAATCGCAGTGCCATTCCGGGAACGTCAATGGCAACATCAAGCGGTTGGATTAACATCGAGGATTTTGACTATGACTACGGTGTGATTCGCATTGCGGCGAACGCGGGCGTGGGTTGGTTTGGAATGTCTGTGCTGTCCGATTCGCGTTTGTCGGGGCAGGATATTGTGCGTTACGGTTATGACGGCGATAAGCCGCGCGGTACGTTGTGGGTGGATTCCTCCAGTAAAATCGCCGAAGTTACGTCACGGAGTTTGCACCACCACGCCGCCTCGTTTAGCGGCAGCAGCGGCGGTGGTGTCGCGCTGTCTTCTGACCCTGCAAAACTCGTGGGTATACACGTTGCGGCTACGTCAATTAACGGCGTTCCGGCTTACAACCGCGCTGTACGCGTCACGTCTGATGTGGTTGCATTTGTAAATCAAAACCGCGCGCGTTGTGATACTGCAGAACACCGCTACAGCGCGTGGAGAACGGTGAATACCGCCACTTGCAGTTCGGTGGGCTTGCGTGAGCGTGATTGCCGCGACTGTGGATTGAGAGAAACGGATAGCACCAATGCGTCGGGGCATCAGTGGGGAGCGGGAATTATCGCAGGAATGCGAACTTGTACGATGAGTGCTACAGAAATGAAAACGTGTATGAAGTGCGGTTATGCAGAGGTAAAAACACTCGCGGCGTTTGGGCATGACTGGAGCGTGTGGGTGGAAATCACGCCGTCTACGATTGAGCAAAAAGGAGTCATGGAGCGGACGTGCGGTCGTTGTAATCTTGCGGAGAATCGCGAAATTGCGCGGTTAGTCGAACCGTTCAGTGCGGGAGACGTCAACGGCGACGGTAAAATCACCATTGCAGACGCGTTATTAGTCTTGCGGTATTTAGTCAAGTTGTCTACGCCGATTCTCACGGACGACGACGCGCGGTTTGCGGCGTGTATCATTGACCCCGATTCGGGCGAACCCAAGATGGCAGACGCGCTGGCGATTCTGCGGCGTGTCGTCATGTTACCCGGCGCGTTAGACATATTTCACCCATTGTAAGAGCCTGTTTAGTATCTCGCTCACGGCAAAATTTTGGCGAATTTTGCCCTTTCAAGCGGGCTTTTCGCCATACTGTGTTGAATTTTCTTGAAAGGCACAAAGCCTACTGCGAAAATTCGCCTTATCTGACCGAAAAATTCGCTACAAAATTTTACTCGTTCAGAGATACTAAACAGGCTCTAAAATTTAGCAAAACGCTTGACAAACATGGTAAAGTGTGGTATATTAGATGATAAATATAAAACTCACGGAGGAGGTAAAGCTATGAAGATTCGCGTTACTGCGCTGTTGCTCGGGCTTTGCCTCTGCCTGTATATATTAAGTGGCTGTTCGTGTAGTGAGTCACCCGAAACAACAACTAACGGTGTTGATTGGACGAATGACGAGACGGCTCAATTCACCGCGCCGACTGACGAAAGCGACACCGATACACAGTCCGTGACTGATGACACGGCTGCGGAAGATACAGACACAGAGGAAACGCTTGACACCGATTATACAGTTGATACCGAGGACACCGACACGGTTACGGGCGTTTCAAACACCGATACAACACAAAAAGCTACTTCGCCGCCCGACGATAAAACCAAGCCGCCGAATACTACAGCCGTCGTGACGAAGCCGCCTGATGAAAAGCCAAAACCTACTACACCGCCGACAATTATTCTGCCGCAAGCACCGGGAACTGCGAAACACGTTTCCCCCTGCGGCAACGTCACCATTGACTATTCCAACGCTGCTAAAGGGTATATCACGATTATGTACGTAGGTAACTCCACGCGTCCGCAGTTGCATATTACGCTCAAGGACAAAGTAGTATATGACTATGTGCCTAAAAATAAGCTGATTGGGATTCCGCTCAGCGGGGGGGGCGGCGAGTATACGGTTGTATTTGTCGAGGGAATTGCAGGTACGAATCAAGGGCGTCCGATTGTGAACGAGAAGTTCAACTTCGCCGTCACCAACACGCAGTCGGCGTTTCTGATGTCTAATCATTTCGTCAACTATAACGCAAGCTCGGCAGTCGTTACTAAAGCGACGGAGTTGGCGGCGGGTAAAACAGAAGTCGAAGTCGTCGGGGCGGTTTATAACTGGTTTATCACCAACGTCAAGTATGACACCGAGAAAGGTAAGAAAGCGGCGGCAGGGCAAATGAGCGGGTACGCGCCTGACCTCAACGAGTTAATGCGTACCAAACGCGGGATATGTTTCGATTACGCGTCGGGCATGACGGCGATGTTGCGTAGCCGCGGTATTCCTACACGGCTGGAATTCGGCTACGCGAGCGGCGAGTATCACGCATGGATTAGCGTGTGGACGAAAGAAACGGGCTGGGTCAATGACTGGATTCGCTTCAACGGAAACGTGTGGGTTTTGATGGACCCTACGTGGGGAGCGGACGGCGGTGATGCTTCGCCGAAGTTCAGGGATTTTATTAAGAATACAAAAAATTATCAAACTACGCAGTTTAATTAGCAGGGGGGATAGTATGAAAACACATTCGGGGGCTTTTTTATCGGCGTTTTGTACCGAGCTTGCCATGATAATAGAAACAGGGATTCCTATAGCGGACGGGATTCTCATGCTCATTGACGATGAGGAGACGGCGGCAGGCAAGCAGTTCTTGACGCGGCTGTATAAGGAGATGCAGTCGGGCGAATCATCGGCGTTTTCAGCCGCCGCAGAGCGTAGCGGAGGTTTTCCGCGATACGCGCTTAGTATGTTCGTCATTGGGGAGAAAACGGGGCGGCTTGACTCGGTTTTGCGTTCGCTAAGCCTGTATTATGACCGCGACATGAAAATCAAAGAGAGCGTTCGGAGCGCGGTGGTGTTTCCGCTTGTTTTATTCGCGTTACTCCTCGGTGTGATGTGGATTTTGCTGACGCAGGTTCTGCCTGTGTTTGAGTCGGTTTTCGGGCAATTAGGTATGTCATTCGATTCTACGGCAGGAATGCTCATGAAAGTCGGCAATAATTTAGAGCAGTTCTCGGTGGTTATTCTCGCCGTTATCGCAGCAATTGCCATAGTTATTTTTGTTACTTATAAAGTAGGCGCGTTGCGGAATGCGTTCAAGTCAGCGTTCTCGCATTTGTTCGGTAACACGCGGCTGTTGCGTAGTCTTTCGGCGGCGCGGTTTTCGTCATCTATGTCCATGACGCTCAAGAGCGGGTTAGATATTGACGAGTCCCTCGAGCTTGCGTTGGCATTTGCACAGAATCGGCAAACTGCCGATAAAATCAACGAGTGTCGGCGCGTAATCGCGAGCGGGCGCACGTTTAATGACGCGGTACTTGAGACGCGAATCCTGTCACCCATTCACTGTCGTATGCTTGCGTTGAGTTTCAAGACGGGCAGTACGGACGAAATCATGGAAGTCATCGCCGAGAAAAGCGACGAGGAAGCGACACTCGCGATTGAAATGTTGATTGGGCGAATCGAGCCTGCTATGGCGTTTATCATGTCGTTGTTAATCGGGTTGGTTCTGCTTTCGGTTATGTTCCCGCTGCTTGCGGTGATGAGTGCTTGATGTTCCAAGGAGGTAGTTGTTTATGTTGACTACACAAAAGCGTAAATTCAAAGTACCGTCTGCGTTAATCACAGCCGTTGTGTTCAGTGCGGTCACTTTGTTTGTGATAGTCATGCTGAATAATGCGGCGACTACTACCGATAAAGAAGCTATTGCGGCACTTGAGGAGAGCATTGTTCGCGCTACAGTAAGCTGTTACGCTTTCGAGGGCGTGTACCCCGATAATTTAGACTATCTTATCGAGAATTACAACCTCGTGATTGATGAAGAGCGGTTTTTCGTCCATTACGAGAAGAGCATGGATAACATTATGCCTATTATTATCGTCAGAGCAATGGAGCCCCAAGGAGGTGAGACAGCGTGAAGAAGAATAACCACAGCGCATTGAATTTTATTGTCAGTATCACGCTTTTCACCGTATTTGCACTTGCGTTGACGTTGGTTTTGCTCACGGGGGCGTCAGCGTTTCGTGGAATCTCCGCCGAGTCAGAGGAGCGGTTCAATGAGCGTACGCCGTTGTTGTATTTGTCTAACCGATTGCGCGATGCGGACAGCGTTACCATCGGCGAAATCGATGGTACACAAGTTTTGGCGATTAACTATGATTTGTATGATGTCTACATTTATGAGTATGGCGGATTTATCTGTGAAAGCGCGACTGCACCGGGTGACGTTCCGCGATTGGATATGGGATTCAGGCTGTTCGCTGTGGAAGAACTTGAGTTCCTCAAAGACTCCGACACACTCGCACAAGTGATTGTAAACGGCAGGAGCATATTCGTCAACGTGGCAGTTGTTATGGAGGGATAGGCAGTGGTTAGAAGAGAAAGCCTTGAGGGGAGCAGCAATACGCGCAGCACCGTGTCGGGCATGAAAACGCGGTTGGCGGCTAAGAACCTGCTGTTCGCCGAGATGATTATAGTAATATTGTTCTTTTCCGTTGCGGCGGCGGCTTGTGTGACTATGTTTGCGGAGGCTCAAAAGGATTCCCGACAAGCGCGAGACTTGACGAATGCAGTGATTTTGGCGCAGAATGCCGCCGAAATATTCAAGGCGAGTGATGGGCAGGAGTTGCGGCAATTCGTGCAGGACGGTTTGATTGCCCGAATTGAGGCAGTCGAGGGCAATGTCGACAATGACATTTATGAGGGCGATTTGTTCATAGAGGCGCAAATACGTGTACATCGGATTGCCGACGGCGAAGTTTTGTATGAGTTGGCTGTGGCAGTGTCGCCGCGTAGCCAAGAAGACCTGTATGATATAATCGATTATATGGAGGTGGGTGTATGAGTAAGCGCAGAAAGCCTTTCAGCATGGGTTTGACTTCGCTTTTCGCGGTCTTGATTGTGTTGTGTTTGGTGGTCTTTGCGGTGTTATCACAGCTCACCGCTAAGTCGGAATTGGCGTTGGCGCAACGCGCCGCCGACACGGTCATGGAGGCGTATAACGCAGAGTATCGCGCCGTTGTGTATGGGGAGACCGCGCCGCCGCCCACGACTGATGACAGCCCTGGATATGATATGCCCGAGCCGGGTCAACGTCCGTGGGAAGTGGATTGACAGTGCATTTAATTTCGCAAGAAGTCTATTCATATAATATAAAGGAGAAAATACGATGATTGAGTTTTCACAATTATTAAAAGATTCCGTTGAGAAAAAAGCGTCGGACATTTTTATTATGCCGGGGTTGGCGTTGTCGGTCAAGGTTGACGGCGTGATAAAGGCGGTAAACGCCGAAATGCTCAAACCTGACGATACCATGCGAATTATTTCTGAGGCGTACGAGTTAGCCAAACGCTCCTCCGATAACTTGGCGCAAAAAGGCGACGACGACTTTTCGGTAAGTTTGCCGGGCGTGTCGCGATTCAGGATTTGTTCGTTTATGCAACGGGGGTCGTGGGCGGCGGTTATTCGGATTGTTCCGTTTGATATTCCCTCGTTTAAGGAGTTCAACATACCCGAATCAGTCATGGCGATTTCTCAAAAGACTAAGGGATTGGTGTTGGTGACGGGCCCTGCGGGTGGCGGTAAGTCCACCACGCTTGCTTGCGTCATTGACCGTATCAACAAAGAGCGTAACGGACATATCATCACCCTTGAGGAACCGATTGAGTATCTCCACCGTAACGGCAAAAGCATCATCACACAGCGGGAAGTCCGCGCCGATACAGAGGGCTACGTTACGGCACTGCGCGCGGCTTTGCGGCAATCTCCCGATGTTATATTAGTCGGCGAAATGCGCGATTATGAGACCATCAGCACGGCGTTGACGGCGGCTGAAACAGGGCACTTGGTCATTTCAACGCTACACTCAATCGGGGCGGCGAACACCGTCAACAGGATTATTGACGCGTTCCCCTCCAGCCAGCAAAAGCAAATCCGCGTACAGTTGGCACAGTTGTTACAGTCGGTGGTTTCGCAGAAGCTCCTCCCCGCGAAGGAGAGCCGCGGCGGATTAGTCCCCGCGTTTGAAATCATGCACTGTAATACGGCAATTCGCAACATGATACGCGAGAACAAAGTCCACCAGATTGATACCGTGATTAACGCCTCCTGCGAAAGCACCGGCATGATTGGCATGGACGCGGCGATTCTGTCAATGTATAAATCGGGATTGATTACTAAAGAAACGGTCTTTGCGTTCGCCGAGACCCCTGAGCTGATTGAACGGAAGTTGAAAGAGGGCTAAATACGAAAATGCCGCGTCATGCGGCATTTTGCTGTGATTATATACAAACATCTGACAGTTTTTAGTCATATTGCACAAAAATGAGGGGTAAAAACAGTGCAAATGTCACAAAATTAGATTTTTTTGCCAAAACCTATTGACAATTGAAAAAAAAGGAGTATAATATAATTATCGACAGAACGAATACTCAGTTTTAGGATGAAGGTAGGTTAATAAACGTAGCATGAGCGAATATATGGTAAGTGTAAGCCAAGACCATATAGGAGGTACTTGTTATGAGTATTACTACAAGGAAATCGAGAGTCATAGCTACTCTCGCAGCAGCAGCGATGGTAACATCGACATTTGCTGCAACATTGACCAGTAGCGTATCAGCAATGATGATGGTTACAGTACCAACATCAGAAATCAAACATCACCCCGGTTTTGATTTTGCAGCACTGTACGCGGTAGACAACAAATGGGGTGACGGCAGATTGTTCTCGTTAGGTGCAACAGGACTCAACGGCGGCGGCGAAATTTTCCAAATTCCCGTAATCAACGTCGAAACAGGTATTTCATATGAGTCTTTCTGCGGTTATGCCGGCGCGAAAAGTTTCGCTAACTGTAACGGAACTTGCTCGGGATACCAAAGAGCGTATGACCTTCCCCAAAACTACGAAGACCTTTTGATGGCACTTAACTACATCAATAATACTTATGGCAGCGTAGACGAGTGGCATGGTCCGAGTGGACTGAACAATGTTGCTCTGTCAACAAGGCTCATTACACAAATCACCGTTTGGAACATGGTTTGTGGCGTTGAATTGAGTTTGATGACAGACAATACTCTGAGCGGATATCCCGAAATGAGAGACGCGGTTTTAGATGTTCAAGCAAATTACAAAGGAACTACCGGCGAAATCGTTAAAGTCGCTTATCTCACTTGTGCAACTGACTCTATGCACAGAGTAACCTGCCAACCACAAGTCGTGCCGATTTACGTCGACCAAGAAACATTCAACGATGATGACCCTTGGTACGAAGAAGAAACCGAAGAATCGGAAGACGAAACTGACAGCGAATCGGAAGCAGAAGACGATACTGACAGCGAAACTGAAGAATCTCAAGAATCTCAAGAATCCGAAGAATCTCAAGAATCCGAAGAAACTGAAGAATCTCAAGAATCCGAAGAATCTCAAGAATCCGAAGAAACTGAAGAATCTCAAGAATCCGAAGAAACTGAAGAATCCGAAGAAACTGAAGAATCTCAAGAATCCGAAGAAACTGAAGAATCTCAAGAATCCGAAGAAACTGAAGAATCTCAAGAATCCGAAGAAACTGAAGAATCCGCTGACAGCGAATCTGACGAAACCGAATCGACTGAAGCAACTGAAGAATCCGAAGAATCAGAAGCAACCGACGAAGACACTGACTCGGAAGAATCTGACGAGTCTGACGACGATGCAGACGAACCAACTTCCACACCGTGGGACAAATCCAAACGTCCACAAGCGAGCCTTCCTGTAAGCCCTGATGATGAAAAAGACAAAGAACGCGAAGGCGACGACGATGAAGACGAAGCGGATGAAGCAGATGAAGACGAAGATGCTGATGATGCTGATGACGACGATGGCGACGCGAATAAATCTGAACCCCTCACACCTCCCGTAGTTGAAGTAGTAACTGATGACGACGGCGAAGTTGACGGCGGACCAAGCATTGATTTAGACGATGACGAAGCCATTGAAATCGAAGTGACCGAAGAAGTCGATGATGACGGCGAAACTCCTTTCACACCCGATGACGACGATTTCGACGAAGGAACTCCTATCGAAACCGACGACGCGGAAGACTTTGACGGCACACCTGATGAATTCAACGATACACCCGACGAATTCAACACACCTGACGAGTTAGTCGAAACACCCGACGATTTAGTCGAGTTGGAAGACG
Organism: Oscillospiraceae bacterium; assembly: GCA_009778605.1. Taxonomy (GTDB): domain Bacteria; phylum Bacillota; class Clostridia; order Oscillospirales; family Ruminococcaceae; genus Ruminiclostridium_E. Next base: position 25,096 of record WRJN01000007.1, read on the forward strand.
CACCCGTTCCGCAAGCGGGACCGACACCCGATTTTGAAGACAACGACGTTAGCACACCCGTCATCGTTGACGAACTCGTTGACTTAGATGACGCACCGGTTCCTCAAGCGCCCAGTTCATCTGACTTGGTTGACTTAGACGACGTGGCAGTTCCTCAAGCAGGCAATCCTCAAACAGGATTAGACGGCTTGGCAGCAGGCGCGTTGGCAGCTATGGCAAGTCTGGCGGCAGCAGGTGCAGCAGCACTCCTTGGCAAACGCAGCAAACGTAGTTCAAAATAGTCCGATGTAAAAGTAAGTTTGGTAATTTTGCTGAAAAGGGGCTTGTTTTCAAGCCCCTTTTTTACAAAACATTGTGCATATTTCACAAATTTTCAGATTATTCGCGATTTTACAAAAAAAGCAGTTGACAAACGGAGCGATTCGTTATATAATGATAGTACACATCATGGGCAGCGTCTGTCTGCCTGTTTAGTATAAGGTATGTAAAATAAAATGTAAATAGTAGGAGGGTTATCAGTATGAGAACAGATAATCGAACGAAAAGAAAGTCCAGAGTTTTGGCGGTGGTAATTGCGGCGGCGATGATTTCGTCGGCAATGATTTCGGGTGTGTCGGCAAATCAAGCGTGGGTTGGTAAAAACATAAGTGAAAGTTCGAGTTGGAGTTTAAGTGATAATCAAGACCACAAATGGGATATTGTGCTTGATGGTACAGACCTTATACTTCATTTGAAAAGACTGGATAAAGGCAATAACTCCCATGTCTTCCTGTGTGATGCAGATGGCACTATTCGAGCTGTTACTTCTGCGTTCGCCACTTCAGGCGGAAGCGAAACCTTGAATGTGGTAATTGATGGTGTGTCTTATACATTCACCATCGTAACAAGCGGTCACAAACTTGTTAATGGGACAAAAGTTAAAAATCAAGACACTGGTGAGGAAGTGGAAATAACACCAGGTACACCGATTGTTACCATTCCTGATGAGAGTGAAGGCGAGTCGGACACGGATAGTGACAGCGATACTGATTCTGACACAGACAGCGAGTCTGAATCTGTAGAATCAGAAGAAGAGTCTGAATCTGTAGAATCAGAGGAAGAGTCTGAATCTGTAGAATCAGAAGAGGAATCTGAATCTGAAGAATCAGAAGAAGAGTCTGAATCTGAAGAATCAGAAGAAGAGTCTGAATCTGAAGAATCAGAAGAAGAGTCTGAATCTGAAGAATCGGAAGAAGAGTCTGAATCTGAAGAATCAGAAGAAGAGTCTGAATCTGAAAGCGGCGAAGGTGATATTCCCGAGGAAGAGTACCCGGATATCGACAATCCTGGACGCGTTCGCCCCAATCGTCCTGCGGGCAGACCTGAAGATGAGGAAGAAGACGCTAACGGCGAATCGGCTGACGGCGAATCTGACGGTGACGACGAAGGTGATGTTTTAGCGGGTGGTGAGTCTGACGGCGGTGACGACGATGTTGAGCCTGTTGCACCTCCTGTTGATGAAGATGTTGTTGGCGAAATCGGCGGCAGTGATAATATCGACCTCGGCGAAATCGGCGAAGGCAGTACGTTCGAGCCTGAAGAAAGCGAAGACGAGTCGGGCGATGAGTCTGACATTGAAATTGAAGTGACCGACAGCGAGTCGGAAGACGAAGGTTTCCCTGAAGACAGCGACGAGTCGGCGGAAGAGTCTGCTGACGACAGTGAAGAAAGCGGCGATGATTCGGCAGAAGAGTCTGCGGACGACAGTGAAGAAAGCGGCGACGAGTCGGCTGAAGAATCTGCTGATGACTTTGTTGACCTTGACGATGTTCCTGTTCCTCAAGCGGAACTGCCTGAATTAGTCGAACTTGATGACGCGCCTGTTCCTCAAGCGGAAACGCCTGATGATTTGGTTGACATGGAAGATGTGCCTGTTCCTCAAGCGAACCCCAAAACTGGTATGGGATTGGCTGCGGGTATATTAGCGGCGTCGGCGAGTCTCGGGCTTGCGGGAGCGGCGGCTCTCGGCAAGAAAAAACGTCAATAAGCAAGCGCAGTGATGTGTCATTGACGAGTCGTGACGTTAGTGTAGCAATTATTACGAGGGAATCTCCATTTAGGGGGTTCCCTTTTTGCGCGAAAAAATATTTTTTGGAAAGGTGCAACTTTTTGGGCTTGTAAATCGTATTATAAGTAGAGGGGTAAATTTTACCTAACAATTATACGATGAAAAGAGGTTGAAATATGAAAAACGATAGAAAGAATAGGCGTTTCAGCGTGATGAAGAAAGCGACTACGTTGCTCATCGCGGCGGCTATGATGACCAAGACAATCCCGACAATGCCACTGCCTACGGTTGCGGCGGTCGAAATTGAGCAGACTTCCGCGCCTACGTCTCTTGCCCCCAAAATGCATGACGCGCTGCAGATTCTGCGGTACTTGGTGGGGTTGTCTAACGATTTGGACTATGACAAAGCCGCATATGACGCCGCGCGCATTACTGGCGGCTTGTATCCGCGCATGGCAGACGCGTTGCAGATTTTGCGTTACTTAGTCAAGTTACCTAATATGATTGACGGTAGCTGGACGCCCGAGGATTGGGACATTGACAGCGATAGTGACGCTGATAGTGATAGCGACTCTGATAGTGACAGTGACGATGGCTTTGACGAAAAAAGTGGCGATGATTATTGGTATGGTCCTATTCTTAACGGCGACGACGATGACTGGTATTGGTGGGACGACGGCGATAGTGACTGCGACAGCGACGACGACGATTGGGACAGGTGGGACGACGGCGATAGTGACTGCGACAGCGACGACGATGACTGGGACTGGTGGGACGACGGCGATAGTGACTGCGACAGCGACGACGATGACTGGGACTGGTGGGACGACGGCGATAGTGATTGTGACAGCGATGATGATTGGGACGACTGGGACTATGAAGGAATGCTGAGTGACGCAGCCACTCGCCCCGACAGCGTCGGAACATCACCTCCTACGATTTGGGAATTGGATTCCGCTCCACCTCTTGCGCCACTGCCGACTATGCCAGCTACCTCACCAATGACCGGTTCAGATACTCCTCCTCTTGTGCCGCTGCCGACTGACCCGACTCCGCCACCTACAGCACCGCCTATCGCACCACCTACAGCACCTGTAACACCTCCACCCTCGACTACCCCGACTGTTCAGGCGGGCAAGCTCACCGCGCGAGAGTTGCGTGACCATTATAATTGGAACGAGTGGACTAAACGACTTGAGACTTCTTGGGCGAAGTTGGCGACGCGCTGGGACATGAACCTTATTAACCGAACAAGTGTTCAGGTCACTGACGAGAACGGCAAGCCTGTCCGTAATGCCGAAGTTGTTTTATACAGCGCGAGTAATGGGGCTCTTGATGTTATTACACCAATATGGATTGCGCGCACTGACCACCTCGGTATTGCGTACGTCTTTGACGGTGGAGATGCACAGTATAACTTGTCGCCTGATTTTATTGAGGTGACTTCGGGCGAGTCTACAACGACAGTTTGGTTAGCTAACGACGAAACAGTGCGCGACATCAACGGCAACATCTTGGTTGTACTCGAAACGCCATACGTGGCACAGCAAACGCTTGATTTGATGGTGGTGTTGGATACTACGGGGTCAATGGGCAGCGAAATTGCGTATCTGCAAGCGGAGTTAGAGGACGTTATCAAGAAAGTTCGCGCGGAACACGGCAATATCCCCGTGCGATTGTCCATTAACTTTTATAAAGACCGCGGTGACGTTTATGTTGTGCAACCTAACGATTTTACCGACGACGTTCCCGCTATGATTGCAAAACTCATGAAAGAGCGGGCGAGCGGCGGCGGTGACTGGCCTGAAGCGGTTGACGAAGCGTTGATGAACGCCGTGTTCGAGCATGAATGGCTTGACGACAGCGTAAAGATTATGCTTGTGGTGTTGGACGCTCCTCCGCATGACCGCCCTGATGTAATCGAGAATTTGGGCGTGGCAATGAGAGGCGCGGCGGCGGCAGGGATTCGGATTGTGCCTGTGATTGCGGGCGGGCGCGGTAATTCGTCTTATGATACCGACCTTGAGTTTGTCATGCGTAACATGGTGATTGCCACGGGCGGCGTGTACACTTATTTAACGAAACATTCGGGCATTGGCAGCGGGCATTCCACCCCGAGTGTGAGTAAGGAGAACAAAGTCGAGCCGTTGAATACGTTGTTGATACGCATTATCGGCGAGTATCTTGAGGTTCACGAAACGCCGCTTGACGGACAATCGCGGTATTAAAATATCCAATAAGTCAAACTTCTATAAAAGACCCCTTCGGGGGTCTTTTATATTATTCACAGAATATTGTTGATTCGCATATGATGTATTAACAAAAAGGAGGAGATTTTATGGAAAAATTTTTGGTACTCGGCGGCGATTTGCGGTTTATTTACGCCGCCGCTAAGTTAAATAAAAAACATAGATGTGCAGTGTATGGGTTCGACACGTTACACGACGACGTTCGACGTGAAACAGGCGTCACCGTTTTGAAGCGCATCGAGCGTTGCAAAAACGTGATTCTCCCGCTACCCATGAGTAGAAATTGTGATTACATAACTGCGCCGTATTACTCCGGGAGAATTCCGCTTTCTGCCGTGATTGGTGCGTGTGAGGAGAATGCAACAGTATATTGCGGCAAGGCGTGTCCTGAGATGTATGAGCTGTGCGAGAAAAAATCGCTTCGGCTTGTTGATTATTTCGAGCGCGAGGAGTTGACGGTTGTGAACGCGGCTATTGCGGCGTTTGAAATAAGCCCAACGACCCCGCAAAGTCGCTTGTATAGCGGTTTTGTAGGGTTGGGTTTTTGCCTTCGGCATAAGAACCGCACGCCGTTAGCCATTCGCTCCGCTCATGGACGGCTGAGCGAACCTTGAAACTGCGGTTATAGGACAAGCTAAATTTCTATATAATTTAGCATGAAAGAAAAAATTACACTGCCTCAAGAATTACAAAAAGAGATGTTAAAATTTTTTCTTAAAACTTCCATTCCGAGGATTAAGCAAGAGAAACTAAACTCACTATCTGACTTAAACACAGATGGGAGTGATAAAAAGTGAACGTAGCAGTAAAAAGCCTAAGCACGGCTGTCTACGTGCGGGTCAGCACCGAAGAGCAAGCACAAGAAGGCTTTTCGGTTCGTGGGCAGACGGATAAGTTGAAAGCGTATGCTCTGCTTAAGGAATGGGACATATACGATATTTATGCGGACGAGGGGATATCTGGCAAAAACTTAGTTGACCGCCCTGCTATCAATCGACTGATTGACGATATTAAAAGCAGGAAAGTCAACAATGTTTTAGTTTTCAAAGTAGACAGGCTTACCCGAAACACAAAAAATCTGCTCGAGTTGGTGGAGTTGTTCAATCAACATGATTGTGCTTTTAATTCGCTGACAGAATCAATCGACACGCAGACTGCCTCGGGACGTATGTTTTTGAAAATCATCGGAATATTCGCCGAGTTTGAACGTGAGAATATTATTGAGCGTATAAAAGTCGGGTGTGAACGCAAAGTCCGTGAGGGGTATACCTTAGCCACGCATATTTCCGCTTACGGCTACAACAGAGAAAAGGGACAGAAAGTGCAAAACATTCATCCCGATGAGTCCGAAATTGTGAAAGAAATATTTACGATGTATGTCGAAAAAAATATTCCAATCAACAGAATCGCTAAAATGCTAAATGAGCGAAAAATTCCCACGAAATTAAATTCCAAGTGGGAGTCAACGACTGTAAAGTGCATTTTAGTCAATCCGACATATATCGGGAAGGTGCGTTACGCAATGGAAGACGAAAGCAGATATTTCGTGGCAGACGGACAGCATGAGCCGATTATATCTGATGAACTCTTTGAACTCACACAGGCGAAAATAAAAAACACTTCACGGACGGTAAGAACAAAGCGACCGAGAGAGGAAAGCTATTTTTGCGGAATATTATACTGCGGTGTGTGTGGCAGTAAGCATACCACTCATAATTATGTGCGGAAGGCATACAACGGTGAGCAACAGTACAATTCTTCTTACCTCTGTCAGAAAAAGAAAAGTTGCAGTAAAGATGTGGTTTGTAAAAGTCACGATATTTGCCACGAAAAAATGGAAATTGCTTTTTGTGAATACATTCAGAATATAAACGATATATCGGGAAATAACGACACGGAAATCGAAACAGCTAATAAAAATTTAGAGCAAGCTGAACAGGATTTATTAAAATCCATTGTTACTTGCGAGAAGAAAATGGCTGATTTACATAGCCGTAAAAATCAGTTTATGGAGCAGTATGTGCAGGGCGATTTA
>WRJN01000008.1 GCA_009778605.1 Oscillospiraceae bacterium
CGAACAGCGTTTTTTGATACCATTTTGTTTTAGGCAATGTCTTTTTCTCAACGAAAATGCTGCCGTCTTTTTGACGCACAGCCATAGCCTCCCGCGTGACGCTACGCATCATGACGCCCTCAAACAACGCCTGACCGCCAATCTTAGACTTATGCGTAATCTCTTTTTTTGCCATTTATTTCTCCTTATATCAGGGGAATAGTAATATCCACCGTTGTCCCTTTGCCAAGTTCGCTTTTTATAACTAATTCCCCCGAATGCAACGCGATAATCTCATCGGCGACTGCTAAACCAATCCCCGAACCCCGCCGCGTGTTGTTGCTTTTGTAGAACTTCATCTTGACTTTAGGAATGTCGGATTTCGCTATTCCGCACCCCGTATCGTTCACCGAAATCACAATTGCGCGCGCGCCTTTCACGCGCTTAACCGCCGCGCCGATTCGCACAACCATACCCTCATCGGAATATTTAATCGCGTTGTCAATGATGTTCAAAAACACCTGACGAATCCTGTGTTTATCGCCGTGAATCTTCATCGGTTGCACAACGCCTTTGGCGCGCTTAGGCGTCAACCCCTCATGATTCAGCACCAACGTAATGCCCTCACGGTTGGCGCGCTCCGCATACACCATAACCGCCGACGACAGTTCCTCAACAATGTCCAAATCGGTCATTTGTAAAGACAACTGCCCGCCTTGTATGCGCGAGAAATCCAACAACTCCTCCACCATTTCGGTGAGGCGGTCGGTCTCTGTGGTGATGACTTTCATGCCTTTTTCGGTCATTTCATCATCGCGCAGTTCGAGTACCGTCTCGCTCCAGCCCTTAATCGCCGTGAGCGGCGTACGCAACTCGTGCGACACCGACGAGATAAAGTCATTCTTCATTTGCTCTGACACTTCAAGTTCGTCCGCCATATGATTGATAATGCGGCACAGCTCCCCAATTTCGTCATCGTGTTCTTTGTGCCCCGTTCGGGTGATTCTCACCGAGAAATCCCCGTCGGCTAAGCGTTTCGCAGTATTGCCGATTTGCCGCAACGGTGATACAATCGAGCGTATGAAGTACAGCCCGAGAAGCAATAACAACAACAACGTAGCTAAACTGAACACGCCTATAAACAACGTGAACGTGTAAATCTGGTTATCCACCGCCTGCAATGACGTGACTAACCGTACCGCCGAGTATCCGCTCTCTTGCAAATCGGACGAGACAGGCAACATGACAGTAACCGCCATATACCGCTCACCGCTCTGTTTAAGCCTCCCGATATGATTACCCGTTCCGCGTTCGCTTTGTGACGCCTGCATAAAATCAGGAAAATTTTGTTCACGCGGCGGCTTGAAACCGCTGGACGTGAGCAGAATCTCGCCCGACTCTCCGAGTGCCATAAGCTCCATAAGGTTTTTCTTGTCGAACTCTTCTACGAATCGGCGTATTTCGTTTTCGTCAATCGAGTTGCGGCTGTCGTTATGCCGCGATAATATCCCGGCGGCGGTGTTGGCTTCGGACTGTAGAATCTGTGTCACCGTACCGTAGTAATACTGGCGCAACATAAAAAACACCGAAACGGTCAACACCAACAGAATCAGCGCGACGACAACGAAACTGTTGACGAACCACCGCGTCGCGATACTCGAGGCGCGCACCTCCTTAGGTTTAAGAAGTTTAGCGCGCCGAAAAAGCCGCCGATACGCTTTTTTCAGCCTACGCCTCATCAGACACCCACTTGTACCCGAACCCCCACACAGTCTGAATATACAGCGGAGTGGAGGGGTCTTCCTCAATTTTCATACGCAACCGCCGCACGTTCACATCAACGATTTTCTCGTCCCCAAAGTATGAATCCCCCCAAATTTGCAAGAGAATCCGCTTGCGGTCGAGGGCTACTCCCTCGTTGCGAATAAAGAAATCCATAATCTGAAACTCGACTTGTGTAAGGTCAAGCGTGACGCCGTTTTTGTCAACAGTCCTGCTCTTAGCGTTGACTTTGAACACGCCCGACACCACGTCCGGCGCGGTTTCTTCTTCAACGGCGGCAACTTCGCCTGCGGAGGCTTTCATAAACGCCACACGGCGATACGCCGCGTCCACACGCGCCATAAGCTCTGACGGCGAGAACGGCTTGGTGATATAATCGTCCGCGCCTCCCATAAGGCTGTTGACTTTGTCCATCTCCTGTGACTTCGCCGACAACATGATTATGCCGATTGTACTGCTCTTTTCGCGCAGAATCTTGCAAATTTGGTCGCCCTGCCGTTCAGGAGGCCCGGGCATCATAATGTCAAGCAACGCAATGTCATAATGCCCTCGCCCCTCTGATTTTGCCGCGATTGTTTCGGCGGCGTCAAAGGCTTTAAGTGCTTCCTCGCCGTTGCGTGTCGCGGTGACGTCGTAACCCGCACGCTTGAGGTGGATTACCACAAAATCGCGGATTGCCTCTTCATCTTCGCATACTAATATTCGTTTGGTTTGTTTCATAAGTCACCTTTTTAGCTAACCTCAAACACTTTCAACGCGCTTCGCAATGCGCGGCGTGTGATGGAGCGGTTCTCGGTCTTGACGTAGTAGTCATACTGCGGATTGTTCTGCGAATCGAACAACATGAACGATTTCGCATCGTCGTGGTGTTCGGCACACAACCCCGCACCTTTTGGGACAGTGATAACAGTAAGCCAAGGCGTCGTCACGTCGCGAACGGTGTGAAACGTCGGCTCATACGCCCAAAACACCACCTCGTTCACTGCATGGGCGCAGGGGTCATTCAACACGGTGACGGTCGCGTTGTCCACCCACTCATCAGGAAAAAAGAACACATAATCGTTATTCACGCTCAAGTATGTGTAGTGTAACGGCTCAAACACGTCATTGACGTATTCGTCCAACACTACTTTATACCAAACTGTCGCACGCACGACATCGGGGCGCGCAGTGGAACCGTAGCCGGGAAACGGTACGTTTCCGGCAGGGTTGAACGCGCTGTCGTCGCTCTCGCCTTCCTCAATGTCGCGCGAAAAAGCAAGCGCGGTAAACTGATTGGGGCGTTTTTTGAGTAAATCTAAATTACGTTTGGTGCGTTCGGGGTTATTGGTTACGACAATGTTTCGGGGAATAATACCCCTGTCGTCCCACGTTTCCCACACGATAATGTTGGTGTTGGCGTTGCCGTTGGTCTCAAGGTATTCAATAAACAGCGCGGGCGTATCGCCCAACGCGCTCTTCACTGCCGACAAATACTCGTTGGCGGCAGGATTGGTGCGTACACGGTGCGCTATGATGAACTCGTCACCCTCCCAACGCGCAAACTCCGCCATTGAGGGCTCATTTATTTCGCCGCCGCTCGCGCTTATGCTCATGAGCATATTTTTACCCGTGTTATTAAAATCGCCGATTTGGTAAAACATACAATAACTCATGGTGTAGACTACTTGCGGCGCGCCCGTGTCATCATCAAAAGCGATAACGTATACACTGCAGTCGGGTTGACCCGCAAAAGACGTGCTGATAACAATATCGTCCCGACGAGTATCGCTAAGTTCAGGGAAAGCCACTTGTTCAATCGCCGTAGCGAAAAAAGGCATACTGTAGGTGACTTCCCACCCCGCCGATTTACTACCCCCCGCGTTCCCGCGTTTCTCCAAGAACGTCAGCCAAATCGCAGGCTCTGCCGACGCGTCGGCTTTTTCGTAGAACACCATGACGCGCCCGCTGTCGTCGGGGAAAACCACGAACGCCGAAAGAAAATCACCGCTTTTGGGGAATTTCAGCGTGAGTGCCGTTCCCTCCGAATTGGTCAACGCGGCATAGATTTCCGTCTGTTGTTCGGTGAGCATAGGCGGTGACAACAAGTCCGTCACAGGGACGTTCCAGTAACAGCCGCTAAGATTCAACAGCAGGAGCGTCGCCGTTATCGTTATCGGCAACGCTTTGGCTGTCTTTTGCAATATCTTCTTGAATTTTTTCATCACTATCCTTATTTCGTGCCCCTGCCGAGAGCGTGTATAACAGCCAAATCACGACTGCGCCGCGCATGAGGAACAGTATGGTGGGTAATTCCAACCCGTTAGTGCTTTCCTGCCACAATAATCGCGTTTCGTCGGTCAAGCCGTTCTGGTGGCTGAAGACGGCCATACCTTCAGAGAAAATCACCCCTGCGGCAAGGTATCCCGCCACAGTCGTACACAGGGCGGTGAATCGCGTTTCACTGCGTACTACGATTCTGCCCGCGCTTAACAGGAATACCGCTAACAACAGGTTCGCGCCCAACAAGACCAACCGCGTCGTCATGTTCGCGGTGTAGGCGCGTTCCATGAACTCCGCCGCCGATTCGCACGCGCAGTGTGCCGCCACGAATAACAGCGCGAGAGCCGTAGTCGGGACGAGTTTGCGGTAAGCAATCACCGAGAACGCCGTGTATAAAAAACCTAACGCGGCGGCGATTCCCAAAGCAATTCGCAGAGCGTTCAGCTCCGTGTGCTCCATGTACACCCAAAAAGCAGTAGCGGCACCGCAGTATCCGCAGAAAATCGCGCCGAATAATGCGGCTACGACGTTTAATTGCGTGTTCCAAGCGCGCGGAACAGGCGGTGTAAGGGCTTCGTCACGCGCTTTTTTGTCCTTCTTGTCTTTAGCGTCCGCGGCTTTTTTAGCCGATTCAGACGTTTCAGAGCCTTGAGGCGCAAATTCAGCCAAAATCTCGTTCATAACCTCGTCTGCGTTTTCTTTGGCTGCGTCTTTAATAGGCTTAATGTAACCGGACGCAACGCCGCGCTTACCGCGTTTATCAACAATGCCGCACACAAGAAGTATGAATGCCGCCGCCGTCATGGTAAGGTAGTATGCGTCGGCGAGCATTCCGCCGTCAGGTGTAAAAAAGCCGTTAATCGGGTTGATTACCCGCGAGTATTGCAAATACCGCACGACTGTCAGCCCTGCTAAAATCAGCACAAACGCAATTGCCGCAAAAGGGAAGCCTACTTTAGTAGCTTTACTATCGTTTTTATTTTTGGTCATAACTTGTCTACTTTCTTACATATATTAAAACATACATTAAAAACATACTCTAATAGTATATCACACTATTATATGGATTGTCAAGGAGATTTTGTATATGAAAGAATATATCGTCATTATCGCCGTTTTCGCGGTGTTATTATTCGCAACGCCCTTCGTGTTTCGTGCCGTCAATGCGCGGGAAACGCCCCAAACAAGCGATTCAGGCGGTCAGGAAGCACAACCGCACTTCCCCGACGGTTATGACTTCCCTAAAACAGTTTCGCTTTTACGCGCGGACAGCGGCGCAGTTGTCGAACTAAGCGTGCGGGATTATCTTATCGGGTGTCTGTTCGCGCAGATTCCCTCTGATTATCACGAACAGGCTCTCAAAGCTCAAGCAGTCGCAGCGCACACGTATATGTTGCGGCTCAGGCAGGACAGGGAGTACGTTTCGGACGAACCCGAAACCTGTCAGCCTTATTTTGACGAAGAACAAGCGCGCGCGTTGTTTCGCAGTGACGCGGAGTATGACAATGCGTTGACGCGTATTACCGCCGCCGCCGATTATGGCGCAGTTCATGCACTTTTCCACGGAGGCGAGCCTATTTACGCGGTGTATCATAGCATATCCGCAGGTGTGACTAACACGGCGTACACGGTATGGGGGGTGGATTTCCCATATTTGCGAAGCGTAGACAGTTCGTGGGACAGAGAACACAGCGGGTTCATACAACGTAACGAGGTATCCGCCGACAGTCTGCGATTAGCCATGTTTCACTTCAACCGCACTGCAACAATGCCGCAGGACTATGACGATTGGTTCAGCGACCCCTATAAAAACGAATTCGGCTACGTTATTTCAATCGCAGTGGGCGAGGAGGGCAAGCGACTCACCGGCGGGGATATGTGGCGCGCGTTTGAGCTGCGCTCCACATCGTTCGACATTTCGCGGCGCATGATGGGCAGCGATGACGACGTTTTTGTAATCGAGACACGCGGATTCGGTCATGGTGTGGGGTTGAGCCAGTACGGTGCGGACGTCCTCGGGAGGCGCGGCTACGGTTGTGAAGAAATTTTGCGGCATTATTATACAGACGTTGTTTTGGCGGAAGTGCGTACTTGACAATCGGGAAAAACTATGTTATACTGCTACACATGAATAATAACAAAGAAAAAGCCGACAAGAGTTGGCTTGAAATCGCCAAGTTCACCAAAACACAAGGGCTCAAAGGTGAGCTTCGCGCGCAGTTGTACTGTGATTCCCCCGAGATAATCCAAGAATACGCCGACCGCCTGTTTATCGGCGAGCCCAAACGCCTCGTTGAAGTGCGTTTGACGAGCGTCCGCAAAGGGTTCGCAGTCATGAAAATTGCGGGAATCGACGACATCGGCAACGCAGAAGTGTTCATCGGTGAAAGCCTGTACGTGGACAAAGCCGAGTACACGCTTCCCGAAAATACATGGTTTATCGCCGACTTAATCGGGCTGAAAGTCATTGATGCGGATTCGGGCGTGGAATACGGAGTGGTGGACAACATTTTGCAAAATGCCCCCAAAGACGTGTACGTAGTGCGCGCCAAAAGCGGCAGACAGCTCTTGTTTCCGTCAATCCCAGAAGTGTTGATTGACACCGACATCGACAATGGCATAATCAAGATTAGACCATTGGAGGGATTATTTGATGTGTAACGGCAAGGGTTCGGCTGTGCCAAAGCCCGCGCAGGGCTTGAGCGTAAGCGAAACGCCCGGAGTTGAAAGTTTGTATGACTCTCCAATGAAAGTAGACATATTGACATTGTTCCCCGAAATGTGTGAGAGTTACCTGTCGGCGAGCATTATCGGCAGAGCGCGACAATCGGGCTCAATAGAAATTCGTTGTTATAATATCCGCGATTATGCCAATAATAAACACAACCGAGTAGACGATAAACCCTACGGCGGCGGCACAGGCATGGTCATGCAGGCACAGCCAATCTATGACTGCGTGATGGACATAATGGGCGGCGCAACGCCTCCTCCTAAGCTGATTTACCTGTCACCGCAAGGGCAGACGCTCACGCAACCATTAATCAAACAGCTTGCCGCAGAACCGTGGCTGCTCCTCTTGTGCGGACACTATGAGGGTGTGGACTGTCGCGTACTCGACGAGTTGGGATTCTGTGAAATCAGCGTGGGGGACTACGTGGTAACGGGCGGCGAACTGCCCGCACTGCTGCTCACCGACGCAGTTTCACGGCTGCAGCCGGGTGTACTGCCGGACGAGTCGGCATTCAAGCACGACAGCCACTGGGACGGTCAACTCGAACACCCGCTGTATACCCGCCCCGAATCATGGCGCGGACGGCAAGTTCCCGAGGTTTTGCTGTCCGGTCATCACGCACAAATCGAAAAATGGCGTTCGGACGAGGCAACAAGCACAACATATAGAAAACGCCCCGATTTGATAGAACCACTCGAATAAGTTTTGTGCAATGTGCACTAATTTTTTTCAAATATTAGCGCATATTTCGTCATAATCTATATTGACTAAACACGAAATACCATATATAATTAGAAGTGGTAATTTGAATTAAGCGCAGTCGAAGCCGAATTCGTCTGTCATTATGGAGGTAGTTCGTATGTTCGTTAAAGAGGTAGATGTCAAGAATCAGGTAGGTTTGCACGCGCGCCCCGCAACATTCTTTATCCAAAAAGCCAATGAGTATAAGTCGTCCATTTGGGTGGAAAAAGAAGAACGCAGAGTAAACGCGAAAAGTTTGTTAGGGATTCTCTCGTTAGGGATTGTTGAGGGTTCGTCAATCAGAATCATAGCGGACGGTTCGGACGAACAGTTAGCTGTAGACGGTCTTGTTAAACTCGTAGAAAGCGGCTTTGCTGAGTAAGCTAAACAAAGCTAAAGAAGAGATGAGCCCAAAGGGCGGGCTTTGCTCGTCCGTCGGGCGAATCTTGACATTAACTTAAGAGCGATTTTGGGCGATTTTGAGAGTTAAGCGTGCTGTGGTTTATTTAAGCACGCTTAATTTTTAATTTCACAGAACAAATTCACGGAGCAAAACAAATGAGAAGATTAGCAATAATATCAGCACTCATGGCAACGCTGACTTTCGCGGCGTGTGACGGTTGCAACACTGATGAAACGACGACCGATGAGTATACCGATACAATCACCGATACTGACACAGTTACCGAAACAACAGCCGACGAAACGACGTTCACTTACGACGACTTAGGCAACATCATCGCGTCGCAGGAAACGGCATTCACGGACATGACAGACGACGAACTTGCCGAGTTGGTGCAAAGCGGCATAATCCCGCGTGAGACGACGTGGCTGAACTTAGCGGGCAACAACCTCACCGATATAACGCCGCTTGAACGGCTAACCGACATGGACGTGCTATACCTTGAGCATAACGAAATCGCTGACCTGTCGCCGCTTATGAATATGCGCGGCTTGACGCGCCTGACGGTTAGCGGCAACCCTGTCACAGACTTATCGCCGCTGTTCGCGCTGAGCGAATTACAGGTGGTGCGGGTTGTGGGCATTGAACTCATGCCCGAGCAGATAGACGAGTTGCAGGGACATCTCCCCGAATGCGAAATTATACACACTCCGGAAACAACGGATTAGGTAAAGATTATGAAAAAAATTGTTGTTTTAATATTGACGTTTGCCGCGATTCTGTCACTGACGGCTTGCGCGAGCTTGGGCGAAGTCGAAAATATCGAGAATGCCGAAAATGTCAAACCCGAGACCGACGCCCCCCCTGCGGAGATTCAGCCTTCAGGAGGCGCGTTGGGTGAAGTGCGGATTACGCTGCGTAGAGAGCGGCTTGACGACGCGAAACTTGCCGCAAAAGTGCGTAGCAAAGAAATCCCCGACAACGTCACGCATTTAATCTTGATGTATAACGAAATTACGGATTTGTCGCCCTTGTCCGAGCTGAAAAGCCTGCGTCAATTGGATATACGCGATAATAACGTGAGCGATTTATCGCCTTTATCGGGGTTGAAAAATCTGACGAATTTACAATTGCAGGAGAACGAGATTAGCGACTTGTCGCCCCTGTCTGACTTGAAAAACTTGACCGAGCTACGCATTTCCCGCAACAATATAAACGATTTAACGCCCTTGCACAGTCTCACAAGCATGACGCGATTCACCTACGGCGCGAACCCGCTGTCGTCGTCCGACGTGGACGAGTTAAAAGAAGCGTTGCCGAATTGTCATATCACGCTGTATTAGCAAAACGAGAGCGGAGGTGTCGGGGGCTCTGCCGACGAGCAGACCGCTTGAAGTTTTGCCGTCACGATAGCTTGACGAAACTATAGATATAATAAGGAGAGTTACACACATGAAAGCATTACTCATAGGCGGAACGGGAATCATCAGCACCGCCATCACCAAACAACTCGCGGCTAACCCCGATTGGGAGCTGTACCTGCTCAACCGCGGCAGTCAGCGACTGTCCGAACGAATTACACCAAACGCTCAACCGTCTAATATTACACAACTCACCGCCGAAATCGGCGACGAATCCGCAGTAGCCGAGTTAATCAAAGACTTGGAATTCGACACGGTTGCAGACTTCATATCCTTCGTACCCGCACAGCTTGAGAGCCGCTATCGATTGTTCAAGAACAAATGCAGGCAGTACATTTTCATCAGTTCTGCGTCGGCGTATCAAAAGCCGCTGTCGGACTATCGCGTGAACGAGGCGACACCGCTCGCTAACCCCTATTGGGAGTATTCCCGCAATAAAATCGCCTGTGAAGAATTTCTCATGGAGCGGTATCGTAATGACGGGTTCCCCGTGACCGTTGTCCGCCCCTCGCATACGTATGACGACCGCTACATTCCGTTAGGCGTACACGGCGACAAAGGTTCGTGGCAAGTTGTCAAACGCATGACGGAGGGTAAGCCCGTGATTATTCACGGCGACGGAACGTCTTTGTGGACTATGACGCACAATTCCGACTTTGCGAAAGGCTTTATCGGGCTAATGGGGAACATTCATGCAATCGGCGAGGCAGTGGGCATCACGTCGGACGAAACGCTGACATGGAATCAAGTGTACGCGGCAATCGCGGGCGTGTTGGGCGTGAAACTCAACCCTTACTACGTCCCCAGTGACTTCCTCGCAAAATGCTCTGACTATGACTTCACGGGTTCACTAATCGGCGACAAGGCAAACTCAGTAGTGTTTGACAATACCAAACTCAAGCGGCTTGTCCCGGGATTCGTTGCAACAAAACGCTTCGACCAAGGCATTCGTGAAGTAATTCAAAACGTGTTGGCTACTCCTGCATTGCAGGTGGAGGACAGTGCGTTCGACGCATGGTGTGACCGCGTTATCGCGGCAATGGAACAGGCGTGGCAAAGTGTTTGACCGTCTTGGGAACTGTCAAGTTATTTACGGACAGTTCTCTGTATAAACCTACTGTTTCTCACCAAAAATAACATCATGTGCTATCAAAACGACCTGTCCGCGCAAAAAATCGTCACCTACTTGCGAAACACAGTCGGCGGCGCGCCCGCCTTGACGGGCTGTGTTTATTTGCCTTGCGGTGAGGATTTTGTCGCACACCTGCTCACCGCATTACGCAATGCCGAGCGTTATATTTTTCTCGAATATTTCACCATTGAAAAAGGCGTTATTTGGGACGAAATCGCCGACATTTTAGAACAGAAAGCGGCGCAGGGTGTGGACGTGCGGATTATCTGCGACGGCTACGGAAGTCTGCGGACATTGCCGCGGCGATTCATAGCGACTATGGCGGCGCGAGGCGTTCGTGTGCGCGTGTTCAACCCTGTTCGCCTACACTCGATTCTGCGGTTCAATATACGCGACCACCGCAAGATTGCCGCTATTGACGGCACTGTTGCGCTGTGCGGCGGCGTGAACCTGTCCGACCGATACGCCAACGTGGAGGAGCTGTTCGGACACTGGAAAGACGCGGCGGTTAAAGTAGACGGTGAAACGGCGCGCGCCATTGCTGAGCAGTTCGCGGAGATGTGGGCGTTTCTCGGTAAAGCAAAAGAAGAGATAAGCCCAAAGGGCGGGCTTTGCCCGTCCAAAGGGCGAATCTTGACAGCGATTAAATCGGCGGAGACAGAATCGTTGACGTTCCCGACAACCGCAGGCAGTTCCGCTAATCTTGCAACCACGACAATACCCGTGACGAGTTCGCCTATGGCAGATACGCCCGTCGCTGAGCATATGTTCATCAACATGATTAGCGGCGCGGGCGAGTATGTCTACATCACAACACCGTACCTGACCTGCGGAAGCGGTATATTGTCGGTATTATCGGCGGCGGCACACAGCGGGGTTGACGTTCGTATCATCGTTCCGTTCATTGCGGACAAGCCTGTGGTGAAGTTGGCGGGGGAGTCTTATTATAGCGCGCTTTTGATTAACGGTGTGCGGCTGTTCGAGTATACGCGCGGATTCATTCACGCGAAAATCATTCTTGCGGACGGCAAGCGCGCTATGGTAGGGAGCGTCAACTTAGACTATCGCTCACTCTACCTCAATCATGAGAACGCCGTGTTCGTATTCGGCGAGACAGTGGGCGATATTACGCGGGACGTTGCCGAAACGCTGTCACACTGTAAGGAAATCACCCTTGAAGATGTAGCGCGATTGAGCGTGTTAAAACGCGCGCTTCGGCGATTTTGCCGATTATTTGCGCGATTCATGTAAGAGCCTGTTTAGTATCTCCGAGTGAGTGAAATTTTGAAGCGAATTTTTCGTCAGACAAGGCGAATTTTCGCAGTAGGCTTTGTGCCTTTCAAGAAAATTCAACGAAGTATGGCGAGAAATTTGCCAAATTTTCGCCACGAGCGAGATACTAAACAGGCTCTAAGCAGTTGCCTTGACATTTTTGTAATATTGTGATATACTGTACAAATGAATACAGCGAATCAAGGCGGGTTCCCCGCCGCAGATGAGGGGGCTTGGGGCGGAGCCCCATTGAAACGAAGATATAAAAAACTGGGGCAACGCCTGTCGGCAATCGCTGCGTTAGTGCGTGACGGCGCGCGCGTGTGTGACGTGGGGACAGACCACGCCTATCTGCCCTGTCACTTAGCGCGCAGTGGCAGGTACGGGCAGATTTACGCCTGTGACTTAAATCCAAAACCGCTTGAATTCGCTGAAAAGACGATTGCTAACCAAAACGCCGACGTGATTCTGTTACAGTCGGACGGGTTAGCCGATGTTCCGCCCTGTGATGACGTGGTGATTGCGGGAATGGGCGGTGAGCTGATTGCCGAGATTGTGGCGTGTATGCCCGAGGCGTTCAAAAGCGCGAATTTGCGGCTGATTTTACAACCTATGACCCGCGCAGGGCATTTACGTGAGGGGTTAGCACAGTCGGGTTTTGAGATTATCAGCGAACAAATCGTGCGGGAAGGTAGGCGCGATTTTATTATAATGTACGTCAAGGTGTCAGGCTCTGCCTGACCTGCGGAGCGTAAGAGTATGGGGTTTAAGGAGTATTTATCATGACAACAGTCAAGCAAATTTACGATTACTTAAATAAAATCGCGCCTTTTGATAAAGCCATGAAAGCGGACAACTGCGGTGTGTTGATTGGCGATAATGACGCGGAAGTCAAGCGTGTTTTGCTCTGCCTTGATGCGACGAACAAAGTCATTGACGAGGCGATTACCAAAAAAGCTGACTTGATTATCGCGCATCACCCGCTGATGTTTTTCGGCGTGAGCAAGCTGTGTAAATCCGACCCCGAGTACAGACTAATCGCGGCGGGTATAAACATGATTGCCGCACACACGAATTTAGACGTGGCTAAAGGAGGAATCACTGATTTAATGCTCACTAAGTTAGGGTATCCGCCCGGCAACGAAGTTATCGGAAGTTGCAAATCGGGCGACCCCGAGTTCGGCAAAATCACCGAATTACCCCAAGCCATTACCGCCGCTGAATTAGCTCATGAGTGCCAAAACGCATTCGGGTGCAAGGTGGTGCGCTACGTCAAAGGCGACAAACCCATTCGTCGAATCGGCGTGTGTTCGGGTGCGGGCAATGATTTGGTGGAGCTTGCACTCCAAAAAGGCTGTGACGCTTATATTTGCGGTGACTTGCGGAATGACCGTTTCGTCTTTGCGGCGAATTACGGCTTGACGTTGGTTGACGCAGGGCATTTTCACACCGAAAACATTTTCTGTGACGATTTGGCGGCGCGGTTGACTAAAGCGTTCCCCAAAGCGCAGTTCCGCAAGTCCGCCAACAGCGTTGACCCTTGCCGCTACGTGATATAGGAGGGCAGTATGAGCTTAGACGGTGCGTTTTTGCATATCGTGAAGAACGAAATCGCCGCCGCACTGCCCATAGGTGCGCGAATCGACAAAATCGGGCAACCCTCCCGCGATGAAGTGGTGTTAGCTTTTCGGGTAGAGGGGCAAACTCGCCGACTGCTTTTATCGGCAAACGCCTCGTCAGCGCGCGTAAACTTAACCGAATCAGCGCAGGAGAATCCGCCTACGCCCTCCCTGTTTTGCATAGTGTTGCGTAAGCATATCGGCAACGGGCGGCTCACCGCGATTACGCAGGACGGATTGGAGCGCGTGTTATGTTTTGACTTTGTCGGCTCAAACGAAATCGGCGACACGGTACGTAATCGGCTGATTATTGAAGTCATGGGGCGCGTGAGCAACATTATTCTCATGAACATTGACTCGGGCAAAATAATAGACGCCGTAAAGCGCGTGACGGACGATATATCCAAGACGCGTCTTGTTCTGCCCAATCTGCCCTACGTCCCGCCGCCGCGTGATTTAACTCGACAATGCCTGTTAGATTGTGACGTTGACGCTGTGCAGTGGGCGTGCGACGATAAAACACTTATTAAACAGTTAGAGGGCGTATCGCCCATTTTCGTGCGCGAGGCGGCGTACGTGGGTGTAGCGGCGTTTCTGCGACAAGCACAGGCAGTTCTGCGAGGAGCAGAGCCGACCGTTACTTTAGTCAGCGACCATGACGGTAACCCTAAGGACTTCTGTTTTATGCCCGTTACGCAGTATGGCGACGAAATGCGTACGGAAACGTATGACACAGCCAACGCGCTTCTTGACAGCTTTTTCGATGCGAAATCACAGGCACAGCGCGTGAAACAGCGTTCGGGCAATATCATGAAAACGCTGAGTAACGCCTATGAGCGGTTACTCCGCAAAATCGAGAATCGGCGATTAGAGCTGAACGAATGCGCCGGGAAAGAGCGTTTTCGCATATACGGCGATTTAATCAACGCCAACATCTACAAGTTAAGCAAAGGTGACACTGTGTTAGAATGTCAAGACTACGAAACAGGGCAGGACGTGCAAATCGAGTTGGACGTACGTCTCACGCCGCCGCAGAACGCGCAGAAGTATTACGCGCAGTATCGCAAGCTGACGACTGCGGAGAAAATCTTGCAAAAGTTTTTGGACGAGAGCGCGGCAGAGCTGGCGTATCTTGACTCGGTGATTGACGCGGCGAGCAGGGCAGTCACCGAAAGCGAAATCAACGCGATAAAAGACGAAGTTCGGGCAATGCGTGGTAAAAAGCCCGACAGCACGTCTAACAATAAGAAAAAATCGCTCAAAAGTAAACCGTTGCCGCCTATTCGCTTTACCGCCGCCGACGGTACGGAAATCTTAGTAGGGCGCAACAACAAGCAGAATGACGAGCTGACGTTCAAGACCGCGCGCGCCGACGATATATGGCTGCATACCAAAGACATTGCGGGCAGTCATGTGATTTTGCGCTGTTCGGGTAGTGTTGCGTCTCCCGAAACGCTCACCGAGGCGGCAGTCATTGCCGCGCGGCATTCCAAAGGCAGTGAATCCGGGCGCGTCCCCGTGGATTATACGGCAGTGCGGTATGTGAAAAAGCCGAGCGGCAGTAAGCCCGGGTTTGTGATATTCACGCATAATAAAACGCTGTATGTGAATCCGAAGGGTTGACGAGGCGTTAGAGGATATAGAAGCAGGGCGATGTCGTCCGGTTGAAGAGTTTATGGCGGAAGTTCGCAAGAGGTCTAATCTTTATGAGTAATTTGTATAGCTACATAAAAATGAAAGGTAAAAGCAACCCAAAATGAAAGAACTAAACAAAAACTATTCCCCCAAAGACTTTGAGGGGCGCATATACGCCGACTGGGAGAGCAAAGGTTATTTCCGTGCGCGAGTAGACGAAAACAAGAAACCCTACTGTATCGTGATTCCGCCGCCCAACATTACAGGACAGCTACACATAGGGCACGCGCTTGACAATACGTTGCAGGACATACTCATTCGCTACAAGCGTATGCAGGGATACTCTGCGCTGTGGTTGCCGGGGACTGACCATGCGTCAATCGCGACTGAGGCGAAAATCGTCGAGGCAATGAAAGCCGACGGCGTTACTAAAGACGACATCGGGCGGGAGGGTTTCCTTGAACGCGCGTGGGAATGGAAACGCGTTTATGGCGGAACAATAGTACAACAGCTCAAGAAATTAGGCAGCTCCTGCGATTGGGAACGTGAGCGGTTCACCATGGACGAGGGTTGCTCTAAAGCCGTACAAAAAGTATTCATTGACTTGTATGAGCAGGGGCTGATTTACCGTAGTGAGCGCGTCATTAACTGGTGCCCAACCTGCCGCACGTCTATTTCGGATATTGAGTGTGAATATGAGGAAAAAGACGGATTCTTTTGGCATATGCGCTATCCTGTGGCGGACAACTCCGACGAAAGCATTATTGTCGCGACGACTCGCCCCGAAACAATGTTAGGCGACTCGGCAGTAGCCGTTCACCCCGACGATACGCGCTATAAACACCTTATAGGCAAGATGGTGACGTTGCCGTTAGCTAATCGGGAAATTCCCATAATCGCGGACGAATACGTTGATAAAGAATTCGGGACAGGCGCGGTTAAAATCACACCCGCCCACGACCCTAATGACTTTGAGGTAGGCACGCGCCATAATCTGCCCCTGATTAAGATTATGGACGATAACGCAACGATTACAGCAATAACCGACGGCTACAGCGTGGGCGCGTATGAGGGCATGGAGCGGTATAAAGCGCGCAAAGCCGTGGTGAAAGACTTAGAGGAGCAGGGCTACCTCGTCAAGACTGAGCCGCACAAACACAACGTAGGTCATTGTCAGCGTTGCGGCACTGTTGTGGAACCCTGTGCCAGTCTGCAATGGTTTGTGAAGATGGACGAACTCGCCAAACCTGCCATGGACGTAGTGACGGACGGGCGGCTCAACTGGATTGCGAAACGATTCGAGAACTCCTACATGAGCTGGCTTGAAAATATCCGCGACTGGTGTATCTCGCGGCAGTTGTGGTGGGGGCATCGAATCCCTGCGTATCATTGCCAAAAC
Source organism: Oscillospiraceae bacterium (assembly GCA_009778605.1). Classification (GTDB taxonomy): domain Bacteria; phylum Bacillota; class Clostridia; order Oscillospirales; family Ruminococcaceae; genus Ruminiclostridium_E. The sequence continues at coordinate 16,377 of WRJN01000008.1, forward strand.
GCCGACTGCGGTCACATTACAGTGAGCGCGGACGGCTGCGACAAGTGTAGCAAATGCGGCGGAACAGTCACGCAAGACGAGGACACGTTAGATACGTGGTTCAGCTCGGCATTGTGGCCTTTTTCGACACTCGGCTGGCCCGACAAAACGCCCGAGTTAGACTATTTCTACCCCACAAGCGTCATTGTCACAGGGTACGACATTATATTCTTTTGGGTAGCGCGTATGGTGTTCATGGGGTTGAGGTTTTGTGGCGGCAAGGAGGCAGGGTCTCCCTGCCCCGCGCAGGGCGGCGAAAAAACGGCTGAAAGTCGTTGCCGCCCGGAGTGTGGCGTACCATTTGAAGACGTATTCATTCACGGCATTATCCGCGACGCTAAGGGCAAGAAAATGAGCAAGTCGGCAGGTAACGGCGTTGACCCTCTCGAGGTAATTGAACAGTTCGGTGCGGACGCGTTGCGCCTTGTCATGGTCTATGGCGTGTCGCAGGAGAGCGACATTCGCTGGACGCAGGACAAGATTATCGCGGCGCGCAACTTCGCGAACAAACTGTGGAACGCCGCGCGATTCGTCCTCATGAACGTGGACGAAAACGCAAATCGCACACTTGATTTGTCAACGCTGACAATGGAAGACAAGTGGGTTCTGACTAAGTATAACCGCTTAATCAAAGAAGTCACGACTAATCTTGACGCGTACAATCTCGGCGTGGCGGTGGGCAAAATCCATGACTTCATTTGGGGTGTGTACTGTGATTGGTACATCGAGCTGACTAAATCGCGCAAGGCAGAGGCGGCAGGTGTTTTGTTATTCGTCATGGACGGATTCCTCAAACTTCTCCACCCTTTCATGCCGTTTATTACCGAGGAAATTTATCAGACTATGAACAATACCACCGACAGTATCATGGTTAGCGCGTACCCCGAATACTCCGACACGTTAGACTTCCCCGAAGACGAGGCGAAGTTTGACTTAGAAGTCGAGCGCGTAAAAGCGGAACGCGCCGCCGCACAGTTGCAGTTAGACAAAGAAAAAGAAACGCTGCGCTTGAATAAAGAGCTTGACAAAGCGCGCGGCGATATTGAATTCATTCAGAAGAAGCTGTCTAACGAGGGGTTCATCACTAAAGCTCCCCCTGCACAAGTGGAGAACGAGCGCGCGAAGCTGGCAAAAGCGCAGAAACGCGTGAACGATATTGAAAAGGCTTTGAAACAATTTAGCTGATATTCGTGACTACGTTTATATGAGAGATAGTATGTTTTTTAGGACGTTTTGTGCAATACTCGCAGTGATTACGGCAGCGTCCTGCCTGAAATTGTCGGCGATTGCCGCAGACACGGACTCGGACAACACGCCCGACGCGCCGATAATCACGACAGTACCCGTGCGCGAATACGAGAGCCGATTCAACCTGCCCGGGAATATGCGCGGTGTAATGCTGACTCAGAGGCAGGCGGCGAACAGCGTGGCAGAACTGTCCGATTGGGGCATGAACACAGCGATTATAACCCCCGACAGTTATAATACCGACCTTAATCAAACAGACCAACCCGACCAACTCGCCGAGGTTATTACTGCGGCGCAGGACGTCGGGCTGAATGTCTTTCTCGTGTTTGACGTCAACGCCGTAGTGTTCGCAGACGGCGGCGATATGTCGAGCGCACTTAACGCGCTAATCACCGAAGTTCATAAATTCACGTTGCGGTACCGCCCTGACGGTATTATTTTAGATAACTACTACAACGTGCGCGGCGAAGAAAGTTTTGAGCGATACATGACGTACGGCGCGGGAATCGGCTACGAAAATCACCTTTTTGATACCGTGCGCGAGTTTATCATAGCCGCCGCTGATACAGTCAGGCTCACCGACAACACAATCCCCGTCGGGTTGATGTTGAGGGACGTGTGGCGCAATCAAAACGATACTGCCCCGAGCGGCTCTAAGACTAACGCTGACTTTGAGGCGTTCGGCGACGGTTTTGCTGACACGTTGGGGTTGATTACGGATAACGCTGTGGATTTTGCCGTGGTACATACGCCCGACGCGCTCACCGAATCGGCAGTCAAAGTGCCCTTTGAAGAAATCACCAACTACTGGGGGCGAATCTGCAAGAATGCAGGGTTGCCCATGTACGTCCTGCACTATAATCAGCGCATAGGGGAGCAGAGCGCGGGTTGGTTAGGTGAAGACCAGCTCTTGCGGCAGATTTTGTCCGCGCGCGGTACACCCGCGTATGGGGGAAGCGTGTTTAACTCCGTTGGCGCGTTGCGGGAAAACCGCCTTAATTCCACCGACACGCTGCGCGCATTTTACTCGGCGCAAATCAACGAAGAAACGCTGTTTGAAAACTTGGAGCTTAACTCACCGCGCAGGCGTAACTACACCACGAGCGACGCGTTCGCGATTTTTCAGGGAACGCATGACGATAACTTCCCCGTGTACATCAATGACGAGCAAATCACGCTGAACGAGGCGGGTAACTTTTATTTGGAGAGCGCGTTGGAGGTGGGTATGAACCGCTTCACACTGCGCCACAAAGGACAGACTGTCAACTACACTATTGAGCGCAAGATTATCACGTTACACTCCCTTGACGCGGCGATTACCAACGGCAGAAAGTTGGACGTGGAGGGTGGTACGGCGGTGACAATCGGTGCAATCGCGTATAAGGGCGCGAGCGTTACGGCGACAATCGGCGGACAGAAAATCTCGCTCACTGAACAAAAAGTTCCCCTTGACGATTCGGGTTTGAATGTGTCATACGCACGATTCTCGGGTACGTATCACGCCCCCGCAGGCATAGTAGGCAGCGCGCAAAACCTCGGCACAATCAACGTGACCGCCGCTTATGCGGGGTTCGCCAACACGATTATCGGCGCGGCACTCAACGTCATCGCACTGCCCGACATTCCCGCACCTCCGCCCACGCAAGTTACGTGGTATGACCGTGACAGCGCGGGTTCAGGCGAGGTAGTGGGCAGGATTAACGCAGTACGCACAAGTAGCGAGAGCGTGCAATACGTTCGCGTATTAGCCAACGATACCCACACGTTCGCGGCGAATACGTCAGGCGTTACCCGCGACCCTAACTATTCGCCACTGCCTACAGGCGCGAAAGACTACCTGCGTTCGCGGGTGGGGGACTACGTAACTACCGTGAACGGCAAGCGTCTGCACAAAGACGATGTGACAGTAGAGAACGGCAACGGCATGGGCGACAATGCTTTAGTTGTCTTGGCAGGCGGCACAGCGTCGGGGAGTGCGTTTCTGCGTATTGCCATCGACCACCGTTCCACGTTTAATATGCGGCTTGGCGGCGTGGAATATTCTACAGCATGGGGCGGAGAATTCAACGTCAACCGTTTTGACGCTACGCATTTGTTCATTGACTTTGACAACGTAACGTCGGTGACACAGCTTCCGTCATTCGAGCATAACATGGTCTTTTCAGGCGGACGGTGGGAGACCGTCACAACGTCGGACATCACCAAGTTCAGGCTGATACTCGAACTGCGTCAAAAGGGCGCGTACGCAGGGCATTTGGCGCGCTATGACGAGTCGGGGCAGCTTATGTTGACTTTCCCGGTTAAGGCGAACTCCCTGTCCGGCATGAATATTGTCATTGACCCCGGTCATGGTGTGACCGCCTCGGGGTTCGACCCTGGCGCAGTCGGGCATATACGCGAGAGTGATGCTAATATTGCAGTAGCGCGGCAACTGCGGGATAAACTGCGCGCGCGCGGTGCGAACGCCGTAGTCCTGCCCACGCACGAGAGCGGGATTGAGGCGCGCAAACGCCCCGAAACGGCGCGAAATAACCACAATGTAGACTTGTTTATATCACTGCACTGTAACTCGGCTGCAGGCAACGGCGCGGCTAAGGGGCAGGAGGCGTGGTACTTCACGCCCTATTCTCAGCCGTTGGCGGCGGCAGTTTCGGCGAGCTTGGCGGGTTATTTCCGCGACAACGTATACGCGGACAAAACGGCGCGTAATCGCGGCGCGAAACAGTCAACTTTTTTAGTGACGATTCCGCAGGACTTTCCGTCAATTTTAGTGGAGATGGGATTCGTCACGAATATGGACGACGCAATGGCATTAGCCAACCCCGCGCATCAGGCAGGAGCGGCAACAGCGATAGCGGACGGCGTTCAAGCCTACCTGAGGTAATGGTAAATATTGTGTGACAAATTTTCGGTGATTTTATTGGTTTACCCTGTTGACAAGTCAAAAATAGTATGTTATACTGAATAGTAATATCATGTGAGTTATTGCATGAAAAAGTTTATTTACTAACAGTAAGGAGAAATTACAATGAAAAAACGCTTTCTGTCATTGTTGCTGGCGATGGTAATGATTGTTACGATAATTCCTGTCGTGACCGTTCCCGTATCGGCAAACCCCAACTCGCATACCGTTCGGATTGCAGCAGCTTCAGCCGAAAACTGGGACATTCACTGGCTTAGCGAACCTATCGTCATCACCGGCGCGCGCAACGAACCCTACAAAGGGAAAATCACTTTCCCTTCGGATACTCCTATTCACACGCTCACAAAATTGGCGATTATATCTGACATTGATTTCGTTCAACCGAAAAAACCTATGGAAGAATCCAACTACGGCTGGGAATTAGCGGCATGGATGGGTGGCGATGATTATATGTTCGCCTCTAACCCCGAAGATTTCCTTGCAAAGTTTGACCCATCCAAAGGCGTAGGTGCTGACCCTCGCGTGGACACTTCTTGGAAAGACTACTCGTTGACCATCGGCAACATCACGTTTAACGGCAACGTCTCAAGTACATCTCTCTACGAAGGCTTTTTCAAAAACCGCGACAAAGGCGAAACGGTTCACATCAAAGGGTTCACGTATGCTAACCTGTGGAACGCATGGTACAGCCCTGCGAACACGCTCACCGGCATTATTCCTGTACTCGGCAAAGACATGAATCCTCCGCTTGATTCGGCAAACGCAGACGCAATATGTTTCAACCTTCCCGGTTACGTCCCTCTCCAAACCGTTGAAGTTGAGTTTTACGTGACTAACCCGTTGGACAGAACAAACGAGTTTCCTCCGTCAACCGACGGCGCGGAAATTTACTTAGGCGCGCGCTACATGGGTTCGGACACACCGGCGTTCGGCGAATCCCAAAAAATTAGCGCAGACGGCGAATACACCGTTGACTTAATGTTCCCCGGTTCAGGCACACAAGGCGTGACTGACTTGGCGATTATGTCCAAAGGTGGTGACTTCAGCCCGACAAAACCGTTCATCGAAAAAGCGACTCCCGCGCCTCTTGCGTGGAGTGAGGGCGACGGCGTTCACTTGAAAATCACCGACGTTAAAATCAGCGGAACAGCATTAGCTGCCCCCGCTACTAAGCGTTGGATAGACATTTGTAAGGCGCAACCCTCTACCGAAGATGAAAGAGCGACCAACAGCAACTTGGTTATCCAAAAGCCGACGTATGTTGACGACAGCCCGTTCATCGGGTACATCAATGTTCCGTTGTGGAACGCGTGGCACAAAAACAGCCAAAACCTCAACGGCGGAACCAAAGTCGCAATCGGCGAAGACATTGACCCTGACGTTAATAAGCAAGACCACGCATACGGCGCGTCGTTGGGTAATGTTACCAGCATCAGCGTGACGTTCACTGTTTCGGGAATCGGCTCACCCGCGCAAATCAATTGCACTTGCTGGAAATGCACAGGCATATCGGCAAAGGGCACAGGCAAGATTGTGCAAGACCGCACATCTGACAAACCGCAAATGGCAGACGCGCTCCAACTTCTGCGTTTCGTAGTTAAGTTATCCAGCGAAATCAGCACAGGTGGGAAAGGCTCACCTGCGTGGAATGCGGCACTCATCGAAACAGATGCAGACGGCACACCCGGCATGGCTGACGCATTGCAGGTTCTGCGATATGTAGTCAAGCTGTCGCATAAACTCGTAGATGAAAACGGTAACCCGATTAGTTTTTAAGCCAAACAAGGGCTTTAGCTTGACGAGTAGCCAAACAAGGGCTTTAGCTTGACGAGTAGCCAAACAAGGGCTTCAGCTTGACGAGTAGCAAAGCCGACTAAACAAAACAAGAACTGTAGTAGGGACACCAAACGGTGTCCCTACTTTAATAGGAGGTGCAAATGGCACAAATTATAACAATAGCGAACCAAAAAGGCGGCGTCGCTAAGACGACGACTTCCATTAACCTGTCAGCGGCGTTGGGCAAACTCGGCAAACGCGTACTGCTTGCGGACATAGACCCACAGGGCAACTCTACGACGGGGTTGGGTATTCGAGCCGCTGATAAAAAACAGCTCAAAATAACGTCTTACGATGTTATTATGGGGAGTGCGCGCCCGCGTGACGCGATTATCAAGACTAAGTTTGACAACGTGTGGCTCATGCCTGCCACGCAGGAACTTGCACAAGCCGAGATTCGGCTAATCAGCAAGTGTAGGGAAGATGATGATAACAAGACGATTCAGTTACGTAAAGCGATTGTACAAATTAAAGACGATTATGATTTCGTCATCATTGACGCGCTGCCCTCCCTTGGCGTACTCGCGCTCAACACGCTTGCCGCGTGCGACCATATTATCGTGCCTATGCAGTGTGAGCCGTACAGCCTGGAGGGTGTGGCGGAGCTTTTCGCGACAATCAAGCGCGTTAAGCGCAGCACGAACAAATCGTTGCAAATTCTCGGCATTGTTTTTACCATGACGGACAAGCGGCTGATGATTAACCGCGACGTGATGAAGACGATTCGCCGACAGTTCCCCGAAGACGCGCTTTTCGCGACTGAAATTCCGCGTAACGTGAAAATCGCAGAAGCCCCGAGCCACGGTGAGCCGATTCTGTACTACGCTCCCGACTCAAAAGGCGCAGACGCTTATTTGAAGTTATCGAAAGAAGTTTTGAAACGGTTGAAATGAAAAAAAGGCGGCTAATCAGCCGCCTTTTTTATAGCAGTTCTGCTTGACATTTGCGTTTTATTCGCAGATAAATTTTGTGTTATACAAGGCGAAAATTTCGCGAATATACGCTTATATTTAAGAAATTTTCAACGCAGTATAACGCAAAATTTGCAAGTAGAAAATGTAAATGTCAAGCGGAACTGCTATATTATCACTATGCGCTAATTCACAATATAAGTCGGTGCCTCGGGCGTGACGGCATACTTAGGCATGAGGCTGTCCGCCGTCCCGTCATGTGGGCACACAGGCGGCAGGTGGTTGGGGTTATAATACCCCATCGAACCCGGACAACCGGGCCCTTTTCTCAACCCCGTCTCTTGACAGAAATTCGTCTCAAGCACACCACTCGCGTCAGCGAGTGCCTTGAAAGAGAGCGGCTTATCCGTGGGTATGACATTCTCCATGACCTCTTTCCACACCGCACCGGGGCGACGCCAACGGTCTTGATTATAGTCGTCCATTGCGCGGCTGTCGTCATAGCCAAGCCGTACTACGCCTACATAGTTGGGGGTCAACCCCGCGAACGTCATGTCCGACATACTGTTCGCAGTCCCCGTTTTACCCACCACGTCGATTCCGTTAATCGCCGCCTGTCCGTACGCAGTACCGCCTTGACGGTTCACCACGTCATACATCAGGCGATTCACGACGTACGCCGAATCCGAACCGATGACCTGCGTTCCCTGAACGTCTTTCTCAAGAATAATGTTATCTTGTCGGTCAACGATTTTGGAATAAAACGCAGGTTTGTAATACACTCCGCCCGTACCGAAAATCTGATACGCTCCTGCGACTTCGTGGAGGCGCACTTCAATCGCGCCGTTGCCGAGGGGCGAATAGTCCATGTGTAACGAGGGGTTCAGCTCCATGTTAAGCCGCGTCGTCACGAAATCGTACGACGTCTTGACACCCATCATATGCAGCGTACGCACTGCGGTTGTATTGGACGAGACCGCCATTGCCCTGAATGTAAACTGCCGCTGTCCGCTCACGCTGCCGCCGAAGTTAGGGGGCCACGATTTCATACTGCCTGGTCTGTCAGGGTCAGGAACTAACCCCGACCTGTCCAACAATAACGTGGAATAGGTAATCACACCTAAGTCAATCGCAGGGGCATACACCGCAAAAGGCTTGACTGCCGAACCGACGTGTCGTTTCGCTTGAACGGCTCTGTTAAACACCGAGTTACCGGGCTTGTCACCCACGCCTCCCGCCAACGCCACGATATTGCCCTCGTAGTCCATCAAAACAAACGCCGCCTGCATGGTGTCGCGCTCAGGCGTACCCGCGCTGTAACCTACGCGATTCTTGCGTATAATGAGTTCATCACGGAAAACTTCCTCAATCTTTTCTTGCATTTCCATGTCAACGCTCAAATAAATGCGGTATCCGCCTGAACGAAGTTTGTCGCCCGCGTCGGATTGCGAAAGCCCGTACGCCTCCGCAAATTCGTCCGTGATACACTTGAGCGCGGCGTCAATGTACCAGTTATGCGTGACTGTGTACTCGTTCCACCTGAACGGGTCTTTCAACAAATCGCTGCGTTCCATGTTTTGGTAGTACAAATCATCGTCATCATCGCCGTCTACTTGCAGACCTTGTGCCTCTTCCCACCGTTCGTCAATGTAACCGAAATAGTCGCCCTTACCGCCACACTTGCGTGTCAGGCTTCTGCTTGCATAGTCGTCCTCGTCCTCATCTTTAGGGTCAGGACAGCGACAAGCAGGGTTGATGGGTAATCGGAACTGAACTTGTTCATCGAGTGCCGCGTTATACTGGTCATACGACAATAACCCTTGGTCGTACATATTAAACAAAACGTGCCCCTGCCACTTGCGGTTCTCCCGCGGGTTAGAGTAGGGGTTCCACACGACAGGCGATGGTAAAAGTGCCACCATAATCGCCGCTTCCGCAGGCGTAACGTCCTGTATATCCTTGTCGAAGTAATACCGCGCCGCAGAACCTACGCCATACACCGTAGGGCCGAACGCCACACGGTTGAGATAACTCTCAAGTATATCGTTTTTGGAATGGGTCTGCTCAAGGCTGAGTGCGCGGAAAATTTCCCGCAGTTTCCGCCCGACGTTTACCTCATCGTCCCCCGTAATATCGCGCACTAACTGTTGTGTAATGGTTGAACCACCCTGCATCTTGTCCATACCGCCCATCAGCATTTCTTTAATGACAATCCCGCCCGTCCTGTGCCAGTCCACTCCGGCATGGTCATAGAACCGCTTGTCTTCGGTAGACACCAACGCGTCAATAACGTGTTGAGGAATATCCTCAAAGTCAACCCAGATACGGTTCTCGTCCGCGCTGAGCTGAAGAATCTCCACATAATCTTCAACTTCGGGGTCATACGCCATAAGAAAACTCGAATAGTTGAGTTCCACGTCTTTTAACTCAAGGTCATACATAGAGTCGGCGAATTGCGTGATATAAACAGTTAAAGCCACCGCCACAACGCACACGGTAATGACGATAATCAGCATAAGCGTGAGAAACGTCGTCCCAATTACCGAAAAGACATATTTAACCCCCTGCGCGGGCGTGAGCGCGCCTTTTCGCACAGGCTTGCGCTTGCCGCCATTGCCGCCGGGTTTTTTAGGCGGTGGTACGTCAGGTTCGCTTTTATATTGTTTACTCGGGAGTCTGTAAGCCATAAAATAACCCTCCTGCTAACTGATACGCGCGGCAGAGCCGCCCCGAATCGCTCTTGTTTAGCTTTCGTCAAGCTATCGGCGCGGCAGAGCCGCCCCGAATCGCTCTTGTTTAGCTTATGCCACAGCATTTCTTATATTTTTTACCGCTGCCGCAAGGGCAAAGTGCGTTCGCTTTTGAGCGTTCGCCCGTCTTTTTCTTGATGGTGATTTTCGCGCCTGCATTCTCCGCGAAAGCTTTCATGATTTGTTCACGTTCGGTCATTTTACGAACGGTCAGCACCATACGAATGGTGTCCTCGCGAATTAGCGCAATCATCTCATCATACATGGCGAACGCCTCATGACGATACTCAACAATAGGGTCTTTCCCCGTACCCATTGTCCGCATATAAATCCCCTGCTTGAGGTCGCTCATCGCGTCGATATGGTCCATCCAGCGCGTGTCCACACACCGTAGCAACGCATCGCGCTCGATATTCCTCATGATTTCGGGTGTGAACTCCGCCTCCTGTGCCTCATACTTCTTGCGCGCCCGCTCCAACAGCTCTTCTTCGATTGTGTCGCGGCTGATGTTGTTCAGCTCGTCGGTAGTATATTCAAAATCGGTGTCTTCGGTCAGACCGAACTCCTTGAAATGCCCGCGCAAACCGGGCAAGTTCCAGTCGTCGGCAACGTCCCCTTGGCAGAAAGTCGAGACTGTTTCGCGCACAGTTTCATCAAGCATTTCGCTGATGTTATCGCCGATGTTTTCGTCGTCAAGAACTTTGCCGCGTTGCGCGTAAATCGTAGTCCGCATTTGGGACATAACGTCGTCAAACTCAAGTACGTGTTTACGTGACGAGAAGTTGCGCGCCTCGACTTTTTTCTGCGCGTTCTCGATTGTCTTAGACAATATCTTCGTTTCAATGGGCATATCTTCCTCGACGCCGAGCGTGTTCATAATCCCGTTTAGGCGGTCGCCACCGAACAGGCGCATCAAGTCATCATCAAGGGACAGGAAGAACTGGCTCTCACCCTCGTCACCCTGCCGCCCTGCACGTCCGCGCAACTGATTGTCGATACGGCGGGATTCGTGCCGCTCCGTCCCGAGTATGAACAATCCGCCGACGCTGCGTACATCGTCCGCCTCCGGCTCGATTTCTTTCTTGAACTTATCCATTAAAACCTTGAACTCTTCGCGGGATTTGAGGATTTCCGCGTCCCCGGTTTCGGCGAACCCCGTCGCCTCATAGATTGCTTGGTCGATTAAATCCTCGTCCCCCTCGAACAAGCCTTCTTTCTTCATGCGTTTCCGCATTTCCGCGCGCGCAAGATACTCGGCGTTACCGCCTAACATAATATCCGTACCGCGCCCCGCCATATTCGTCGCAATGGTGACTGCGTTTTTCTTGCCCGCCTGCGCGACGATTTCCGCCTCCCGCGCGTGATTCTTCGCGTTGAGGACTTCGTGCTTGATTCCTTTTCGCTTGAGCATTTTAGACAGCAACTCAGAATGTTCAATCGAAACTGTACCCACTAACACAGGCTGACCTTTTTTATGACACTCGTGAACTTTCTCGATTGCCGCCGTATACTTACCGTTCTCGGTCTTATAGATTTGGTCGTTATGGTCGATACGAATGGCGGGTTTATTGGTGGGGATTTCCACAACGTCAAGCCTGTAGATTCCGCGGAACTCCTCTTCCTCTGTCATTGCCGTACCCGTCATACCCGAGAGCTTTTCGTACAACCTGAAGTAATTCTGGAACGTGATTGTCGCCAAAGTCTTAGACTCGTTTTTGATTTTGACGTTTTCTTTAGCCTCGATAGCTTGGTGCAACCCCTCGTTGAACCGCCGCCCGAGCATGAGCCGCCCCGTGAAACTGTCAACGATGATGATTTCGCCGTCTTTAACTACATAGTCAACGTCGAGTTTCATAATGCCGTATGCTTTGATTGCTTGGTTGACATGGTGAAGAATGGTGAGGTGGTCAGGGTCCATGAGGTTTTCGAGACCGAAAAACTCCTCCGCTTTTTTCACGCCCGACGGTAACAGCGTCGCGGTCTTTGCTTTCTCGTCAACAATAACGTCTCCGTCGTGGTGGTCGTGTTCTTCCTTAGAGTCCAACTCGACAACTTTCGCAACCTTAAATCCCTTAGCCAACTTGTTGGCGCGCTCATACAAATCGGTGGACTTGTCGCCGTGCCCCGAGATAATCAGCGGCGTCCGCGCTTCATCTATGAGAATGGAGTCAACCTCGTCAACAATGGCGTAATGATGTTCGCGCTGAACTTTATCGCTTTTACGGACGCACATATTATCCCGAAGATAGTCAAACCCGAACTCGTTGTTCGTGCCGTAGGTAATGTCACAGTTATACGCGTCGCGGCGTTGCGCGTTATTTTTTTCGTGTATAATCAACCCGACGCTCATGCCTAAAAAGCGGAACACACGCCCGATGATTTCCGAGCCGTAGCGTGCGAGATAATCGTTGACGGTGACGACGTGAACGCCGCGTTCAGTCAGCGCGTTTAGGTATGCGGGGAGCGCGGCAACAAACGTCTTACCCTCACCAGTTTTCATTTCGGCGATTCGCCCTTGGTGCAGAACCGTTCCGCCGATAATCTGCACGGGATATGGTTTAATCCCGATTACGCGCCACATAGCCTCCCGCACGACTGCGAACGCGTCGGGGTGAATGTCATTGAGGCTTTCGCCTTTGCTGAGGCGTTCTTTGAGCGCGTCTGTCTGATTTTTAAGCGTCCTGTCGTCCATTGCCGCATACCGCGTTTCTAAGTCGAGTGTTTTAAGTTTAAGCGGCTCAATGCGTTTGAGTTCTTTTTCTGAATAAGATTTGAATAATTTCATTATATATTTGCCCTTCTCTTTGTTTTTGCATTTATTAGACCTCTTGCGAAATTAAAATGCGGTGTCTTTGCGGTCAATTTTCCGCCATACTGCGTTGAAAATACTCGAAATGCACAAAGCATTTCTGCGTTTTTC
>WRJN01000009.1 GCA_009778605.1 Oscillospiraceae bacterium
AATGACTCCGCTAAGTTGGATACTCATTGAAAGCACGGGCGAATTCATCACCGTCAACGGCGAACCACGCGAAATCATGGCTATTCTGCCGTGGGCGTCATACGTGTTCGCGGGGCTGTACGCATTGAGTATCCCTGCAACATATATCGGGTACGCATGGGGGATTCGTAGTGAGTAATATGAAACAAACACGCGGCGAATTCGGTGAACTCGCCGCGTGTGAACATTTAGTAAGCCAAAACTATGATATAATCGCGCGCAATTACCGCAAGCGGTGTGGCGAAATCGACATCGTTGCGTTGAACGCTCATGAGGTTGTATTCGTCGAAGTCAAGTGCCGCAAATACGACAGTCTTGTTGAGGGTATTGAATCGGTGAATCACACTAAACAAGCCAAAATCGAAAAAACTGCTAAGGCATTCTTAGCGGAAAATCCGCAGTTTTACGAAATGAACGCACGGTTCGACGTTATACAAGTCACAATCACAACCGACAACTCCCCGCAATTGCTCACGTTGACGCATTATAAAGATGCGTTTAATCCTGCATTGTTGTAATAGTTGTAATAGTTGCAAGACCGCCAAAATCTAAATTATACGGCGTATTCTGATACACGCAAAAGTTCAGCCAGTTGGAATACATCAGGCTTGCATGACCGCGCCAAGTGTACAGCGGGACTTTATCGGGGTTGTTGTCAGGGAAATAATTGAACGGAACATCAGGTTGCAAACCTTTCTCGACATCGCGGATGTATTCGCTCTTGAGCGTGTCAGCGTCATACTCGCCGTGACCCGTCACGAAAAACTGCCTCCCTGTTTTATCTGCAATAATGTGCATTCCCGAAAACGGCGAACTCGCCAAAACGGACAGGTTAGGGGAGGCATACACCTGCTCGCTGATTGCCTCGGTATAGCGTGACTGAGGCACGTTAAAAACTTCATCAAAGCCTTTAAGTAACGGGTGATTACGCTGTTCAGGAACGACAGTATGCGGATAAATCCCCGACAGTTTCGCGGACAGCTCCCGCTTGCCGACGCCGTAGTGATAGTACAACCCCGCTTGCGCGCCCCAACAGATGTGCATGGTGGAATAAGCACTCGTCTTGCTCCACTCCATAATGTCGCACAGCTCCTGCCAGTAGACAACTTCTTCAAACGCTAACTTTTCCACAGGCGCACCGGTGATTACAAGCGCGTCAAACTTTTGTGATTTTACTTCGTCGAAAGTCGTGTAAAATGCCGACATATGTTCGGTGCAGGCGTTTTTGGCGTTATAACTGGCTGTTTTAATCAGCGTAATGTCCACTTGAATAGGTGTGTTGGAGAGTAGCCGCATAAGCTGTGTCTCGGTTTCGATTTTGGTGGGCATAAGGTTGACAATGGCGATTCTCAACGGGCGAATGTCCTGCATTGCCGCCGCGTCGGAACACAAAACGAATATGTTCTCCTGCTGAAGCGTCTTGAACGCAGGCAGGTTTTTATGAATGTTTATGGGCATTGCAAAACTCCTTCATATTTTACTCTTGAACTCTTCAAGCCACTCGGGGACATACTCGCCGCTTGTCAACTCGCCGTTTATATACTCACCGACTTTTACTAAGCCATTTTCGTTATCGTAAAACTCCACACGATTACAATAAGGCAGAATTTTCACCAAATTATCGAACCGATTGTCGTATCTGCGTTTGACCGTTTCGCGCGCAATATCATGACCGCCCTTGGCGACCCGATTGGCAATCCGCTTGACGCTTTCCTCAAACGAACCTAACCCCACATAATACATATGCACGGTATACCCCTTTGCCCGCGCCGCTTTTACAGTAATCATCGTTTTCTTACCCGAAAGCGTAGTTTCCTGCGTAAAATCAACGCCGTTTAACAAACAAGTTTTGATTCGCTCCACAGCAATGCGCCCTGCACGAACTGTACCACAAGCGTTTTCACGCCCGATTTTATCAGCGTCAATGCACATACCTAAATCACTGCGTTCGGACTTAAGCACACCAGTCAAACTCGACTTTCCTGTCCCGTTGACCCCGGCTATAATTGTATATTTCAAACTTTACTCTCCCTCGTCCTCCTCGACTTCCTCGACTTCAACCTCAACATCAGCCTCATCAGTCTCGTCCTCGACAACCTCGCCTTGTTCCTCCGCCGCCGCCGCTAAAATATCTGCCTCGTCCGCTTGCTCGACTTCTTCGAGTTCCGCCGAATCGTCATGCTCGGTACGCGTAAACGTGACAACGCGCCCTGTCTCGGACAACCGCATGACCCGCACACCCTTGCCGTACCTGCTCATAGGACGCAGGTCATTGGCACGAATGCGTATAATTACACCGTCATCGTTAATGAGAATCACGTCATCATCGGCATACAACGTCTTGACGCCACAGACAAACCCTCGCTCTTCATTAGGCTTATAGTTGATTTTTCCCAACCCGCCGCGATTATTCTTGGAGTAACTCGAAAGCTCTGTGCGCCGCCCGAATCCGCGTTCGGTGACGGTCAGAATCGTCGATTCATCATCATAAACTTTAGCCGCCCCCACAACATAGTCGCCTTCCTCACGAATACGAATCGCCCGAACGCCGCGTGAAGTTCTGCCCGACGGTCGCAGAATAGACTCGTCAAAATGAATTGCTCTGCCGTTACGCGTCGCGACAATAACCGAGCTGTCGCCCTCCGTCAAATGCGCCGACGCGATTTCGTCGCCGTCGTTGAGCGTCACCGCGCGCAGTCCGTTCTTGCGGACGTTCTTGTACTTAGACAACGGCGTGCGTTTAATCAAGCCGTTTTTCGTCACGCACACAAAAAACTTATTTTCCGCAAAATCCGACGTTTTAAGCATGACAGCAATGCGCTCATCAGGTTGTAACTGTAATACGTTGACGATATTCGTACCGCGCGATTGCTTGGAACCCTCGGGAATCTCGTAACACTTCAAGCGATACATATTCCCCATATTTGTCACGAACAAAATAAAGTCATGCGACGACGAGATAAACATATCCTCCACAAAATCTTCGTCCCGCTGTTTCATGCCCGACACGCCTCGCCCGCCGCGTTTTTGCAGATTATACGTCTCAATCGCCTGCCGCTTGATGTAACCGATGTTGGTATAGGTGAGGACGCTTTCTTCCACCGGAATGAGGTCTTCTATATCCACTTCGCCGCTGACCGCCTCAATACTCGTGCGGCGGAAATCTTTCGCGCAGAACCGCGTACGCACTGCGTCCAACTCGTCCGACACGACTTTGCGAATCGCTTTTTTATCGGCGAGCAACGCCTGAAACTCGGTGACTTTCGCGTTAAGCGCGCCCAACTCCTGCTCTATATCAATGCGCCCGAGTTTAGTAAGCTGAATAATACGCATTTGTGCAATCGCTTCTGACTGTATGTCGGTAATCCCGAACCGTTCCACTAAACGCGACTTCGCGTGGGATGGGTCGTCCGACGAGCGAATAATAGCAATCACTTCGTCAATATGGTTAATGACAATCATGAACCCTTCAAGAATGTGCGCCCTTGCCTGCGCTTTCTTGAGGTCATACTGCGTGCGCCGAGTCACGACTTGTTCCTGAAACTCGATATAATGTTCCAACATTTGCTTGAGGTTGAGTATACGCGGTTCGCCGTCCACGAGTGCAAGCATAATCACGCCGACAGTTTCCTGTAACTGTGAAAAACTGTACAGCTTGCTTAATACCACGTTGGCATTCGCGTCGCGTTTCAGCTCAATGACAACTTTCATGCCGTTACGGTCGCTCTCGTCACGACACACCGCCACACCGTCAAGCCTCTTGTCTTTGACTAACACGTCAATCGTCTGCAACAGCTTAGACAGGTTGACCATATACGGAATCTCGGTAATAACAATGCGCGTATGGCTTTTTTCCTCCACGATTTCGGCTTTTCCGCGCAACGTGATTTTACCGCGCCCCGTGTAATACGCCGAGCACATTCCCGCATGACCCATAATAATGCCGCCTGTCGGAAAGTCAGGGCCTTTAATGACCGACATGAGCATATCAATGGGGATTTCCTCGTCCGACAACAGCATAAGCTGCAGCGCGTCAATGACTTCGCCGAGATTATGCGGCGGAATATTCGTCGCCATACCCACGGCGATTCCTGTCGAACCATTGACAAGCAGATTCGGGAAACGGCAGGGAAGTACGGCAGGTTCTTTTTTGGTATCGTCATAGTTTGGGACGTAATCGACAGTTTCTTTGCCGATGTCCGCAAGCATTTCGGCAGATATACGCGCCAACCGAGACTCGGTATAACGATAAGCGGCAGGTGCGTCCCCACCGATTGAACCGAAGTTCCCGTGACCTTCTATTAAAGGATACCGCAGTGAGAAGTCCTGCGTCATACGCACAAGCGCGTCATAAACGCTCTGGTCGCCGTGCGGGTGATACGAACCCAACACAGCCCCGACGGTTTTGGCGCACTTGCTGAACGGTTTATCGTGTGTCAACCCCTCCTCAAACTGCGTATAGAGAATACGGCGGTGAACGGGCTTCAACCCGTCGCGAACGTCGGGCAATGCCCGCGCCACAATGACCGACATTGAATATTCAAGAAACGACACTTTCATTTCTTTCTCAATGTCAACTTGTATTAATCGCTCATTTTCGTGCAGTTTCGCGCTGTCTAAATCTAAAATTTCCATTTATTCCTATCCTTGCTTTTTTTTCATAGTAACACCTATGTAAGTATAGCATTTTTCAACGCGAAAGTCAAGCACAATAAAAATTTATTCTAAACTGTTGAAAACTTTTTCAAGTTATGATATAATAGTGTATAAGGACGGTGCGGTCTATGAGTAATAATAAATTTGAATGGGATGAGAATAAAAAATCAAATTAACATAAAAAAGCACGGAATATCGTTTCAAGAAGCTAAAAGTGTATTTGAAGACGTTAATCTTCTTTACGAAGTTGATGACGAGCATTCATATAATAGACCTCCACGGAAACCACACAGCGGATATTTCGGCAAAATTTCCGCCATACTGCGTTGAAATTTTTTGCAAGGGCCTGTTTTAAAGGAATATTTTGTATCACCCGAAGAAGTTCAAGAAAATTGTAAACAACGTGAAACATATCTAAAAGAACACATTGAAGATGAGTTAATAAAAAACTCTGGTGAAAATTTCAAAGAACATCTCGAAAGTAGGAATTATACACAATGAATTCATTTGAGGAAATATTCGCATTAGTAAAGTCTAATCTTGATATAGGTGAGGTTGCACAAAAAAGCTGGATTGAACCGATTAAACCGTTAAGATTGACCAATAACACTGCGTATCTGTATGTGCAAGCCCCATTTGTCAAGCAAATCCTGCAAGAAAATTATAAAGACACTTTCAAGACGCTTTTTAAGAGTATATTAGGGTTTGAAGTAAACGTAGAGATTTTGTGTGACGATGATTTGAGCCATGAAGAAAAAATCAAAGCCAACCCCATCTTGGAATTGCAAGACGATAAACCCATGGTTGAAAAGCTGATTCGTTCCGAAGAAGGCAGTAAATATCGGCACACGTTTGACACGTTTATTGAGGGCGACAGCAATCGCTTGGCATACGCCGCCTGTAAAGCCGCCGCAAGCGCGAAAAACGCCGAAAATCCACTGTACATCTATGGCAACCCGGGTCTCGGCAAGACTCACTTGTTATTTGCGGTCAAAAACGAAATAAGCGAAAAACGCCCCGAGCTGAATATCGTTTTCACCAACGCCGATATTTTTATCAGCGATTTCGTTGATTCCATCAAATTCGACAAGATGATTGAATTTAAGAACAAGTACCGCAATGCTGACGTGTTGTTAGTAGACGACGTTCAGTTTTTTGCAGGCAAGAAAGAATGTCAGCAAGAGCTGTTTAACACGTTCAACGAATTACACAGCCAAAACAAACAAATCATCTTCACGTCCGACCGAACGCCCAAGGAAATCAACGATATTGACGAGCGGCTGCAATCACGGTTTGAATGGGGATTACTCGCAGACATCAGCGTTCCGGAATACGAAACACGGTTAGCGATTATTCAACGTAAAGCGAGTTTATACGGTATCAATATACCGCAAGTCGTAATGGCGTATATTGCCGATAATCTTAAAATTAACATACGCCAATTAGAAGGCGCAATCACCAAAATCAACGCATTATCAGTGGTATCAGACATATCACCCACCATGGCAATGGCGAAGAGCGTCGTCAAAGAAGTTTTGGACGAAAATGTTGCCAGCCCGCTCACTGTAGACAAAATCATCGCTGAAATCGGCAGTATATATGGGTTCACCGAGGAAGAAATCCGCGGAAAACGTCGCAACGCCGAATTATCTACCGCCCGTCAAATCGCCATTTACGTTGTGCAGGCAATTACCGGGTTGTCTTTCGTAGAAATCGGTAAACAGTTCGGCGGGCGTGACCATTCCACCATTGTGTACGCCGTTAATAAAGTCAAAGATATGATTAAAGTAAACAAAGCCTACCGTCACACGATTGATGACTTGATTAAAAACATCAGCAATATGTAATACTGTGACAGTTACTCGGAGCTCTGACTCCAATAAAGTTTTCAACAAGTTATACTTTTTAACAGTTAAATTTTCAACACTTCCAACAACCCGAAACATTTTCAACATTTTCCACAAGTTTTCCCACACCCCTGACATAAAAACTTTTTAAGACTTCAACGATACTTAACACACTTTTTAACAAAACTAACACTACTACTACTACCACTACCAATAAAAATAAAAAAATAAATAAAACCACCACAAAGGAGAATTCACCATGAAATTTACTGCGGAAAAGAACGAGTTATACGAAACGATTACCAACGCATCAAAAGCCTGTGCTACTAAATCAGCACTGAACATTCTCGACGGTGTATTACTCACTCTTGAGAATAACACGCTGACCGTTACCGGTTATGACCTTGAAATTGGTATTAAAGTTTCGATGACAGTCAACGGCGACGAAGACGGTAAAATTGTTGCTGACCCTAAACTGTTATCCGAGATGACTAAAAAAATGCAAGGGGACATGATTGACGTAACACTCATTGACAACAAACTGCTGAAAGTCACGTCCGGTAAATCAACGCTGAGCATTCCTTGTCGTTCAGGCAGTGACTTCCCTAACATTATCGAAACTAAAAAAGAAAACACCTTTGAAATAAGCGAAAAACTGCTCAAAGATATGTTTTTGCGAGTCAACTACGCTGTGTCGCGAACTAAACCCGAGCTTGAAGCAATTAAAATGGAAATCGAAGACAACGTGTTTTATACCGTAGCAACTGATGCAAACAGACTTGCCGCAAAACACTGTACTGTTGAAAACGAAAACATGGACATTATTATTCCCGATAAAGCCGTGTCGTCGTTACTGCGCGTGTTGACTGATGACGAAAAGTCAGAAGAAAAAGTCAACATTTCGATTGAAAAGAATCAAATCAGCATTTCAAAACCTAACTATGTTTTGATTTCACGGTTGTTAGAAAACAATTTTGTGCAGTATAAACGAATTTTGACTGCACCGTTTAACCGAACCATGCTCATTAACGTGAAAGAGCTTGCTTTGTCCATGGAACGCTGTTTATTCCTGCAAAGCGATAAACTGAAAATTCCTGCGACCTGTACGTTTGAAGACTCCTGCATGAAAATCAATTGCAAAACACCTCACGGCGCGATTGACGATGAGTTGGAGTATAAACCCAAAGAAGGCGATTTCGCGGATTTCAGTATAAACTTTAATCCACGATTCATGCTTGAAGCGTTACAAAAGACAACAACTGAAGAAATATTAGTCAGCTTTGAGAGTAGTATCAAGCCTATTATGATTACACCGCCCGATAATAATGGTGAGTTTATGTTCATTATCGTGCCCATTCGCAGCACATGACGGAAGTCATGATTCAACCGCCGTTCATTAAATTAGAACAGTTCTTAAAGTTTGCGGGCGCGGTCTCGACAGGTGGCGAAGCCAAAAACTTGATTATCAGCGGCACAGTCGCTGTTAATGGTGAGGTATGCACAATGCGCGGGAAAAAATTACACGGTGGCGAAACTGTGCGTATAAATGCACATGAATATGTCTGTAAGGTTATTTAATACGCTTGGGGCTCTGCCCCAAACCCCGCAAATTTTTTGAAAAAAATTTGATTAAAAACTTCAAAAAATACTTATTTATGTAGATATACTTTCAAAGTTATAATAACATAATTCAGTCATTTAGGAAGTTTTTGGTCTCGCTTTTTTCAAAAAGCGAGCCGCCGGAGGCTAAGATTAGTGATTCTAAAGAACATTGAAGTCGAAAATTTTCGCAATATTGAGCGTGCTGAACTGACGTTTGCATCAGGTGTCAACGTGTTTTACGGCGATAACGCACAGGGCAAGACAAATCTGCTTGAAGCGGTGGCGTTGTGTCTCGGCAAATCTTTTCGGAATATTCGTCGCGGTGAAATATTGCCGCTTAATACTACAGCGCGTAAAGTTAAAATCAGGCTGTGTTACGAATCGGAAAAAATTGTAGGCAAAATAAACATGATTACGTATGAGTGTGATTATGACCGCGTGTTAGTGAAAATCAATGACATTCCGCTAAAAAAAGCGTCAGACTTATACGGAGAGTTTAAGTATGTCATATTTATACCCGACAACTTGAATCTAATCAAAGGTTATCCCGATAATCGCCGACAGTATTTGGATAATATTGCGATTATGCAAAACAAGTCTCATCGAAAATTTTTAAGCGAATATAACGCGGCGTTACGGCATCGTTGTGCTACACATTTTAACGAGTGCAGTGACCGTGAACTGATTGCAGTGTGGGACGATATTCTGATAAAACAGGGAATTAACCTCACTTACGGAAGATATAAATACTTAGAGTTAATTCGCCAATACGCTTGTAAAATTTATAATGAGCTGTCTGGCGGAGAAATTCTTGAAGCAACGTACAACAGTAACGTATTTGGCGAAGTGGTTGACTTTACTGAAACAAATATACTGTATGATAAATATAAACAAAAATTACACTCGGTAAACAGTGAGGGGCAATCAAGCAAGACGCCGGGGGCTCACTTAGATGATGTAATATTCACGATTGACGGTAACAGCGCGCGCAAATACGCATCACAGGGACAATTACGCAGTATTGCAATATCTTTGAAGTTAGCAGAGGCGCAGATTATTCGTGACTTTAATCGTGAAAACTCAGTGGTATTGTTAGATGAAGTATTAGGCGAGTTGGACGAGAAACGCCGACATTATGTTATACAACACTTTGTAGATTCTCAAGTTTTTATTACGTCGTGTAATTGTAATGACTTTGGGAATATGGAAAATATAAGACTTTGGAGCGTGGAAAATGGCGTATTTACACCTCGGCAATGATGTGAATGTTCATATGGACGACATAATCGGAATATTCGACATTGAACGTCTCACCGTGAACAAAGATGTTGATAAGTTTCTGCAAATTAGCCAGAAAAACGGGCAGATTTACTATGTATCGTTAGATTTGCCCAAAAGTTTTACTGTCACGGACAGCCATGTATACGTCACAAATGTTTCGACATTGACGCTTAGAAAAAGATGTAGTGTGAAAGGAATATAGCTATGGCAAAAGCTAAAGAAGAGATAAGCCCAAAGGATGGGCTTTGCTCGTCCGAAAGGCGAATCTTGACAGTTACAAATGAAATACGAGATACTAAAAAAACAAATTTAGCAGGACTTTTAACTACTAAAAAACTTGGCGGAACGATTGATGATGCAATCACTCTTCAAATGGCTTCAATGGAAAAAGAAGATATTGAAGAAGTTTTAGCAATATATGAAAGTAGAGAAAAATAAGAATGAGTGAAAATAAAACTGAAGCAAATGCAGTTATTGAAGAAATCGGTGAAATAACCGAGCATTATGCCGATTCACAAGTGGGTGACATTCAGGAAATGTCTGACGCAGGTTCAAAGGTAGAGGGAGACTACGGCGCGGGTAACATTGAAATTCTTGAGGGGCTTGATGCCGTACGAATGCGCCCTGCCATGTATATCGGCACGACAGGTCCGAAAGGCTTGCACCACCTTGTCAACGAAATCGTTGACAACTCCATTGACGAGGCGTTGGCGGGGTATTGTACGCAAATCAACGTGAGCATTCTGCCTGATAACGTCATTGAAATATCCGATAACGGGCGCGGCATTCCTGTGGATATTCACCCAAAAGAAGGCATTTCAGCGGCGACTGTTGTGTACACGATTTTGCACGCAGGCGGTAAATTCGGCGGCGGCGGATACAAAGTCTCGGGCGGATTACACGGTGTAGGTGCGTCGGTAGTCAACGCACT
This sequence comes from Oscillospiraceae bacterium, assembly GCA_009778605.1. GTDB lineage: Bacteria > Bacillota > Clostridia > Oscillospirales > Ruminococcaceae > Ruminiclostridium_E. The sequence goes on from WRJN01000009.1 coordinate 10,357, forward strand.
GTCAGAATGGCTTGAACTTGAAGTATGTAACGGCAAAAACGTCTACTTCCAGCGATTCTATGACGGCGGAAAGTATGACGAGCCGCTTAAAATAATCGGCGATACCGACAAAACAGGCACAAAAGTGCGGTTTAAAGCAGATGTTGCGATTTTTCGCAACATTGAATATGATTACTCGGTCATTCGTGAACGTATGCGCGAACAGGCTTTTCTTAATGCAAGCCTGAACTTTCACACGGCTGACTTGCGCGACAGTAACGAAGATAATCACAAAAAGCAAGACTTTTGTTACGACGGCGGTATTGTCAGTTATATTGAGTGGTTGCAGAAAAAACGCGGAGCAGAAGTTTTGCACAAAGATGTAATTTACCTCAACGGTTTGATTGATGACATTACTGTAGAAGTAGCGTTTCAGTATAATAATGACTTTAATTCAGAGACCATTCGTTCATTTGCCAACAACATTCACACGGGTGGTGGCGGTACGCATGAAGTGGCTTTTCGGCGTGCTATCAGCAAAATTGTCAACGATTTTGTTAAAAAATACCGCGAAGAAGAGGCTAAAAAACCCGGGAAAGGCAAGTCAAAAAAAGGTAAAGAAGACGAAACAGTCCAAAACATTTCCGGTGAGGCAATTCGCGAGGCAATCAACGCAGTAATCAGCGTGAAACTGCCCGAAACGGAGTTTGAGGGGCAAACTAAAGACAAACTCGGCAACCCTGAAGTGGGACCCATTGTGTATAAAGTTGTCACCGAAAAGTTGACTTATTATTTCGAGGAAAATCCCGAAACGGCGCAGATTATTGTCATGAAGTCTATCAATTCACAGGCGGCGCGTGACGCAGCGCGTAAGGCTATGGAGGCGAAACGCAAGTCAGTCACCGACGGTGTAGGTCTGCCCGGTAAGTTGGCGGACTGTTATAACAAAGACGTGTCTAAGACAGAAATTTACATTGTGGAGGGGGACTCGGCGGGCGGCTCGGCGAAACAAGGGCGGGACAGTGAGTTTCAGGCGATTCTGCCGTTGTGGGGTAAAATGCTCAACGTAGAACGTGCGCGAATTGACAGAGTGTTAAGTAACGAGAAATTATTACCCGTTGTTAAAGCACTCGGTACAGGATTAGGCGAAGAGTTTAACTTGGAAAAGTTGCGTTACGGGCGAATCGTCATTATGGCGGACGCCGACGTGGACGGTTCTCATATCCGTACGTTGTTGCTAACTTTTTTCTACCGATTTATGCGTCCGCTTGTGGAGAGCGGTAAAGTTTATATCGCGCAACCACCGTTGTATAAGGTGTATCGCGGAAAAAAAGTGTTGTATGCGTTCACTGATGAAGAACGTGAGACGTATATAAACGAGTTGGCGGGTGAAAATAATGCTAAGGTTGATGTACAACGCTATAAAGGTCTCGGGGAAATGAACGCCGACCAATTGTGGGAGACTACTATGGACCCATCGACGCGGACAATGAAGCGAATTGAAATTGATGACGCGGCAATGGCTGATGAGACGTTTTCGATTCTCATGGGCGATAAAGTCGAGCCACGCCGCAACTTCATTGAACAGAATGCGAAATCTGTAGTAAATCTTGATGTGTGAGGTGAGCATATGGGTGCTTTATTAAAGTCTGACATAGAAACACAACGCTACACCTATGAAGACTACGCCAAGTGGGAATTAGCACAGGGCGAGCGGTTTGAGCTGATTGACGGTGTACCGTATGCAATGGCGGCACCATCGGTTAAACATCAGGATGCAGTGGGTGAAATTTTCGTGCAACTCAAAAACTTTTTGAGGGGCAAGTCTTGTAGAGTGTTTATCGCGCCCTTTGACGTTTGTTTGAACGCGAAAGGCAATAAAGACAAAAACGTGGTTCAACCCGACATACTCGTTGTGTGTGAACCTAAGAAGTTGGCTGACGGCAAACGCTGTAATGGTGCGCCCGATTTAGCGATTGAAGTTTTGTCGCCGTCTAACGAAAATCACGACTCGTTTGTGAAGTTCAACCTGTACCGTCAAGCAGGTGTGCGGGAATATTGGGTAGTCAACCCCGAGAATGAAACCGTACACAAATACGTATTGCAAAACAAGAAATACGTCGCAGAAGTGTATTCAACACAAGACATAGTACCTGTAAACGTGTTGAACGGTTGCGAAATTGATTTGAAATTGGTGTTTGAGGTAGAAAATCAGGAACAGGAGCAGGTAATAACATGAACACACCCGAGAGAAATGACAAGAACGTCGAAAAATTAAACAAGACAGGCAAAGTTTATAAAGAAACTGAAGACGATAAAAAGCGTGAGGAGGCTTATAAAGCCGTTTTAGAGGAAGTGACGCGGCAATATCCGCTCCCGACTGCGCGAACATTTTCGATTGTCGCGTGTATCGCATTTTGGATTTTTTGCGTAATCGGGTTGCTTTTCGGGGTAGATTTGCGCGGGATTATGCCGTTTTTGTTCGTCATGCTCGCCATTGTCGCTGTTTTGCATATCCCTGTGTTTTATTTGAAGAAAAAAATACTCGATGTTATCATGGCTTTACTGTTCGCCGCAGGCTGTATAGGCGTCGCAATTAGTATGATAGTCAGGTTTTAGGCAGAAAGGTATGGTTTAAAAATGTTAAAAATAGATTATGACGTAACAATACCTGAAATGGAAACGGGGTTCATGGCACACTGGAAAAAATACGCACTGCGTCGTACAATCCTGCTGTCTTTGGTATACGTTATAGCTGTGATTTTATTCGTGAATCTGTTTCTATACGGCAGTGTACCTATAATTGGTGCAATCGGGACGGGTGCCGCATTGGGAATGGGGATTAGCCTGTGGCTCAAGCCGCGGCGATTGCGTAAAAAGTTAGTCACCGTTTTAGAAACGTCCTACGAAGAGAAGTATGCAGCGGTGTTTGACGCTCAGTCAATTGAGATTGAAACGATTGTGTACGTACCGCCGCCGACTGAATCAAAAGAATTGGGAAAATTAGAAGAAGGCGCGGAAATGTCTGAACAAGTGGAGAAATCGACCTATGTCATCAGTGAGGAAGAATTATACTCAATGGAAACGAACGAGTTGTTTTTACTATTTGTTAATCGAGCGTTAATCTATGTGTTCCCAAAACGCTGTCTATGTGAACAAACGGTCAACGAACTGCGTACTTATTTTAACGATAAAGGAATATAAAGGAAAATAAAGGTTGAAATTAAATCCTCATTGTCGGAGGGAAATATTTTCATGTCACGCTGGTGGCAGAAAGGTATGGATTGAAAATGTTAGACATTAAATTTATACGGGAAAATCCCGATTTAGTCCGCACGAATATGGAACGTAAGTTTCAGCATGATAAGTTAGAACTTGTCAAAAGGGTGATTACAAGCGATTCGCTTTATCGTATTAAATTAAGTGAGCTTGAGAATAAGCGCGCTGAAATGAACAGCGCGTCTAAGCAAATCGGAGTGTTCATGTCACAAGGAAAACGTGAACAAGCTGAGGAAATCAAACGTAGTGTGTCCGAGCTGAAACTGACAATACCGGGTATTGAAGCCGAAGTTGAGAAATGTAAAAAGCAAATCGACGAAATTTTGCCGCAAATTCCGCAGATTATTGCTGATGATGTACCGTTAGGCAAAGACGATTCCGAAAACGTCGAGGTAGCACGGTTCGGTGCGGCAGAGCCTAAGCCGTTTGACGTACCTTATCATGTGGAAATTATGGAGCGGCTGAACGGCATTGAGCTTGATGCGGCGCGCAAAACGTCGGGCAACGGGTTTTACTATCTTAAAGGAGACGTTGCGCGTCTGCATTCGGCGATTCTTTCCTACGCCCGCGATTTCATGATTGACAGGGGGTTTACTTATTACGTGCCGCCGTTCATGATACGCAGCGAAGTTGTGACCGGGGTCATGAGTTTTGCCGAAATGGAAGGCATGATGTACAAAATCGAAGGGGAAGACTTGTATTTGATTGGCACGAGTGAACATTCCATGATTGGCAAGTTTATCGGTGAGTTAATCTCCGAAAATGATTTACCGCAAGCACTCACCAGTTATTCGCCTTGTTTTCGCAAAGAAGTCGGCGCGCACGGAATTGAAGAACGCGGTGTGTATCGAATCCACCAGTTTGAGAAGCAAGAAATGGTGGTGTTGTGTAACCCTGAGGAGTCGGCGGAGTGGTTCGCGAAGATGTGCCAATACACGGTGGACTTTTTCGGGACGTTGGACATTCCCGTCCGTACGATTGAGTGTTGCTCGGGGGATTTGGCAGACTTAAAAGTCAAGAGCATTGACGTGGAGGCATGGTCGCCGCGTCAGCAGAAGTTTTTTGAGGTAGGTAGCTGTTCTAACTTAGGGGACGCTCAGGCGCGCCGTTTGGGGATTCGCGTGCGCGGTGAGGACGGCGAGAAGTATATCCCGCATACGCTGAACAATACTGTCGCCGCGCCTCCGCGAATGTTGATTGCGTTCTTGGAGAACAACCTGTGCGAGGACGGCAGTGTGTGTATACCTAAAGATTTGCAATTATACATGGGGGGTAAGGAGGTGATTGGGTCATGAGCGAGAAAGAGCTGACTTGGGAAGAGTATATTGACAAGGGTTTGTTGGAAGCAGAAATTGAAGCAAAAACGACTACTAAGCGTTATACTATGGAGGAGTCTTTCGCTATATCAGAAAAGCTGATTGACGATTATATAGCGAGTATGGAAGATAAAAGATGTATAAGTTAGATTTATTGCCTACCGCTCAGCGGCAGAAAGATAAGATGTTGGATTATATAAAACATGATTTTTATAATCCGACTGCTGCTAAACGCATAAATAAGCAAATCGACAATGCCTTTATGCGAATCAGGCGTATGCCGTATTCATGCCCTGTATACGAATCTGATGTGGTGAGCGAACACGAGTATCGCAAGTTAATCGTGAAGAACTACATAGTGTTGTATTGGGTTGACGATGACGACAAAACGATTACAGTGGCGCGGATATTCCACGGTAAGCAGAATTATGAGGATATGACCGAGTAAATGAGGTGATGATATGGAATTAAGACAGCAGTTAATCAACGACATTGAAGTTTTGCCTGAACACACTTTACGTGCTATCAGTGTTATTGTGAAAGAAATTGTAAAGCCGTCAATGTCATGGTCGAATCCTAACGCCGAAACATTAGCCGCTATTGCAGAAGTTGAAGAAATGGAGAAGAATCCTTCATTGGGGAAATCTTATACCGACGTAGGTTTAATGATGAAGGAGCTGCTCGAATAATGTATATTGTAAAACCGACAAGTAAGTTCAAAAGAGACTTAAAGACAGTACAAAAACGCGGTTATAATCTTGATTTGCTAACAGATGTAATTAAGAAACTTGCAAGTGGTGAAGTTTTGGAAGAACATTATTGCGACCATGCACTTAAAGGTGATTATACGGGGTGTCGTGAATGTCACATAACACCTGACTGGTTGTTGATTTACAAAATCGGTGAGGAAACATTGTATTTGTACCTCACGAGAACAGGTACACATTCGGATTTGTTCAGAGAATAAGAATAACATAACCCCCCTGCTAATCGGCAGGGGGTGTGGTTGTTCATATACTACTGAAAACAGACTTTTTCAGTGTTAAATCATTGAAATTCAGACCGATTTCATACCTTTTAGCTGATTCTCTAAAACTCGTCGTAAACTGCAATGGCAAATTAACTAAATTCACAGTCTATCATAAGTGTTTCGTTGTGCTAATTGACGATGAAATGAGCATGAAAAATTTTTATTGGAAGTCAAGCCCTTTTCGTATTAAAATTAGAAATAATTTTAAGCGAGGGGGGTATTCATCATGAAACCAAGGAGCAGTGAACCGGGTAACAAAAACATAGTCGGTGTAAAAGTCGTTTCAATCAGGAATGAGCGTAAAATCAAGCAAAAAGATTTTTTGGCACAATTGCAAGTGTTAGGGTTAGATATAAGCGCGACAAGCCTGTCAAGACTTGAGGGGCAGTACAGGCTCGTGCAAGATTTTGAAGTTTTGGCATTGTCTAAAGCTCTAAAAATCACAACCGATGAATTATTAGGCAATTTTCCTTGACAAACGCGCCAATTCGTGATACAATTGTCATAATTACCGCTTATTACTGTATCAAATATAGGAGCCAAGCCATGCTAAAAATAACAAATCTACGCAAGAAATACAAAAACTTCCCTGTCCTTAAAGGGCTGAACATGAACTTGCAAAAAGGCGATGTCTATGGATTTCTCGGCAAGAACGGCTGCGGGAAAACCACGACCATGAACATCATCTGCAACATTGTGGGCAAAGACGAGGGCAAGATTGAATTCGCGAACGAGACGAATAAAGCCAAAATCGGGTACCTCACCGAAACGCCCGCGCTGTACGGCTACATGAACGGGTACGAGTACCTCAAGTTTATCGCTTCCTGCGCCAACTACGCGGGAGACGTTGACGCACGAATTGCAGAAGTCCTGCAAGTCACGGGTATGACTGAGGGTGCGTGCCGACGTATCAAAGGATACTCGCGCGGCATGAATCAACGGTTGGGTATTGCCGCGGCAATGTTCGACCACCCCGAACTCCTCATTTTAGATGAGCCTACTTCAGCGTTAGACCCCGAAGGGCGCGCAGAAGTCATGGAGATTATTCGGGGGCTCAAAGCCGACGGCGCGACGATTATTTTATGCACGCATATCATTACCGATGTGGAGCGTGTCGCCAATCGCGTGGGGATTATGAAAGACGGCGTAATCATGGAAGAAGGCGCAATAGACGAAATTGTGACGAAATACCGCAGCCAGTCCACAGGCATTTCGGTGACTTTAACCACGCCTGACGCGGCAATCGCTGAAGAAATGCGTATGTTGCCGTCCATTAGTTTCAGTGACTATAACCCGGTGAGCGGCGCAGTCATGCTCGGTGCGGCGGACGCGGAACGTGCGGCGGTGTTGTATGATGAGCTGATTTCGTTGGTGTATCGCAAAAAAATCCGCATTTCGCAGATGTTTACGCAGAAAACAACCCTCGAGGATATTTACTTCACTATTACAGGATCGGCTAAGTATGAGGGCGGGCTTGGTTTCGGGGAATCTCAAGGAGGTACAGCACAATGAATCAAATTGTTACAGGTTTGAAAAAAGAGTTGTTATACTTTTGGCGCAGTTATCGCTTTTTAGGGTTATTGTTGGCGTTTTTGGGCAGTGCGTTAGTAGGCCCGCTCACTTCTAAGATGATGCTTGCCATGCAACCGTTGTATGACGAGTTGTCGGGCATGGAGGGCATGGAAAGTATGTCGGGTATGTCGGATATGCTGACGATGTTTGAGGGGGAGAGCGGACTCATGATGTCTTATATCAGCTCACTCGCGCTGTTTTCGTCGCCGTTTATGCCTCCGTTGATGTTTGTGTTAATCGCGTTGATAATCGGCGGCGCGTGCGGTGGTGAGCAAAAGAAACGCTCTATTATCGTGCCGCAAACCGCAGGGCTGACACCTGCCGGATACGTTTTACCCAAGTTCATGATTTTCCCGCCTATGTTTTTTGTGTTGACTGTGTTGTCCGCGCTTATCGCTAACGGCGCGTGCGGGGTTTTGTTGGGGCATTCTTACCCCACTGAGCTTGTCTTTGTAACCGGCGCACTCACGGGAATGTCGCTGATGTTCATGACGTGTATGTATATGCTGTTCGGAATCGGGTTGGCACAACCTAAGTTAGCCATTATCTACGTGTTGTTGGCAAACGCCGTGTTTCCTTTCATTAACTTCGCGTTCAACATCAAGAAATATACGCCGTGGAGCATGGACAGCGAGGGCATGACGGGGCGAATCATCGACAATTTTGCCAACGGAAAAGGGTACTACGACGGAATCGGCGTGGGCAGTATCGTGGCGACAATGGGCATTACACTTGCATTGAGCGTCGTGTTCTTGTTGTTGACTTATTTTGCGATTGTCGCAAAACGAATGGATAACACCGCCGACGAGGTATACTAAAAATGGGGGCTCTGCCCCCAAACCCCTGCAAGCCTTTTGTAAAAGGCTTGAACCAAAACTTTATGTTAATTGAGGTTTGTTTATGCGCGGATTTGTCCGATTGATTGTGCTGATTATCGTGTTTGTGTTGTTTCTTGCGGCGATTAGCGCGTCAATCATCATGATTTCGGCAGGGATATTAGCGATACCGCTGTCAATCGGCGTGATGAGCGGCTTTTTCACGAGCGTCGCGTCGGATATATCGCCGCCTGCGATGCTTTTTGCGGGAATCGCCTGCTTGTCCGGAGGGCTTGCATTAGGGGTGGTGATTATCATGCTCTTCCCCAAACAACCGTTTATTTTAAGAAAGTTCGCGGATAAAGAAGTATGAAACGTAGGCGATTCCGAGTAAAGCGCAAACGCGATATAAAAGTCAAGCTCTTGATTGCGCTGTCGTTGCTCTGCGCGTTATCGTCAGCGGCGGCTGTATTAGCCGAGCGTTACGCGAGTGACCGATTCGGCGGCTATGTCAGTCGCGATACGCGATACGTTGAGTTAGCAAAAGACATGTCTCACATCATAAACATTCACACGGCGGGGATTCCGCTGTCAATCGAAACGTGGGACGGGGACACCGTTAAAGTGAGCTACGTGTCGGAGTTGCCTGTCATCATCAGCGAAAAAGACGAGGACGGCTACACGCGTGAGACCACTATAAGCCAAGACGACGGATTCGCCGTCAGCTTTTTTACACTTGAATTGTTTTCGTATCACATGAAAGTCTACCTGCCGCAGGACGTGAAGTATAAGCAAATCAACATCAAATCGGTTAGCGGTGACGTTGTTCTCAACGCGTATCACTTGCGTGTGGCTGAGGGCGTCAACGTCACGACCGACAGCGCGTCGATTGAGGTGACGCGCCCTGCCACGCCGTACAGTGTCAGGACGAATTCGGGCAATGTGTCGTTGGACTTTGATTATTTGGTGTCCATAATGGTTGTGAACAGCACACAGGGTAACATCACGGCGCGCGTCCCCGATTCGATGATGTATAACGTGGACTTGTTGTATCTGCACAGCCGCTACGGTGACGTTGTTGTGGAGGAAAAAGACACGAGCGTGGAGGAGAATTTCCCGTGGCTGTGAGGTAAGTTGTGTGCGGTGTTTGCCCTAATTTAATGAGTTGAACGCAAAGGAGTCAGGCTCCGCCTGACCCTCGCAGGGCAAGAAACCGCAGGTTTCGTTTGCCCGAAGTTAAACGCCAAAGGAGTCTAAATGTTATCAGTCATTATACCCGCCTATAACGAGGGCGAAAATATAAATACAGCTTCGGACACTATTTCGGGGCTTTTAGACAGTGCAAAGATTAACTTTGAAATCATCTTTTCGGACGACGGAAGCCGTGACAATACGTGGGAAATTATCAAGGCGCGCGCAAAGTCCGACCCGCGTATCAAAGGCGTACGGTTCTCGCGCAATTTCGGCAAAGAAGCTGCCATATTCGCAGGGCTTGAAAAAGCCGCCGAGTGTGGTTGTTCGTGTGCAGTCGTCATTGACTGTGATTTACAACACCCGCCCGAGCTGATTGTGCAAATGCACGAGTTGTGGAAAGACGGCTACGAAGTCGTCGAGGCGCGTAAGTCAAGCCGAGGGCGGGAAAGCCTTGTATACAAGGCGTTCGCCAAGAGTTTTTACCGGCTCATGAAATCGTCGTCAGGGCTCAATCTTGACGGCGCGAGTGACTATAAACTCCTTGACCGTAAAGTCATTGACGCACTCAACGCAATGCAGGAACGCCAGACGTTTTTTCGCGCACTGTCCGCTTGGGTAGGGTTCAAGACGACACACGTTTCGTTTGAGGTTCAGCCGCGGTTGCACGGTAAAACCAAATGGAGCTTTCGTAACCTGTTTAAGTTCGCGCTGTCCAGTGTGACGGGGTTCACCAACTTCCCAATGCACATGATGACGGTGTTCGGTGTGTTGTTCATGGTGATGACGGTGGTGTTGGGCGTACATACGTTTGTGATGTGGTTCTTAAACAAATCCATGACGGGGTTTACCACGGTGATTCTGCTGTTGTTGATTATCGGCTCAATGCTGATGTTCGGGTTGGGGATTATCGGGTACTACTTAGCAAAAATTTACGAGGAAATAAAGTTCCGCCCACGATATATAGTAAACGAAGATACGGATAGAACCAAGGAGTTATCAAGCAATGATTAAAAAGAAAAAAAGTGCAAAACCTGCTTTTTTAAGCGCGACTGTGCCGAGTGAATCGGCGAATACAGCGAAAATCCCGCTACCGCTGAATCAACCGGACACGCCGTTCTACAAAATCAAGATGTTTTTTATCACGCAACCCCATGTCTGGATTTCATTTTGCATAGGGTTTGTGGCGATGTTGTTAGCGTATTCGTTGTACGGCGTGTGGCCCGTAGGCAACCGCTCTGTGCTGTGCCTTGATATGAATGCGCAATACGTCTATTACCATATCTATATGAGAGACGTGTTGTTCAACGGTGAGAGCTTGTTATATTCCTGGAGCCGTAATTATTCGGGGGAGTTTGTGGGTACAATGGGGTATTATTTAGTCAGCCCGTTTAACATTATCGTGTGGCTCTTGCCCATCAAGTTTATTACCGAGGGCTTGTTGTTGATGATACTCACCAAAATCGGGTTTTCGGCGGTCGCTATGGCGTTATACTTAGGGACGTGGCGCAAGTTCAACACACACACGACGGTTATGTTCTCCGTCATGTACGCGTTGACCGCGTATAACATAGTGCATACTATGAACCCCATGTTCCTTGACGGCGTAATCGCCCTGCCGCTTGTGGTGTTGGGTGTTGAGGCGTTGCTCAAAGAGGGTAAGTATAAACTGCTGACGCTGATGTTGGCGTACTCGTTCCTGACTAACTTTTATATCGGGTTTATGATTGGGATATTCGCCGCGCTGTACTTCATCTACTACGCGCTGACTTCGCGCAGGCTTGACTGTCGCGGAAACTGGCTCGTCTTGTTCAAGCGTGCAGGGCTGTTCACTGCGTCGGCGGTGTGTGCGGTGATGATGTCGGCGTTCTTGTTGTTCCCTGTGTACGCGTCATTACAACTCGGCAAGTTTGACTTCTCTGAGCCCGATTATACCTTCAAGCTGTGGTTTGAGTTCATGGAAGTCATGCGGAAATTCGTCCTGAACAGTTATGACACCGTGCGCCCCAACGGACGCCCTATGCTCTTTTCGGGGACGTTGGCATTAGTCCTCCTCCCTGCGTATTTCGCACTGCCGCGAGTACGGCGCGCCCGTCGGTTCGGCGGAATCGTGCTGATGTTGGTATTGGTGTTCAGTATGCTCATTAAACCAATCGACATATTGTGGCACGGCGGGCAGGTACCTAACTGGCTGCCGTTCAGATACTCCTTTATGTTAGGGTTCCTCATGCTCGCGTTCGGGGCGGAGGTTATGCACAACATACGCAAGGTATCGCGCTATTCGCTACTAATCGGAGTTGTGTTATTCGGCTGTGTAATCGGGTATTGGCAGGTGTCTGACACTATGGTTACGATGACCGAAACGGCTGAACGTGACGTGTTCCCGTTTGTTAAAACAGTTCTGCCTGCATTAGGTACGCTTGTTTTGTATACTGTGTTGCTTGCCATCACTAAGAACCGCCTGAACAAATTCGGTGTGCTGTCAATGATAGTCGTGGCGTTAGTGTGCGCGGAAATGACGCTAAGCTCGTTATACAATCTGCATATGCAAAATATTGACATATCATATTCCAACCGTGATTCGTTCAAGAGCATGGTGATTACGCGGGAAGTCACTGACGAGTTGAATCGCGAGATGAAACAACGCGACGAGTTCTATCGAATGGAGAAAACTTTTGCGCGTTCCGCCAATGACCCGATGGCTCTGCGTATGCGCGGTTTGACCCACAGCTCCAGCATGATGAACGCCAACGCGCTTGTCACCATGAAACGCTTCGGGTATGAGGCGCGCAGTCACTCAGCGGTGTATATAGGCGCGACGCCCGTATCAGACAGCCTGTTTGGGTTCAGATACATTCTGTCCGCGCCGTCTGACTCGCACTGGTCGGTGGAATCGCGGGAGGATATTGACGTGAATTTTAACGAGAACGCACTGCCTGTGGCGTTTTTGGCGAATCCGCGCGTGAGAGATTTTGTGTTGGACGAACATGAGGTGTTAGACAATCAGACGAAACTGTTTTCCAACATTCTCGGGGAGAACAACAACCCCTACTTCGTGCGACAGACGCCTACGGACAAACGCCCCGAAAACGTAAACTTCAAGATGATTGGGGCGTATCAGGAGTATCGCCGAATCGCTGCAAATGCCAACGCGCATATTGAGTATGACTTTGTGGCAGACGAGGCGGGAGAATTTTATCTATACTTCCCGACAGGGTATGAACGCGCGACGAATTTGTGGCTCAAACGCTATGACAACTGGGTAGAATTAGGCGAAACACCCGCGCCGGAGTTTTTGGGGCAGATGTATATGAGCGGGCATCACTACGTTCGTCCGTTAGGGCACTTTGAGAAAGGCGAACCGTTCATGGTTACGGTGTCCATTCCTTTGGAGGGGGACGTGATGTTCTTCAGCGAGGAATACGTTGTGCGGGCAGATGAGGAATTGCTCACCGCTGACGTTGCGCGTATTCGCCAAATGAACGAGAATACTCACTTGACGGTGAAAAACAATCGCCATCTTAAGCTGACTACGAATTATAACGAGAGCAGCGTTTTGTTCACGTCTATTCCCACTGAACCGGGGTGGAGCGCGTATGTCAACGGCAAAAAAGTCCCCATAAAAGGCATTGCCAACTGGCAGAGGGAAATCAAGACCGACGATGAAGAGCCTAATGAGTGGGTTGACCAGAGCGCGTTTATCGCCATTGACGTTCCACCCGGCGAAAACGAAATTGTGTTGAAATTCTTTCCTAAGAATATGGATATAGGGTTGATTATATCTTTGGCAGGGCTGGCTGGATTCCTGTTACTGTCGGCAGTTATGGCGTCGTACAAAAAAGGACAGACTGCGACAGATGGCGAAACGGTTAATGATATTAAAGATATACTCAAGCGTATAGGCGCGGATACCGATGCCGACGCGGACGATTATGACGACATTGAGCGACAGGCGCAGGACGAACGCGTGCAGGACGTGTATGACGGTTATGACCCTGATTATGTTTTGCAATATGATGATGAATAGGACCGGAATAGGATTGCAAAGATGAGTTTTTTTCATTCTGTGGCGAAAATGCTCCCCGAATACGCGGGGTTAATCGAAAACGAAAACCCCGGTGTGCCGATTGGCATATCGGGGTTAAGCCGCATACAAAAAGCGCACTGGCTTGCGGCGTTGGCGCAGGAAAACGCCCCGCCGCTGTTGGTGATTGTTGAGAGCGAGAATGAGGCTATGCGCTTGTATGACGATATAAGTGCGTTAGGCGGCGCGGCGGCGGTGTATCCCGCGAAAGACCACAACCTCATCGCGGCGGACGCGCAGTCCTGCGAATACGAACACCGCCGACTGTCGGTGTTGGCGAACCTCCCGCCCGTTATTTTGGCAACGCCCGAATCGGCGGCACAGACTACGTTTTCGCCCGAGGAGTTAGCCAATCATTCAATCACTGTCACCCAAAACAGCGACATTGATACTGCCGCACTGACAGAACACTTAGTCACTCAGGGGTACGCGCGCGTGGATATGGTGGAGGCAGTGTCCCAGTTTTCGCTACGCGGCTCTGTCATTGACGTTTTTCCCGTCAACGCGCCCGCGCCTGTGCGAATCGACTTGTGGGGGGATACCGTGGAGAGCATAGTCACCTTTGATACGCAGAGCCAACGTCGGGTAGGGAAGTTAGACTCGGTAACTGTCGCGCCAGCGACGGAGAGCGCGAACGACGCGACGCTGTTTGATTTTGTTCAGCGAATCGTAATATGTGAACAAACTAACTGTAATGAACAGTTTCGCGCCGCATATGAACAATTGAAAGCAGACATTGAATTATCACTTGAGGGCGGTGCGATTGTCGATAATCGGTATATGTTGTCTAAGTCGGAGTACGATGCTATTTTAGGCGAAAAGCTGATTGCAAAGTTCGACACTTTTTCACGTGAGCATACTTCTGTGAACATAGGAACAAATCAACTGCCGCCGTGGAGCGGCGATATGCGGCAACTGCGTGCGGAGTTAGGGGAGTTCCTCAAGTGCGGGTATGCCATTGTCGTTTTTGCAGGGACGGTTCAGGCGGCTAAGTCATTGGCGAACGATTTGCGGGACGACGGATTGCCTGCTGACTATTCCGAGAAGCCCAAGAAAGTCTTTTCGAGGCATATATTCGTGACTCCCGGAACGCTGTCAGCGGGTTTTGAGTATCCGTTGGCGAAATGTGCGTGTATTACGCATTTAGGGATTGCGCGGCGCATGGGTTCAGCGGCAGGGCAGGGGAGTATAACCGCAGGAAATGCGAGCGGCAATGTAAGAGCTAAGTCCAAGCGCAAGAGCAAGTCGGAGACGATTCGGGCGTTGACGGACATCAACGTGGGGGATTATATTGTTCATGATAACTACGGAATTGGAATATTTGAGGGGGTGACGAAACTCACCGCCGACGGCGCAAGCAAAGACTACATCAAGCTCAAGTATGCGGGGAAAGACGTGTTGTATGTCCCCGTCACGCAACTTGATTTTATTGCGCGGTATATCGGCAATGTCGAAACGGCGAATTTGAAGCTGTCTAAGCTCAACACCGATACGTGGTTCAACCAGAAGGCGAAAGTCAAGCGCGCGGTGGAGGAATTGGCAGAGGAATTGATTGAGCTGTATTCGGCGCGTATGCGGGCAAAGGGGCATAAGTTCGGCAAGGACACGAAAGAACAAGCCGAGTTTGAGAACAATTTCGGGTATATCGAGACGGACGACCAGTTGACGTGTATAGAGGAGCTGAAAAAAGATATGCAGAGTGCGCGACCCATGGACAGGTTGCTGTGCGGAGATGTGGGGTACGGCAAGACCGAAGTGGCGTTGCGCGGTGTGTTCAAGTGCGTCATGGAGGGCAAGCAGTGCGCGCTGTTGTGCCCGACCACGGTGCTTGCGTGGCAGCATTATCAGACGGCGTTACAGCGTATGGCAGGGTTGCCCGTGAATGTGGAGCTGTTGTCGCGGTTTCGTTCGCCTAAAGAAAAAGCCGAGGTTGTAAAGAAGTTAGAGTCGGGTGTGGTAGATTTTGTAATCGGTACGCACACGGTTTTGGGCAAGAGCGTCAAGTTCAAGAATTTGGGGTTGGTGATTATTGACGAGGAACAGCGGTTCGGGGTGAACCAAAAGGAAAAGCTCAAAGGTTTGCGGAGCGTTGGCGTGGCGGCGGATTTGCAGAGCGAGGGCGTGGGGGTGGACGTGCTTACATTGTCGGCGACGCCCATTCCGCGGACGTTGAACATGGCTATGTCGGGCATTCGCGATATGAGCGTAATCGAAACGCCGCCTCATGACCGAATCCCTGTCACGACGTATGTCATTGAACATGATTTGGGCGTAGTCGTCGGGGCAATCCAAAAAGAGTTACGCAGGGCAGGGCAGGTGTATTACGTTCACAACCGCGTCGAGACAATCATGACTTGTGCAGCGAAAATCCACGAGTTAGTACCGCAGGCGCGAATCGGTGTGGCGCACGGCAAGATGGACGAGCGGGAATTGCTTGATGTGTGGCGCAAACTGCTCGAACGCGAAATAGATATATTAGTGTGTACGACGTTGATTGAAACGGGCATTGACGTACCCAATGTCAATACGCTTATTATCGAGAACGCCGACCGTATGGGGTTGGCGCAGTTGCACCAGTTGCGCGGGCGCGTGGGGCGGACGAATCGCCGTGCTTATGCGTATTTTACCTTCGCGCGCGGTAAAGCATTGTCGGAGATTGCCGAGAAACGCCTCAACGCCGTCAAGGAGTTTACGCAGTTCGGGGCAGGGTTCAAGATTGCGTTGCGTGATTTGGAGATTCGCGGCGCGGGAAGCGTGTTGGGGGAGAGCCAGTCGGGGCATTTGTCAACCGTCGGGTATGAGACGTACGTTCGTCTGTTAGAAGAAGCTGTCAAGGAGGCGCAGAGTAACGCGGACAATGCTGTAGAAACGTCTGCGGATAAAGGCGGCGAAGGCGCGCTTGGCAACGCGCAATGCGCGTCGGTTTCCTGCGTAGTGGATATTAAGTCGGACGCGTTCATTCCCGAGAGTTACGTTTCTAATCAGGCACAGCGTATTGCCTGTTACAAGAAAATCGCCGAGATTCGCGACGAAGAGGACGCTCGGGACGTTACCGATGAGTTGACCGACCGTTACGGCGTGATTCCTAAGTCTGTGCGCGGGTTGATTCATGCGGCGCGTCTGCGGAATATGGCGGGGGCGTTGGGGATTGTGGAAGTCACTCACGTAGTTAGCAAGGGTAGGGATAAAGATGATGCGCGGTTGGTGTTTTATTGGGAGAATCCTGATATGCAGGCATTGTCGCGCCTGTCGGATAAGTATGCGAAACGCGTCGAGCTGAACATGACGGAGCGGGTCAACGTGTCGGTGAATTTAGGGCGGCTCATGTGGAACGAGAAAGGGCGGTGGCATGAGGTTGAGGCGATTGATGACGCTTTCGGCGCGGCGATTGAGTTTTTGGAAAATATGAGTTGACAATGGGAGGGGAAAGGTGTATAATAGATATACGAGGTGATTGGTTATGAAAAACGGCAGAGCGACTAATAAAGCTGTGATTGATTTTACTGACGATACTATCAATTGTGACGGTATTGCATCTTGCCCTGATTTAGATATTAACAATATCGAAGAAGTATACGCCTCTTTAGCGCAATCACGGCGCGAAGTCGCCCGGGGTGGGACGATTCCCGCAGAGATTGTGTTTGAGGAGATAAGAAGATTATATGGATTTTCGAGTTGAGTTTACGGCAAAAGCAAAACGTGAACTCGACAGCATTGTTGCGTATATATCTGATGACCTTGATAATTATATTGCGGCAGAACGGCTGTATAACAAAATGGTGCAAACGATAAACGTGATAGGCGGTAATCCGTATCTTTTTGCTTTATGTTATGATGATAAATTGTCTGTACATGGGTATCGTCGTGCAATCGTGGATGATTTTTTGATTCTTTTTGCAGTAGATGAAGAGAAAAAATTTGTGAGTATTGAAAAAATCGTTTATGGTAAGCGTAATTTGGATATGATTATGTAAAGCGGAGGTTTGAAGTGAAATGAAAACAGTGAAAAATATAAATTATAATGCGTCGGCAAAAACGATTGACCGCGTTTTTGGGACGTTTGCGATTCTTGCGTCGTTGGCTGCACCCATTCCGTTTTTTGTCGCTGCGGCAATCGCAGGCGCGACGGAAGATAACGTCGGTACGTTTGGGCGCGTTCTTCTGGGCGGCGTGATGTTTACGGTGATTTGGATGATACTCGGCATTCGGGCATTTATACGCTCCGAACGCTCCCGCAAGTATTCGGATTTACTCGCAGGGGGGGATTGTGTGAAGATTCCTCACGTTGTTCGTAATATCGGACGACCTTTGCGGGACGTGTCGTCGGATTTGAACGCCCTCATGAAACGCGGTTATTTCAAGGAAATGACGATTGACCTTGACTATAAACAAGTCGTGTTCGGGTTCAACGACCCGCTTCCCGAAAGCGAAACCGAGGCTAAAACAATGTATGAGATGAAGAAGACGTTCCCGATTTGGGGGTTTATTGTCAGCTTTGCGACGTTGTTTCCGTTCGCGACATTGGCGAACATTCCGTCTTTGGTGGTTGGTTTTGTCTTGGCGATATTGGCGTCGCTTTTGGTGTCCAAATTTTTTCCGCGTACGGTGTATTTCGTCGAAGTCGTACGTACTGAACCGCGCCTCAAACGCCCTGTGCTGACCGGTGTAAGCGATTTTGACAGCATGATGGTTAGCATTCACGATAACAAGTGTGAACTTCTGCGCTTGTCGCAGAGTATATCGTCGCCGAGTATCACCGAGTCATTGGGCGATATTTTACGCGTGGTTGACGAAATTACCGAGTATATCGCCGCGCACCCCGATAAGTATAAGAATCTGCGGCAGTATGCCAATTATTACCTGCCTACTACAGTGGATTTACTCCGTAATTACGCCGAGTTTGATGCCAAGCCCGAGTCGCTCAAGGGCGAGAATATTCGCGCGGCTATGGCGAAAATCGAGGGTGTGACAGCGAATATGGCAGGGGAGTTCAAGCGCGTGTATGATGAGTTGTACGCCGATAAAGCGATGGACATTTCGGCAGAAGTCGCTGTTATGCAGAGCATTATTAAGGAGAATCGTGATATTAAGTGAGTTTGCTCGCGGTTTGCTTGAGCTTTGTACTTTTGCTCGTGCAAAAGTACCAAAACACGCCTTGATTGTTGATATTCAACGAAATGGTTAC